>JAPLVM010000080.1 GCA_026397115.1 Patescibacteria group bacterium
AACAAAAACGATTCGAACCAATGAGCGAGCAAGAAACCACTGCTAAGCTGTGGGAAATGATTGGTCAAGAGCTCGGAAAGGACAGATTCATGATTAAACCCAATGTTGAATTCAGCCTGCTAGGTCTCACTGATAGAGATGAAAAATTAAGACTGATTAAAAAGATACGTAGAAAACTTGAGGTGTGGCTTCCTGACGAGTCGATGGATCGGTATTCAACGATTGCAAAGCTAACCAAGGAAATTATGAGCAGAAAGGCCAAAGCGATGGGTGTAGAATTGGCATAATTCAAATTATGCCGCTGGCCGGAGGACACAGTATCATACGTGCTCTCTGGCCATTTTTATAATCAATGTGCAAATCTACATTCGCAAATCACCTCTCCGGCGGTACTCTATAATAATCTTTCAATAAAAACTCTGCGATTTCGGAAAAAGCTGGAGCCGCAGTTGTCGATCCCCACTCATTTTCTCTCGGACGATCAAACTTCACCAACATTGTAAACCGTGGATTTTTCAACGGCGCAAAACCAACAAAAGAGGCCTCTGTCGTACCAACGCCATCTTCATAACCATAGCGTTTCACGCCTTTTTTATCCACATAAAATCCTGGTATTTGCGCAGTACCTGTTTTGCCACCAACATAATAACCCTTTACCCCACCAAATTTAGATCCGCCGATTTCAACGTCAGAAACCATCATTGACGAAATTATAGCGCTTGTCTCATCAGCAATAACACGGCGACGAACTTTTGGCTCTGTTTCTTCTATCTTGCCATCAGGATAAATCATGCGGTCAATTAAATATGGCTGCATTAAATAACCGCCATTAACCAGTGAAGTGAAAGCTGTAATCATTTGCATGCTTGTTACGGAAATTCCTTGACCAAAAGCCAAGGTCGCATGCTCAATATCAGCCAGATAACGCCACAAAGGCACAACGCCTTTTTGCTCAGAATCAAAACCAATACCTGTTCTTTCTCCTAGACCAAAGTCTTTTATATAACGCCACATCATTTTCTTCCCGAGTTTCTGAGCCACAAAAACCATACCAACGTTATCTGACCATTGCAAAGTCTGGGCAACTGTTTGATTCGGACGATATTTATCATTCCAAGTATGCACCTCATATTCATCAAGTCGAACCGGCCCGCCACAAATATCACAACGCGTATCTGGCGTAACAGCATGCGTATCAAGCGCAGCCGCAACAATCAATGATTTAAAAATTGACCCAGGCTCCCATACTTCATCTATACTTTTATTACGATAAACAGCAGGACCAAGTGCATTTTGATATACATAATATCTTTTTGATCCAAGCGTACTTGTTGCGCTAAAACCGCTGGCGCTATTTAAATTTGAATTACTACTATTCGTAACATTTCCAGTAAGCAAATTCGAACCGCTAGCTGTTTGTACACCAGCAGCTGACTGGCTTAAATTTTCTTCTAAAATCGGATAATATCTATGATTTTCCTGCCACTCACCAGAAATTTTTTGCAATTCCAGATCAGTCAAATAACGACGCTGATACACATCCCAAAACTTATTCGGATCAAAAGACGGATATTGCGCCATAGAAATGATGCGACCTGTATCAGGCTCCATAATAATGACCTGCCCGCTGTCAGCCGCATATTTTTCAACATTGCGCTTTAAGATTTCTTCAATCTTTGACTGAACGGAACGATCAATAGACAATTCTATGCGCACGCCATCCTGCGCCCTTTCAACAATCTTTTCGCCAATGGCAATTTCCCTGCCTGCAGTATCTTTCTCAGTCAGAATCCTACCATCTTTACCCTGCAGCCAAACATCATGCTGCTCCTCAACTCCATAACGACCGATTTTATCATGATCAGTAAAACCTATTACAGAAGCTGCCAAATCATCCTCAGGATAATATCGCCACGGCTCAGGCAATCGCACTACACCCTTAAAATTAATGTTGACTTTACCTCCAAGCTTATCAATCTTAATAGACACCTCGGGCGGCAAGCGACGCATTATCGGCACATAACGCTTATCTTGATTTTGATAGATCTTCTGCCGTAACCAATCGCGAAAAGCCATCATTGAATCTTGGCTTGGCTTTAACGGATCATCTTCCAAATTTATCGGCGCGTCCAAACCATATTCTTCGACCTGGCTACCAGTCACCCGAGGATCAGTATACTGACATTCAGACTCACATCCTTTTGTAATCTCATCCCATTGCTCTTGCGACAAATAAGCACCTGTTCCAGAATCAACTGCAACGCCGCTCCCAGTCTTTTGAATCACCGCCAGATTATTCACTAATTTAAGCTGACTCTGCAAATCTTGGCATCGCATAATGCACTCTCTTCGCCAATCTTCAAGCGGCTGCCCTCCTAATCCAGTCATCTCAACAGTTGTATTGCCTTGCTTAACAAAATAACGATTTCCTGGCAATTCAGTCTGAAATAGCGCCTTATCTCGCTCAATAATCTCTTTTTTACGCTCTAAAAACACAGGATACAAAATCGGGGTTAACTCGCGAACTACAGTTTCAGGATCACCAATCTGCTCATCAATTCCTGCAACTCGCCTAGTTGCAAGCATAAATTTTGGATCAAAATAAAGTAACTCTAAATTGGCATTGGTGGCCAAGGGCACAGCCTCGCCAGTTAGTTTATCATGAATCATTATCTCACCTCTTTGCGCAGGAAGCTTAATACCGCCCCAGTGCAAAATATCAGCCAGCTGAGTGTACTTGTCATAACTTATAATTTGCGCATAATAAAGCCTTATAACCAAAGCTATTGCAAGAAATGCAAATATGCCGATAACAATACGCAAACGAGAATATAGCATTGACACTAAATTTATGTTTATCAATATAACTTATGGTAACAGTTGAGTTTCAATAATGTTTATCCAAATAGCTTGTGATAACGAATGGTTTCAATTGTGATAGCTATGGCAGTTGCGATAACAAGGGGTTTCAACCTTAGTAGTTGCGATAACAAGGGGTTTCAACCCCTTGTTCAAGGCATGAAAATATTAGCAGAAAAATTTAAAGCTGTTTATCCATCCCGTCCATTTTAACGATTCAAAAATTTTGACTTTGACAAAACATGGCTTACCAAGTAGAATAGTCGGGCTTTAACGCATAAATTTCCACACTTATTAAATTTAGAAATGGACCTCTCCAAACATCGCAATATATGTATAATCGCGCATATTGATGCTGG
>JAPLVM010000034.1 GCA_026397115.1 Patescibacteria group bacterium
CTTACACTAACCGCACCTTAATTTTTACAAATTTTGAGAACAACGTCTCAAACTCTTAATTTTTCAGAGATTCCTTAAGCATAATTTTATAATATTCAGGATTTGTCTTTTCGGGACTATGCCTCAAAGTAAACATTTCATACGGCATGTTTTCGAGTCCAAATTTCTTTATTTCTTCATTATTTGCGTTAGTTAAAATGATTTTTTTGTTTTCATATTTTTCAAGCATTTCATACATCTCTAAAAAAATTCCCTCCTCTTTGATTACGAAGCAGTTAATTGCGTCAACTAGAATTGTTTTCATTTGAGTCTTGGGTGTTTAAAAAATTATGCAAGTTCTAGACCAAGCCCAGATGTCCCGCCGATAATTAGAATTCTTTTGGACATATGAATGTTGATTTATGGATAGTCTTAATTCCGTGATTTTTTGGACTGAATATTTTCACAAATTCAGCGACGCTAGAGAGAAGGTTTTCTTTTGAAGCTTCTGCCCTGCTGAAAAACTTCATTTGCAAGCATTCGCTTGAGGTCTTAAAACGAAAATCTTTCACCTTCACTTCATAGATTATATTGCAAACCCACCATTGTCCACTCCTATGCAAAGTTGTTGAAAAATATGATGGTCGCTCGCTCACGGCTATGACTTTCAAACCTGTTTCTTCCTCAATTTCTCTCGATAGGCATTCGCTGATTTTCTCACCGAAATTCAAGCCTCCGCCAGGCAGATCCCATCCGTCATTCTCGAGCAAAAGCAAGAATCTTCTTTTGTCATCTAAGATAAGAGCTTTTATACTCACTCTGTAAAAGTTGTTTTGAAGACTTGACGTGTTTTCTGGCATCTTAATATGAAAAAATCATTGGATTGACTTATTTTGAGTAAGTAATCTACTTAAGCTGTCGCTTTTTCATTTCTTCAATTTTGTTGTTAATTGCTTTCTCTAGATCTATATCAAATAATTTTGAGAGTAGGAGAACATCGAGTAGCAACTGTGTGATTTCTTCCTTTAGATTTGATTCATCGTAGTCGCGAAACTTTGGTACCTTTTTATTCACCAGCTGACGAGCAATCTCGCCGACTTCTTCTGCTAAGTGTAAAAATACCAAATTTGGCGTTAGTTTGGCATCGAGTTCAGCCGCCCTTTTTGACTGAAAATCATAAATGGCTTTTTGCGCTTCAATAATATCCATATTTTCACATTTAATTTTAGAAAGCATGAACTATCAATATCCGGAGCTAATACACAGTTTCCAAATAGCACTTTTCGCAATATACAATCTCTGGCCTGCTAGGAGAATATGCTGTGTCAAATTTTATATTGCAACCCTGTTTACCACAAGTACGATGATAAAGCCGCCTGGGGCTGCGCCTTGCTAAACGACGCTGGTGCCTAATGTCTGGGTGAAGATGCGGTAGCAACAATTCCATTTTTCTGTAAAAATCCAGTTCTTGTTTAATAATCCGAAATGGCTTTTTTGTGATCTCACATTCAATGGCATAATTGAGAATATCATCATTAAAGGCCAAAGATTTTTGGTCCATATTTTTCATATCTTCGTCCTTAATAATTTTTTCTGCTTTTGGAAATTGTGCCTCATAATCGCTCCAATTAAATCCGAGTTGTAGCGCCCGTTCTTTTGCGACTGGAAGAAAATCCTGAGCAATTGTCTCATTATAGCCAAAAGGACTTATGCTTGGATGAAAAAATTCTCCCCATTCTTTGCTTTTTATCATATGTTCTATTATCTGCGATACTAATTGCTCGTACGCTTCTTTCGAGTACTGTTTATTCAAAATACAGTATTTCTTATGATTCAAGCCAACACAGCCAAAACACTGGTCGCAAGCTCCGATGTTTTCGCAATAATATGCATAATTGCCTGTGCGACAAAAATTATTGAATGCTGAGTGATACAAACCAGTAGAAGCATGGGCTTCGTAGACAGTCTCTGAGCCCATCCCAGTATTCACGCAATCCATTGTATCTTTGCATTGTCCGCCACATCCACAACAATATTTACAGTCTTCAGCTCCAAGAAACATGTCAAAGCAATGATCACAATTTTTCGCATTTTCCATATATTCTCCTGAAGAATTTTCCGAGTTTCCAAGCCGAGCATATAGGAATGGCAGCTGCAATTTCCAGCTGTCAAATTTCTTTAACTCGCTATATAACTCGCCGTGAATAAGCTTATTGCGATACTTAGCGAACTCCTCTTGAGAAACGGGCTTGTTATAAATATGATATTTTTTGTTGCGCAAATTTTTACAGGCAATACAGTGATGACAGGTCCGGCAGTCATCGAGCAAATAAGAGTCTTGGCAATCATGGCAGTCCTGGCTAAAAACTAGATTATAGCACTTTTTGCAATCCACACATTCATACATAAGTTCTGATTCCATTATCCAGAGGCAGTCTATGGAATTTTTTATGAAAAAAGAATTTGAGCAGTGATAAGCGTCTTCGGCATTTATACAGCCGAAGGCAAGGTAGCAATTTTTATTTGTGCGTCCATATGTCGTGTATTCGCAGTTTTCGTTTGTCCCGTCCTGCTGCATTCCGCGGCGTGGAACCTGCAAAATCAGCTCTTTGAATTGTTCAAAAAACGATTTATTGAAATCAAAATCACGACCGTAACTCATGACATCCCATGAGTCACTCCACCAATCTTCATCTCTATAAACTGTATGCGGCTTGTCCGGGGAATAAAGCGAGACTATATTTGCGCCGGTAAGATCGCATTTACGTTTGTATATTTTTCTTTCATTACGAAATGCGTATTTCCTCTGTGCTCTGCACTCTTGGCAAAGCGTTGGCGATGGAATCTGAAATTTTTTGCCATTAAAAATAGGCGAGACTTTATCGTAAAATAGCAAATCTTCTGGCGTGATTTCAAATTGCGATTGGCATTTGGGACAGGTTTTCATTAGGCGAATTAATTATGATCGTAAGGATCAAAAATTTTTGATCCTTACATCCAGCGCGTTGCTTAATATACACTTTCCAGATAACATTTCTCACAATATACGATTTCTAATCTATCTGGTGAATAGGTGGTTTGAATATCAGCGTGGCATTTATCGCAGTTACGTTTCCACAATTTCCTCGGGTTTCTAAACGATATTCTATCCTTGTGCCGTTGATCCGAATGGCGATGTGGGATCGGAAGGTTGTGCTCTCGATAAAATTTAAGTTCTGGCTTTATGATTTTGTAGAGTTTTCCAGATACCTCACAAGTTAATGCCCAATTTAATATATCGTCAGAAATATCATTTATGTTATCTGAAAGTTTTTTCATCTGCTCTTTTGTAATAACCTTCTCAACATTCGGTGGAGGCGCGATATAATCGCTCCAATTGAATCCTTTTGATAATGCCTCATCTTTTGTTAGCGGAAAATATTCTTGGGCTCCCGTCTCGTTATAGCCAAAAGGAGAAAACTTTGATGGTAAAAACTCACCCCAAGAATTATCTCTTTGCATACTTTCAATAATTTTTAATACTAAGATTTCATATTCATGTTTTGTGTATTGCTTGTTCAAAACACAATATTCTTTATGCTTTAAGCTAACGCATCCAAAAAGGTTTTGCGAATTTTGACATAGGTCGCAATATAAAAGCTTGCTTGCGAAGAAACAGGCGCTACAAAACATACTGTGATATCCTTTGAACATGCCATGGATTTCATAAAGCAATTCGCCTGGCTGTCCTGCTCCATAACAATCGTATGTATCTTTTAGGTTTTCCCCGAGATCAAAATATTTTACATTGTCTGATTCCTGCAGATCAAAACAGAAAGAGCAGTTATTACAGTTAACGAGCTCATCACCTATACAATTTATGCAATTTAACTGATGCGCAAAGGCATGCGGTTTAGTGAGTAAAAAATCGAAAAATATTTTCTTTTCTTTCTCAAGCGTAAGGAATGATCCTAAATTGGCAATTTTTTGTTGATAGTCGTTTTTAGAAAATTGTTCATTTCCAAAACAATATTGTTTGTTGCGGAGGCCCACGCACCTGTAACAATCATGACAGCCGATACAATCATATAGAAAATAACTGTTTGCGCAATTTTTGCTGTAATAACCGAATTGCAACTCATAACAGTTTGAGCAATATACGCATTCGTAACAGTACTGGCTATTTTGGATGCAGGCTGTGCAATCTACCATATCTTTTGCTCCCAGTTTTACGCTTTTGCAGTAATAATTATTTTCACCGTCAAATGATGCAAACACTAAATAGCAATTTAAATTACCCGATGAATGATTTGAATAATCAGAATTTTCCGATTTGGAGTTAAACAGAGCTAATCTTGGAATCTTTCTTTGTAGATCATACCATTGGTCGAGAAATGAACGCAATGGATTATATTCTATTCCATATTCACACGGATCAAACTTATCACCCCACCAGCATGAATTGCAATAAACCGGATATCTGGAAGCTGGTGAATAGAGAGAAACTATCTCTTTGTGACATAAACCGCATTGGCATGAATACAAGGTTCTTTCATTTCTCCAGGCCATTCTTCTCTGCTGTCTGCAATCTGGACGGAGAGTTGGCGCTTGAATCTGAAATTTTTTGCCATTAAAAATTGGAGAGATTTTGTCGTAAAAAAGTAAATCGTCTTGCGTGATTTCAAATTGCGATTGGCATTTAGGGCAGGTTTTCATTAGACGAATTAATTATAGTCGTAATGATCAAAAATTTTTGATCATTACATCCAGCATGTTGCTTAATATACTCTGCGCGCATAGAGACCCCCAAATTGGGCGTCTCTACGTAACATTAATATACAGCTTCTCTATAGCACTCCTCGCAATAAATATTTTCTGTTCCAATTAGAAACGTTGTTTGAATTGCTTTTCTACATTTAGCGCAAAGACCATCTCTCAGTCTAGTTGGATTTAACATCTTAAATCGTGCCATGTGGCGTTCATTCGGATGCAAAGATGGCAATGGAATATTTTGTTTGATGTAAAATTTAATTTCTGACGAAGTGATCTGAAAAGGCTTCTTACTCAAACGACATTCTATAGCCCAGTCTAAAATTTCCTTTGGCACTTTACCAATATCTCCAAGTAAGTGAAGTTTTTCTGCTGGGATAATTCTTTCAACTTTTGGGAATGGTACTTCGTAATTAGACCATGTAAACCCGCGTTTGGTTGCTTCGTCTTTTTGCATAGGAAAATATTCGTTTGCAACAGTATGATTATAGCCAAATGGCGAAATCATTTGCGGGAAAAATTCGCCCCACTCACCTGTCCTCTGCATATGTTCGGCGATCCTAAATGCTAAATTTTCATATTCTTCTTTTGTATATTGCTTGTTTAAAATGCAGTTTTTCTTGTTTCGCAAGCCAACGCAGCCAAAAAGATTTTCGCTCGAATATATTAAAATTCCATAGGTTAGGTTACTCGACTCTTTTGCATTTGTACAAAATCGGCAGTTATATGAGGCTGATGTTGCTGTAGCCTCATAAATGAGTTCACCTTTCCTTCCTCCTGAATATAAATCCATTGAGTCAGAGTAGTTCTTTATATCCCATGCGTAGCGACATTCGCGCGAAAGCTTAGCCCCAAAACAATGAAAACAGTCTTTCACCTCAATGAGATTATCTCCTGAAGAGCTTTCGGCATTAATAAGCATAAGATTTTGCTTTATTGATTTAGCCTTTAGTTTTATGAATTGAGAAAGCGCGTTTATGACATCTGCTTCATGCGCGAGATTGAAACCGCGTATTTTTTCTTCATACGTAGATTTCGTTAGCTGCTCATTAAAAAAACAATATTGTTTTTGGCGCAAATTAGTACACATGAAACAGAACATACAATCGTGGCAATACGCCAGAAACGCTGATTCGGAGCAGCTCGCACAAAAATGTAAATATTTACTATTATAACATTTAACGCATTCGGTACATTCATAAAGCAGCTCTGATTCGTGCGCTTGGTAACAATCAACGCATGAATTTGACGCATTACCGCGGTATGTATAGAGCATATCTTTGCAAAGATGCGTGCGCGAGCATAAATAACAATTTGAGCAGTCGCTCATGTCATTATTATATTTACAGTTTTCAGATCGAAGCACATTCAGCGATGGCAATGGCGTGGCTAGAAGCAAATCATGTATTTGTTCAAAAACCGGTTTATTAAAATCAAAATCGCGGCCATATTCTGCTGCGTCAAAATTCTCTGAGTGCCAATAGTCTCGTTCGCATACTTTATATGGCGAGTCTGGCGTGTACATAGAAATAATTTTTGCTCCTGTAATATCACACTTCCGTTGAAATAGATTGCGTTCATTGCGCCAGCTCATTCTCCGCTGCAGTCTGCATTCAGGACATAATGTCGGCGATGGAATCTGGAATTTTTTGCCATTAAAAATTGGCGAGATTTTATCGTAGAAAATAAGATCATCTGGCGTGATTTCAAATTGCGATTGGCATTTTATACAGGCGGGCATTGATAATAATAGATGATTGATAATTTTGTATTGGGGTATTGGGAACGGCTTGAAACCGTTCCTTGCGTTGATACAACAAACGCATTTTAACAAAAAACATCATTGATATCATCAATGAAAACCGAATAAATCTATGTTTCCTAATTTGTCGGTACGATAAATCTGCTTTTGTCCGACTGTCTTTTCTAATTTCTGAATGGTTGATTCATTTGGATGCCCAAATTTATTATCTTTGCCAACTGAAATAATTGCCCTCTGCATCTGCACTGCATTTAAAAATTCTTGGCTTGAGGAAGTATCTGAGCCATGATGCCCTACTTTTAAAATGTCTGACTTCACATTAATATCATTTTCGAGAAGTTGTGATTCTACGGCTTTTCCTGCGTCTCCAGTTAATAAAACCGAGGTGCAATTGCGTTGGTTTTTGCTATTTAACTTTTCAACAGCGCAATGAGTGAAGCGTGCAACAATCGAGGCATTGTTATAATCTCGCGTGCGAAAGGCTTTATTTGTGAATGGGTATAAGATGTCTAAGGTAGTTTCTTTGTCGATTTGCCAGTCATTATCAGCTCCGGCGAAGATGACTGGAATGGCTCTGCGCTGAGCTCTTTCAAGAAACGTCTGGTATGAGTAGTCACCGCCTACAACAGCAGGAAGCAAAATCTTCTTCACATTATAGCGGTCGAGTAAATCGATAAAGCCTGCGTAATGATCTTCGTGTGGATGCGTGACCAGCATAAGGTCAATTTGTCTGTCAAAATAAGGTAAAAATTCAGAAACTTTCCAGAGCAATGAATCATCAGATCCGCCATCTATTAAAACTGTAGTGCCATTTGTGCCTCTAAATAATAATGCGTCGCCTTGCCCAACATCTAGAGCAATGAATTGCGCTTTTGGTTTTGGTAATTGCGAATTTACCCAAAAATTTGTACCAAGAATAAGAGCTGTGGCGGCTATGAGAACAAAAGCTAATTTTACATATTGCGTTAAAGTAGCTTTTAAATTTTCTATATTTATCTGTTGTGTGGCTTGCATATATTTGTTATAATGGAGTGAAAACATCCTAACAAAATCAAAACAAAAAATGCTTAACTTTCTTGTGCAAGTGGCTGAAGCCGCTTCTACTGCCAATAAAATTGCCGGCTCAGTAGAAGACAGGGCGCTAACAACAGTATCTGAAACTACTGGCGGATTAACCAGTTTCTTTGGAATGATGTGGGATAAAATTCCATATTTTTTCGCAGCAATTATCGTGATGATGGTCGCATATTTCATTGCAAAATATGCGCGCAGGGCTACTGAAAAAGCGCTCATGCGTACGTCGCAAAATCCTGGGTCTATGGATTTGATTGGTAAATCTGCGCAAGGCGGCGTTTTAGTTATTGGCCTGGTTGTGAGTTTGGAAATTATGAATATTGATTTATCATTAATACTTGGTGCTTTTGGTTTTGGAATTGGTTTTGCGCTAAAAGATATTATTGCCAACTACTTAGCTGGTATTTTAATTTTGGTACAAGAGCCGTTTAAGGTAGATGAAATTATTGAGGTAAATGGGACCATTGGGAAGGTGCAGGCTATTGAGGCGCGCAATATAATCATGCGTAATCTAAATGGACAGAGAGTAATTGTATCTAACACAGATATTTTTAACTCGCAGATTAAAAATTATACTCATCACCCAGAAAGGCGCGTAACAATAAAGCTTGGCGTGGATTATTCAAGCGACTTGCCGAAAGTTATGAATGTTCTCAAAATAATGCTGGACGACAATACTCTAATTTTACGCAAACCTGCGCCAAAAGTTATTTTCACAAACTTTGCAGACAGCGCAATCCGGCTAGAAATAAGATTTTGGGTATCAATTTTAGATAATTGGGTGCGAGTCAAATCAAATATGATTACTCAAATTAAGCACGAGTTTGATAAAAATGGCATATTAATTCCATTCCCAACGCAGATAATAAGAACTGCCAATGGCGAACCATTTGTGGCTGAGGTGGCACAAATAAATGAAGCTTTTCACAAAGAGCATAGCGTAACTGGTGCGATTGGCTCGGAAAAGAAAGTGCCGACAGCCGGGGCAACTGACAGCTTTGATCCACGGCTTCTAAATCATCAAAGTCGTAAGGCAGAAGATGATAAAAAAGTCGATCAAAGTAATGACTTTGACGAGCTGAAGAATGACGCTTCTGGCGACGCTGTATTTGACGCTGAGGCGGCAAAGCCAAGTGTTGAAAATAGTGATGTGGTCAAAACGCAACCTGTCGAACCAAAGGATAACGATACTCCATTATTTGTTTGATAGTGGCATGCATTATACTGTATAATATTTTTACATAAATAAATTTTTAAAAATTAAATAAAAAAATGGCTACAAACGAAAAAAAGTTGGCATTACTCAAAAGTGCAATCGAAACTGCTGAGCGTTCTTTAAGCAGCGCACGAATTTTATTAAATGAGCTGACCGGATCTGAAGCAATTGGCGCGACTAATGGCGGTGGCGCGGCTATTTCTGCTGCTGCAAAAAAGGATTTTAATGTGAGTGATTCTGAAACCGAGAAGTCTATTGAAGGTGTTTTCGATGGTGAAAAAATGCTTGGACCTGATGGTCGAGCCTATCCAGTTCCACACAATTATGCCTCAAAGTCTAAATTAATTCCTGGAGATCTTTTGAAGCTTATTATTTCTCGCGATGGTCGTTTCATTTATAAAAATATTGGACCTATTGATAGGAAAACAACTATTGGTAATTTAGTTTATGAAGATGGTATTTATAGAGTGCTTGCTGATGGCAAATCATATAAAGTGCTAACTGCTTCTGTAACATTTTTCAAGGCTCAGCCTGGAGACCAGCTGGCAATTCTTGTTCCTGCGCAATATGATTCATCTTGGGCTGCTGTTGAGGCGCTTATAACTCAGCCGACAGTTATGGCTGGAAATGCAGAAACTTCAGTAAATCAAGACGCTCCTGCTGAAAAATCTGTTAAAACTTCAGCCACAAAAGAGACGAAGGAGGCAAAAGAGACAGTTAAAAAGGTTCAAAAAACCGAGGAAGTTCCTGTAGTTTCTGATGCGAAAGTTGAGACGCCGCAAGCAGTTCAGACCGAAACTGCGGAAACTCCAGCTGCTTCTGCTGAAGCTGCTACCCCGACTGAAAAGTCAAATGGGGATTATGAGGTTGCAGAGGAGGAGAAATGATCTTCAATAACTTGAATTTGAAAAATAAACTATCAAAAAAATAAAAAATGGAAAATTTATCACAGGCAGACATGCTGCATGTATTAGGTGCACGAGAAGCCGCTTTTATTGTGCGCTTATTGGCTAATAATCCAGGGGAGACGCCAAGTCTAAGAGTAATTCAGTCAAAAAATGGAAAGGCATTAGTAAACCTCGATCTGGAATTATCGACGAAAGATCTTAAACTTCTGCAAAATGAAATTAAAAACCGCGCGCAGGCTAAAAATGAGAGAGATAAGAATCGCGTTAAAGCTGAGATTGCTAAAGTCCCAAGATTACGAGAAGAACTTGGCTTCCCAAAAAGGTCACCGCTAGTTGAGTTAACGCCCGCAGATCTTGCATTACCATCTACAGAAGAATTGAACAGGCTCATAGAAGCGCGGAAAAGAGAGATCTTTGACGAACAAAATTGAACAGGCTATAGCATATCAATAATATTAATTTTTCTGACGCTTTGCGCTATAATGATCTTACTTTAACCAAGATCATTTCATGAGTTTTGAAGTTTGTTGCTAACCCAAAAAGTGTCTAGTTTTAAAATTTAAATGACACTAAATTTTTCGTGCTTGCCAAAAAATTGATCTTCGCATAAAATAGTCACGCTTTTAAGTTTCAATAAAAATCAATTGCCTGCTCGCAAATAGGAAGCAGTTACACTTTAAATAATCAACAATCTGTGGCAACTATTAATCAACTCATTCGCAAACCTCGGCAGAATAAAATCAAGAAAGATAAATCCCCTGCCTTGTCGCGTTATCGTAATACCAAGAAAAATACTTATGGTTTTAACAACGCACCTTTTGTGCGCGGTGTAATTACTTGGGTTGGTACACGTACCCCTAAGAAGCCAAACTCAGCTTTGCGAAAGGTTTGTAAGGTTAAGACTACTAGTGGTTATGAAGTGACTGCATATATTCCTGGAGAAGGTCATAGCTTACAGGAGCACTCTGTTGTTCTTCTTCGCGGCGGTCGCGTGAAAGACTTGATTGGTGTGCGTTATCACGTTGTTCGCGGAAAATATGACACAACTTCTGTTGACGGTCGCAAGCAATCTCGTTCTAAATATGGTGCCAAAAAGGGCAAGTAACAAATAATTATAAATCATGTCCAGAACTTTCACTCGTCGTTACGATGCAAATACCACTGCCAATGCCTCTCCATTCAGTGAATCTCAGCTAAAGTTCATAAATATGTTGATGAAAGAGGGCAAAAAATCAATTGCCAGACATATTTTTGAAAAAATGCGTGATCTGATTATGGAACAAAAACTTGAAAAAGATTTCAATGTTCTTTTTGATCAGGCTATTTATAATGCTTCACCAATCATGGAAGTTCGTTCCAAGCGCGTTGCTGGTTCTGCTTATCAAGTACCTTTTGAAGTGAAAGAAAATCGTCGTCGTACTTTGGCCATGCGCTGGATTATTAATTCAGCTCGTAAAAAGACGGGAGCCATGTATAAATTGCTTTCAGCTGAGTTGGTCTCTGCTTATAAAAATGAAGGTGACGCTGTTAAGAAAAAGGAAGAAGTGCATAGAATGGCTGAGGCCAATCGCGCTTTTGCTCATTTCGCTAAATACTAATATTATTGAAACTGCCAGTTTTTAACTGTTTTATAAATGTTTTTCCAGTTTATTAAAAATCGGTTGGCTTGGTATATACTTTCTGGAGCAATGGCAGTTGCTTCTATTGTAGCCATTTTTTTCTTTGGCCTGAGGCCTGGCATTGATTTTGCCGGCGGTACTTTAATGGAAGTAAAATTTGAAAAACCTGGCATAAGCCAAGATCAAATTCGTGAAGTTTTAATAAAAACCGAAGAACAGATAAATACAAGCCGTGCAAAAGAGGCAGACTATGCGCCGATTTCTTTTGAGAGCGCGATTATTCAGCCAATGTCTGATAGTTTTGTTGTGAGATCATTGTTTATTGACGATCAAACTCATGTTCAGATACTTGCTGCTTTTAATAAAGATTTTGGTAAAACTGAAGAATTGCAATTTCAAACAATTGGGCCAACTGTTGGACTTTCGATGCAAATAAAGGCTGCTTGGGCAATTGGTCTGGCTGCGGTCTTTATGATTATCTTCATTGCTTATGCTTTTCGTAAAGTGCCTGCGGCTGTGTCACCATGGAAATTTGGCGTTAGCGCGGTGGTTGCGGTTTTGCATGATGTACTTATTGTTTGCGGATTTTTTGCCGTTTTAGGACGAATATGGAATGTGGAAGTGGACTTGCTATTTATTACTGCGCTATTAACTGTCATGGGATTCTCTGTACATGACACGATTGTTGTTTTTGACAGATTGCGTGAAAATCTCAGCCGTTCTAAAGGCAGGAAAACTTTTGACGAAACAGCTAATGATGCATTAAATGAAACTATGAGCCGTTCTATTAACACTTCCATGACAACTGTCATTACTTTGGCATTTTTATTAGTTTTCGGTGGCGCATCAATCCGTTGGTTCGTAGCCGCTATGTTGTTCGGCATTATAGTCGGAACATATTCTTCTATATTCTTTGCTACTCCGCTCCTTGTTTCTTGGAGCAAAAAATTACATAAATAATCCTTAACCGTGACCCCTAAAGGCAAACATACGCTTTCATTCATCGGTATCATTGTAATTTCGATCTTATTACTTTTGGTTGATCTTGGATCTCAAGTTTTTGGTTCCAGCGCTGGTCTATTTTCCAAAAAGATCAACTTGGGGCTTGATTTGCAAGGCGGCACGCAGTTGACTTACCGTGTTGATTTGTCTGAAGTCCTACCTGATCAAAAAGGACAAATTCTCGATGGCGTGAAATCAGTCATTGAAAATCGCGTGAATTCACTTGGTGTTGCTGAGCCGAATGTTTATACGGCCGAGGCTGGATCATCTCAGCTACTTGTTGTTGAACTTCCTGGCGTAAAAGATCAAGCCACGGCTTTGGCAAAAATAGGTAAGGTGGTTAATTTAGAGTTTATGGAAGAGAAACGGTTATATTCAGACGAAGAACTGTCGAAAATTCAGGAAAAAAATAAGGAAACTATGGCTACTGCATCTAGCGTTCTGAAACAAGTCCTTAATAATCCTGATAAATTCAATGAATTACAAAAGCTCAATTCTGTTTCAACAGCTGAGGCAAAAACACGCTCTGAGAGCGTGCTATCCGAAGCAGTACGCGATGCTTTGTCTGAGCTAAAACCAGGCGAGGTTAATGCTTCTATTTTTCCAGCTGAGGATCGTCGGCTGATTTTAAAACTTGAAAAGGTTGAGGATCGCCAGGTCGAAGCGGCGCAGGCTGGTGTTGGTGTCACTGCGGAAAGTAGTTCTGGCGCAAAAGCTGATGTGCAAGCAACGCCTGTAACTAAAACTGAAAAATTTTATACCTATCGCGAGATTGCTTTTGATTTGCTTCCAGAGGTACCACATGGTGGTTGGGCTAAGACTGGTCTGACTGGCGCGCAGTTTGAATTTGCTGATGTGAGCTTTGATGATATGGGTCGTCCAATAATCTCTATCTCTTTTAACAAAGAAGGAGGGGCCATGTTTAAAGAGATTACCGAGCGTAATTTGCAAAAGCCAATTGCTATTTTTATCGATGGTTATCCAGCTGATCTTTCAACAAATAAAAAAGTTAATGAGCAAAATGCTAGTGGTTGCAGCTATGAATTGGTACAAGCTGACGATGGTAATTCTTATTGCCCATATGCACCGATTGTACAGTCAGCGATTGCTGATGGTAAAGCCGTTATCACTGGTAAATTCACACAGCAAGAAGCTCATAACATAGCTCGCAATTTGAATACTGGCGCAATCCCTGCTCCGGTGATGCTTATTGGACAGCAATCTGTAGGCGCAAGCCTCGGTACTGAAGCCCTTCGCACAGGTATCAAGGCTGGACTCTATGGTCTAATTGCCGTTGCGTTATTCATGGTGATATATTATCGCTTCTCTGGATGGTTTGCCGTAGTAGCACTGATAATTTATACGATCACGGTTTTGGCGATTTTCAAGATCTTTGGAATTACACTAACTTTGGCTGGAGTGGCTGGATTTATATTATCGATTGGAATGGCAGTAGACGCCAATATTTTGATATTTGAAAGAATGAAAGAAGAGTTTCGCCTTGGTAAAAATTTCCGCGATGCTTTGCATGAGGGATTCAGCCGCGCTTGGTCTTCAATTCGTGATTCAAACTGCTCTTCGCTTATCACCTGCGCTATTCTCTTTATATTTGGATCAGGCTCAGTACGCGGTTTTGCCGTCACATTGGCAATTGGCATCTTGGTTTCTATGGTTACGGCCGTGACAGTAACTCGTACCATAATGGAGGTTTTTGCCGATACCAAGCTGTCTGAAAAGAAAAATCTGTGGGTAAGAGTAGGTAAAATTCAAGATTAAAAATCGCTATTGATTTTTCATAAACAAGTCCTATAAAATAAAGGACAATATTTGAGCCTCTAAAAAGTCTCGGTACTGATTGCTTACGTTTAATCATATCTAAGTGAATTTCGTGTCCTTGTATAAAATTTCTACGATATCCAAATGTCAATGCAATTCGATCAATTCAATCACGGCATATTCCTAGTAGCTGTCTTAGGGATTGTCTATGATCCTCACACTAAAAAAATTCTGATTGGTAAACGAAATGATGATCCTTACGTCAAAGGTCTATCATGGTGCTTTCCTGGCGGCCGTCCATCCTATGATGACGATTTGGAGGCTTCCTTACAAAATATGATCAAAATCAAAACTGGTCTGAAAACTAAAGTCGAAAGATTTATTTTCGCTCGTCATTATCCAGAAAATCCGGAAATACTAGCCATCTATTATCTCTGCTCAGTAGGTGCTAAAACTGATGCTCAGGCTCAGGATAGCTTTGTGGAGGTCAAGTGGGTCAAGCCGACTGATGTACGTGATTATTTCACGACTTCTCTGCATCCACAGATATGGGAATTTTTGCAATCATTAGATTAGAATAGCTGTAATTTTCTATCAAATGGCTGGACGGTGGATAGATCTTTTGTGGTAAAATTATGTCGTGCGGGTGTAGCTCAGTTGGTAGAGCGCTACTCTTCCAAGGTAGATGTCGCGGGTTCGAACCCCGTCGCCCGCTCCAAAAATGACATTTGATTGCCGCAACATTTATTGGTACTATAATTTTAGACTTAACCTAACAAAATGCTTGGATTTAATTATAAAAAAGCAGTTCAGGCTCTTAATTATTTTGCCAAAAAAGAAGGTGGTTCTATTGATAGAATGAAGGCTTTTAAGCTTATTTGGCTAGCTGACAGAAAACATTTGAGAAAATACGGTCGTCCAATTTTATCGGATAAATATTATGCAATGGTTTGGGGGGCTGTGCCGTCTTCAACAAAGGACTTAGCACAAAAAGAAAGTCTTCTTGATGATTTGGAAAAGAGTTACCGAGATAAATATATTCGGTTGCAAAAAAAATCCTACGAATTTTCTTCAATCAAGGCTATTGATGAAGCAGTTTTTTCTGAGACAGATGTTGAGGTTATGTCGGATGCTTACACGTATTTCGGGGATAATAAAGGAATAAAATTATCTAATATTTGTCATGATTATCCTGAGTGGAAAAAATTCGAAGAATCGCTGAAAAGGAAGGAAGCTTCGCGTTTTGAGATGGACTATTTAGATTTCTTTGAGGATCCTATTGGTAAGAATTTTGATTATTTTGCTTGTGATAAAGAAGATTTGTTACTCGCGAAAAGTATTTATCAAGAAAATTTGTGTATTTGTTCCTGATATAGGCCTTCATGATTAATATTCCTGAAGATATATTCTTCGATCTAACGCTAGAAGCTGGGAGCGTCTACTACTATTTCGATCCTCGGCTAAAGAAAACTGAAGAGCCTCATTATTTTGTTGTACTCAGTAAGTCAGAACGAATTATTTTAGTATGCGCAACCAGTCAGTTTGAAAAAAGAAAGAAATGGGTAGAAAGATGCAATTTACAAGCAAGCACCTTGGTTATCATAGCGCCGGATAAAAATAATGGGTTAAAAAGGGATTCTCTGTTTGATTGCAATTATTATTTTGAGGAAACAAGAGCCTCGCTAAAGCAAAAGCATAAAAATAAGCCTATCCGGCTCAAGGGTCGCGTTTCTTGTGGCGACTTAGCAAGGCTCATCAGCGCTATGAAAAAGAGTCGTTTGATACCAAAAGAAATTAAAGATCTCTTATGAGATATGGATTTACTCGGTAAGCTTGTCTTAGACTAACTCAAATCTCTAACTTTACTATCTTAAATGAAGGCCATTCAACTGTACAATCAACTTAAAAAAGATTTTATTACCTCTTTTATAAAGCTAATTGGCATAAATTAGCACTTTTAACGCTTTAACAAATCTCCAAAATAGGAATTGGAGCAACTTATCGTCCCCTCGCAGCGCGTGCACAGATCTTTGATTACTAGACCACTATTTTTTGATTCAAGGATAGAACCACAAATTTTACATCTTCGAATTATACCTACCGAAGCTGGGGATGTTGCATAAATTGTCGCGTTTGCCACGGTATCCTGATCCGTTAAGAATGCTGGATAGGCATCGACATTATTTGTTGGCAAAGAGCAAATTCCCAAATTATATGGGTCTATCCTGGGGCTGACCATATTAATCTGGTTTGCCAAATATACATTTCTCATCGCTGTCTCATATTCAACTACTTTAACTGCATCTTCGTACTGTCCAATAGTTTTTTTGCTTATTTTTTCTCCAAACTCTTTTTTAATTAATCCGGGCAAATTATCATAGAAACTTATTTGAATTGGTAAATCTTGAATTAATTCGGGTGCCAATTCGGGAGCAGAATTTTTGTTTTTGACAAAAAAATGTCCATCGTTCGTGCAAAAAAGTAATTTATCCTCTTCGTCTATTGTTTGCGTAACAAAAAAATGAAGTATCATTTCGAATATGCAGCAATCGGCATTTATTGGGTTGTAAATATTTTCCTTTTTGTCATCGGTATATTTAGCCGAAAACGGTTTTCTGCCTGCAATAGCTCGTTTATACGCATTAACGAAAATTTCTGGGGTTATTTTTATTATTTGCGTTGTCTTCTTTTTAAACATTTCCCTAAGACTTCCATTCACCTTTTTGTGATTTTCCTCAGTGTTCTTAATTATTTCTTGCAACAATTTTGATACTTTCTTTTTTTCGTAAGCTGAAAGACCGTTGTTGATAGCACTCTTTATATCATCCTTAATCTTTTTAATCCTCGCTTTCTTACCTTTAAATTCATTTTCCGAGACTCTCTCGTACTCGAGTTTGACTATCTCTGGAACAATTAATACGACATTTTTATCCTTATCTAAAATTGATGAGAGCTTTTTGACAAGTTCGTCATTATGCTTACTGTCCTTCGTCAAAAGCGCGCAATAAATATAGATATTCGTATCAATAAAAATGTATTTTTTACTCATCGATGTTTAAAAAAACTTATAAAATTTCTCACTCAATCTGTCCCAGCAAAACCTTACCCACATCCCCAATCTTCTTTTGCAACCCTGCAAACTGCGCATTCAATTCATAGGCTTCTAAAGCCAATTTATTCGCTTCAGCGACATATTTTCTCACGCCATCATAATCTTTATTCACCCCAGCTTGATATGCCAAGCAAATCGCTTTAAATCCATAAGAAATCTTACTCGCGCCTTGCACGATTTTCATGTCATTGTCGTTTAGCTTGATCTCCAGCGTTTTGCCTGAGTAAAAAATAGCACTATCCGCGTGATTGAGCGCTCCAGCAATGTCATTGTTATTGAGATCAACGAGTAGATCCACTAAATTTGATTCAGCCATGCTGAGAAGTTTTTGCGCATCACCGCCTTTCAAAACAATCAGCATTTTATAAAGTAGTTCGGCGCATTCTCCGCGGTTTAGATTACTACTTGGATATAAATTGCCTTCTAGAGTTGGGCTTATCACGCCGATGGTTTTCGCGTAGCTCAGATATGGCATATACCATTGTCCCAAAACCGTGTCTTTGGCAATATTTTGCGTCAAATTTTGATGACGCGATAGATCAATTTTGAAGGCCGAGAGCATCATCTTAAGAAATTCTGCCTTTGACACGCGTCTGTCTGGGGCAAAAGTGCCATCTGCATTGCCTTTTACTAATCCTAACTTTTTTCCGGTTACAACATATCTGGCAAACCATGAAGATTTCAAAACATCTGGAAAACTGATAGTATCAGTAGTTGTAAGCTCAGGAACCGCAATACTTGCCCCGGTCATAGTCATTTTGAGCGCTTCTGCACGAGTTACTGAATTATCTGATCTAAATGTGTTGTCTGCATACCCTTTTATTATTTTCAGATTTACTAAGGATTCAATGGCTGCATAATACGGATGATCTTTGCCAACATCAGAAAAAGTGTCTGCCAAAGCTATCGGCGACATAATGGCAACTGTTAATAAAGACACGGCGAATTTTTTGATCATGAACGAATAAGAAAGGTAACAATTGCATTTTAGTAAAAAATCACCGTTTTTATAAAAATAACTATTGCCATATTCAAATTATTATATTATAATACTATAAGTTTTAAATATATTTGCTAATCAGTCAATATTATATTGTAGTCTCTAAAAAATAAATATCTAAAACAAAAATGAGAATTAGATTGTCTGAAATATACATTGTAATAGTTATTGCCATCCTAAGCCTTACCTGTATCGCACAAAAAGGCTTGGCATCTGCTGGCAAGAGCGCTAATTATGTGCTTGATTTTGGCAATACTGTTGAACAAGCAAACAGCAATACATCAAATAACTATATATTAAATAACAATGCTGTTGCTATTTCAACCGTTGGTACGTCGAGTAACTATCAGCTAAACCCAGCTACATCCACAGCATATTGCGGAAATGGGATAAAAGAAAATAGTGAAGCTTGCGACAATCAGAATTTTGGCGGAAAAACCTGTATTAATTATGGCTATGATAGTGGAAATCTTGTATGTCAGAACTGCGTTATAAGCGTTTCTAGCTGCTATAATTCTGGGCTACCAACGAGCAACGATGCTGGAAATACCGGTTATCGTCAAAGAGGAGACGATACCAAGCCGCCAGTAGTGAATCCGGAAAAAGACGAGGGAAGCTCTGCTGATGCAAAAGGCAATGACGGAGATCTGATTCCTGACGCTGGTAAAGATAGTTGCGCAGAAAAAATAACTGTCGAAAACAATGAGGCGACTGCGGACCACGAGGAAAGTATTAACGAGAGCTTAGGAGTGGCTCCGCTGATTGTCCACCAAGAATCTCCAAAGGCGCAAGAATCATGGTTTGCAAATGATACTTGGAGCAAAAATATAGAATCGAAACAAGCTCAGCCTAAATCAAGCGGTCTAAGTATTGACGGCAAGGAGCAGATGAATTATCTACTCGCTGATGTGTCTCAATTTAATGTCGGCCTGATTTCAATATTAGCTTCTACATTCGCCTTGTCCGTAGCATTGACGCTAGCAGTTGTCTTCAATAAACTCAAAAAACATCCAAAAACAAATGCTAAAAAATAAAACTTTTTGGAAATCGGCATTGGCTTGCGCGCTAATAACATTATTGGCAATTGGATCAACTGTTTCAGCAGCCGAGAATACTACGCCAGAAAGTATTATTTATGAAGGAAGACTTCTAAATAGCGCTGGCCAGCCAATACAAAGTGCGCAAACTCTACGCTTTTCACTTTGGCAGAGCGCTGATCTGGTCAGCGCTGATATAACTGAGGCTGGAGAGATAAGTATCACTGCGCCAAACTATGGCGGCTGGACAGAAACGCATACTCTGACCCCCAGCGAGACTGGTATTTTTTCCGTAAAACTTGGATCTATAAGTCCTCTACCATCTATGGACTTTGCCACGCATAAGTATTTGCAGGTTGAAGTTAAATCGGAGGCAGCCTCAAACACGGATTACGAAACGCTGGACTCAAATAGTACTGATGAAGCTATTGACCGCCAAGCTATTGGCTCTATTCCTTATGCTAAGAATGCTGATCAGCTTGATAATTACGAAGTAGGCACGAGCTCGGGCGAGATTGCTATTTTGGGTCAAAATGGTCAGTGGGCGTCTACACAAATTCCAGGAGCTACTGATGCTGATACTTTTATTTTAGACAAAAATGATAATGCAACTGGCGAGATTAAGCTGCAGTTTGGTGAAACTCTAAATAAGTATCTTTCTTATGATCCAACCAATTCATATTTTAATTTTAATGACACAGTCCAAATTCAAGGTGATTTGATTGTCACTGGATTAATCCGCGGCTTGATCCAAAGTGGCACTGGTTTTCATAGCCAAGATACAGATATGGGAACTCACGAGGAAGATTTCATCTTGAATATGAGTGGCAGTCAGGTTGTTTTAAGTAGTAGCGGCGTCACTGCCAATCGCACTATTACTTTTGATGATGCTGACACAAAAGTGGTTGGTGAAAACAATGCGCAGACTTTAACCAACAAAACCATTTCCGGTGACCAAAACACTTTAAATAATATTGATTGGTCGTCTATGAAAGCCCGAAGCAAAAGTATTCTGCTGGCACCAGCATATCCAAGCTATGTGATCAGCGATGCACAAGCAAACAATTTGGCTACTCTAAATCTTGGCAATGATCAGATTAATAATCATCAATATTTTATGCTGACATCTGCGCAGGCTACTTTAAATGGCCTTGATATTTATGTCGAGGTATCTATACCACAGGACTTTGTCAGCTGGGAGACTAATCCTTTACAGATCCAGCTAAAAAGCGATTCCGCCTTGGCAACCGATAACCAGCTTGATATTTATATGCAAGATACAAACAACCAAGCTGTAAGCTTAACTGATAGCCAAGATTTGGCTGGCAGTGTCGCAAATACTTGGGTAGCCAAAAATATTGGTTTTAGCGGCTCGCCGACGTGGACTCCTGGCGGCATAATGAGATTACGCCTGCATTTACAGGCAAAAGATAATAATTCTTTATACATTGGTGAAATCATATTAAATTATAATGGAAAATAAAATTTCATATTTGTAAAGTTTAACTAATAAATCGGCCACACAGACCTATTGTCCGTAGGCCTTTTTTAGGTTATAATACTTTGAACATTTTAGAAAACACAAAAATAAACTCATGAAAAATAAGAGCTATAAATTACGAATTTCAGTAGTAATCTTGGTGGCAACTATGGCTACGTCTTTTTTGGAAATTCCAGCTGTATTTGCGGCAAATGATATTCAGCTTTTTAGTAATGAGACTCGCCAAGAGAATGCCAATACCATGATTTTGGACAATGATAATACTGGCGGTAATGTAAATTTGCAATTTGGTAATTCACTTAATGAAAAGCTATACTGGGACAATGGAAACAGCACCTTTACATTTACAGATGATTTGAAGGTTGAAGGTGATTTGACTGTGACTGGCGTACTCAAAGCAGGAAGCAGCGTTTTGCAGCTAACAAATGCTACTGGACAAATTGATGGCGAACAAATGCAGGCCGATAGTATTGACGATGATAGCCTAGATTTTGGTACTGGGGCTGATCAAATTAGTGCCTCTGATGTACCAGTAAATGATCTGACCAATAATTCAAACAATCTCAATGCGCAGGATGTTTTGCAAGATTTGGATACTGCCATTGGCAATCGCACTTATACTGATGACCATTATGTATCTGACGCACAAACTATTACGCAATCTATCGATGCCCTTGATCAGGCGATTTCCGCCAGCGGACATACACAAAATACAGATACTGGAAGCACTTCCGACTCATTTATATTAAATAGTGACGGAACAACCGCCACATTGCAATTTGGTAATGCCGCGACCGACTATCTATCTTATAGCCAAGGTACATCTTTATTTACTTTCTCGAAAAGTCTATTAATGAGTGGCGCTTCAGCCATTCAATTCCGTGATAGCGCATTAACAGTAAATTCTTCTGCTGATGGACAGCTTGATATTGATGCAGATACTGAGCTTGAAATTACAGCGCCGACTGTTGATATAAACTCAAACACTCAGATTGCACTAAATAGCGTGACTATTGACGCTAGCAGTAATGTTAGTACCACAGGTACTGTACATTCAACTGGCAACTTAACCTCATCTGGTAGCTTAATACTTGGATCTGGCGGTGTTGGCGTTACCACTATCTTGGACGAAGATACAATGTCTTCAAATAGCGCTTCGGCATTGGCAACGCAACAGAGTATCAAAGCTTATGTAGATGCTACAGCGGCCAGTGCTGTGCATACTGAAAAAATCTTTGTGAACATGAATGATTTGACCGTGTCGAGCACTGGAGCAAGTAGCTTGGCTGATCTATATTCGGCCAGCGAAACCGGTACAAATCCGCATCAATATTATTATTTGAAAACTACGCAAGGGACATTGCAAAGCCTAGCTGTTAAAGTAAAGGTGAAGCTTCCTCAAGATTTTGATTCATTTGCAGCTGGAAGTAATCATATTAGCGTTTACTATAAAACAGGCAGCGGCGCGGTTGTGGCTAATAAGGTGGATGTTGCTGTTTGGGACGATGACAATGATAATGCTCTGAATACTCAGGCTGATGGTAAGGACTTAGTTAACACGAGCTGGACTGAATATGCGGATGAATTTGATAACGCTAGTTTTAATCCAGCGGCTGGTGAGTATATTTATGTGATTGTTACTGGATATACCTTAAATGATGGCACTTTGTGGAGTCCATATATTGGCGAGATAGTGCTAACCTATAGGACTAAGAGAATTTAGTTTAGTATTTAATTAGGCTTGGATAACGCTTGGTGGATAATGCGGGGTTTAAACCCCGCGTTATCGTTGATCATTATTATCACTATCATCGAATTTATTACTAACATTTTTATGATAAAATTGGGTTGTAAAATTCATATTTAGATGAAAAGCATGCACCCCAGTTGGTCTACAAAAAAACAGGTACTAACTTTAATCATGGCAATGGCTATTCTTACCCTGTCTTTTTTACAACCCTACGCGACTATAGCCTTGGACATGCCGATTCTGCTCAATGATTCAGCCTATGGAATCCGTCAGACAACAGCTATTTTGAATAATAACGATGCTTCCGGAAGTGTAAAATTGCAATTCGGCAAAACACTTAACAAATATCTTGAATGGAACTCCACAAATACGACTTTTGTTTTTAATGGAAAAATAACTCTTGGCGATGATCTAGCCTTAAGCGGACATAATATTACTGGTACTGGAACTTATCAGGCTGGAGCAATTGCAGATACTTATATTTCATCAGCTGCAACCTGGAGCGGTAAATATGGACCAGACGGAACTGATGTCGCTGTTGCGGACGGCGGCACAGGAAAATCTTCTTGGACGCAATACGCGATTCCATATGCTTCAACTACAACGGCATTTAGCAATCTAGCCATCGGTTCGGCAAGCCAGTATTTGCAAGTAAATGCCGGGGCTAACGGTTATCAATGGGACTCGCTTACAAATGCGGATGTTGGATTAGGTAGCGTTGAAAATACTGCGCTTTCAACTTGGGCTGGAACAACAAACATCACAACCGTTGGAGCGCTTACCCTCGGCGGTAATATGAATCTGAATGGAAAGACGCTAACTTCTTCAACAGGGGCATACTTAACCATTGGCTCTAGCGCTGGACATGATTTTAATGTTGGCGCAGGAAAGCTTGTTGTCGAAGGCGATACGAGCAATGTGTACCTTTCCAGCGCGAATATATATTCTGAATCCAGCGGACAATTGAACTGTACGACTTTGAATACAGGGCAAGGCGATTACGAGCTATATTCCATGAACCAGAACGTTACAACAACGAGCTCCCCTACTTTTGACAAGGTTTATTTATCGGACTATGGCTATGCCCTTGGCGGGTTTCATGTGGGAGGCACAAGCGATCCTGGAACAGATAATTTAGTCGTGGATGGAAATGCCGATATAACTGGCACATTAACTGTTGGAAACGTTTGCGGCGTTCCAAGCGCAGCAATATTAGATCAAGATACAAATATCGGCGCAGCAGGCACTAGAATGACAAACTTTGAGGTAACCAGTTTGGGTTATTCTGTGGCATGCGCCGGCACTGCAAAATCAATTAGTGGGCAATGCGTGACCGCTGATGGATCGAATTATTTAAAGATGGAAGTTCGAGTAAATGGAGTTGCCCAAGTTTGCGATACTCCAACTATAAATAGCGCAAATACTGGTTTTTCTACAACTGGTTGCGCTGTAAGCTTTGCGCAAAATGATTTGATTGGATGCTATGTGGTTTCGAAAACCGGTACACCTGCAAACTGTACTTGCTCGATATTTGTGCAATTTACCTAGAAATTACGCAATAATAAAATACGCCTGACCCTGAAAGCCAAGCGCATTTTATATGGTGGCAAATTTGCAATTTATCCCAAGAAAGTGAAATAGCCGACCCAACCTAGATATAGACCCAAAACTAATGACACTATACCGACCAAAATTACCCAAGCATTTGAGACAACAGTACGAATCATGTAACGCCTCAAACCTGGTAATA
>JAPLVM010000051.1 GCA_026397115.1 Patescibacteria group bacterium
TATAAATTCTTTTAGCAGCCTCGTCAGGATCGCATTTTAAAAACACCTTGAATGAATCTGGCACATGAAACCAAGCGCGCCGGCCGTCTATAATTGCATTTTCATTCTTGGCGCAGAAATCCTTAGTATTGCTATCAATCATGTCATCAAGCTCGGCAGTAGTATATTTTTTGCTGAATTCCAAAATATTCATATTTTTTTGGAAAGCGATTTCCCGCTTAAAATCACCAGCATTGATCACCGGCCATTTCAGTTTCTTTACCAAAAGATTCGCAACAGTTCCTTTGCCTGAGCCAGGATCCCCAGAAATTGTGATTTTCATACTCTAATTTGACTTGGATAATAAAAACAAAAATTCAGGATTGCCGCCATGCTTGCCGCGAATAGGAGATTCAATTTGATCTTGCAAAAAGAGCTTATTGGAAGTCTGAATTTTTTCAATAGTTTTTTTCAGAATATCTTGGGCCTGTTCTAGATTTACATAGGCCAGTTTTGCTTCATAATGAGGCTTAACCAAGGTAATAATTAGCCCATCAGGCTTGAGCATCTCTAAAGCTGCCGGCAATATTTTTTCCTGCATAGTCCAAGAAGTATCAATAGTAATCAAGTCAGCTAGCTCTGGCGGCTTAAAATACATGGCGTTTTGCTTTTCGCAAACAATCACTTTTGGATTTTGCCTTAGCTTCCAGTCCAAAACGCCATATCCAGTATCCACAGCATATACTTTTTTTGCATTATTCTGAATCAGAACGTCTGTAAATCCACCGGTTGAACAGCCAAGATCAATACAAATTTTGCCCTCAGGGCTGACGCTAAAAGCTTGCAAAGCATGAGCAAGCTTAAGTCCAGCGCGTGAAGCAAAGGGTTGCGAAGGCATATGGCTTTGTTAATTTCATAAACCTAAATTATAGGCTTGCCAGTAGTAAACGTGTTTACAATTATATATGCGCTAACAATCAAGACAATAGCAATAAGATTATAGCCAACTTGCTTTTTATACTTGGCAGCGTTTTCCTCATCATCCATAGAAATAAGAATATTATACCCAGCATAAATAGTCATAACCAAGGCGACTGCGCCAGCAACATAGAGAAAAGTATTTGCGAGCCCGAGCATCTGGGTCTTTGCTTCAGCTAGATTTACAATAAATTGACCGCTATTTTGGTCTATATTTGATATCATTTGTTTGTTTGCCACGTCATATTCCCCAAGGAAGATCTTGATGATAACTCTTGCCATTAAGATTATCACGGTTCCAATTACATTCCAGATAAGTGCCTTTTCCTGCTTTTTCACGAATTCGCTATCTCCGAACGAAAACATAAACATAACGCCATAGTATATTATTAATCCTATCATTATAGGGATTAGCGTCAGCGTGACAAAATCCGTAATTTTATATATTTCCACATAAATTGGTTCCGCTGCTAAAAGCTTGCCATCGTTATCCCAGAGGCCGACGATTGTACCTGGATCGCCGATGTACTCTTTTTTGTCAACGTTTCCGCCTTGGTAAAAGATGCTTACTATAATAGGTGCCATTGTAACTATAACCATTGCAATGAGCGCGTCTGTAATCATTTCCCTAGCGCCTTTTATCGAGTCATCAGATTGAGCTATTCCAAGCCTTATTCCGCCAAGAACTAGAATTCCGATGGCGATAAGCCCGAGCAGATTCCTTCCTTTTGTAAACACCTTCATTAACGCACCCTTTGATATAGTTTCAGCGTCAATTTCCGCATCCCCAACTTTTGTAATATCAATAAACTTTTTTTCAAAAAGTGCTGATTCATACGGATCAAGAGCTTTTGTTGAATGCGGCAAAAAACAGGTTGCAACCGATAAAAGAATGGCGATAAAAAGTATTTTTAGAATTTTGTTCATTGCAAGATTGCGTTGATTATTACATAAGATGACATAACCACGATAATACCAATGATAGCTGAAACAATAATTTTAATTGCATTTTTCGCTTGATCTTCATCCTCTCCAGCCGTCAGATATTGATAACCTGCATAGATAGCCATGATTACTGCAATAGCCCCAATAAAGCTAAGCGCGAAATTTAATACACCTGTTGCCTCGCTTATTATAAGACTCGTATGCATCCCAAGTTCGTTAGCCTTTCCAGCAGCAAAAGTGTCCATGCTTCCGTAAATCGCCGTAACAATCGTGTGCGATAATCCGACAAGAAGTAAGCCAATACACGCGTATATAATTCCTCGCGTGCTTTCTTTGACCTTATCCTTATCTCCTTCAGCAAAGAAGACAAAAAAGGCATTTATAATTACAATAACAATCGCAATGGCTGACAAAATATACGCGGCAGCATTTATAATCCCAGATGTTTCAGATGCGATTTTACCTAAGACATTTTTAGTTTGCCATATTACGCTTGTTCCTGGCGTTTGATCCGCATCGGTTATTGGATTTCCACCATAATAGAAGATTTCAACGATTGGCTGAGCCATTGTAATTACCCCAATGCCCAAAAGTAGCAGGAGCAGGTGGTTTTTCTGTTTTTTAGCAGTTTCATCGTCAACAGCAGTTGCCATACGATAGCCGATATAAATAGCGGCTAAGATAAATATTGGAATAGCTAAGCTTTTCATAAATGGTTGCGTGATCACGGATATGGCGGCGAATTTTTTGTCAAAGTCGGTTTTAGCATAAAAACGTGTCGCCTGATCTGGCTTAATGCTGGGTAATTTCGGCAGCGTGATTTCACTACCAGCTCCCTTCAGACTTGTTGTCGTTGGATCGGGCAATATTATACCTTTTACATTTTTTGGCGTAGACGTGGCACTTTGCGCTTTGGAGTTTGCCACGATAGCAAAAGTCAATAAAAATGTAATGCATAGGGTAACAGCTCCGACATATGTCACGTTAAAATTTTTACGCATGGTTATTTTGTTAATTTTTTCTGTATTTCTCCAAGTATCTGTCTGCCAAATTTTTGAAGCATCGATGCATATTTTCCTGCCGCTTCAATTCGTACTCCGGGTACGACCTCGAACTTGTTGTTCCCGATCCTAACAACTGCTTTAATTGAATTATCTTCATTTATAACTGGAATAATCGTAATGTCGCCTTTCTCCCTTATGAATTGCCCAAGTGTTTTTTGACCGTTTCCAACAGGTGTTTCGAGAATTTTTGCTCCAATTTCTTCTATTGACAGAGCCCTTTTTTCAGCTGTTTCGATCACCTGTTTTCGCGCGTTGGACTGTGCCTGGACCGCTTTCACTTCTTCTTGGTGGACAGCCTCTTCATTCGACATCCTAGCAAGTTTTTTAAATAATTCCTGTCCGTAAGTCTTGCTGCCGCGATTATATTCGCCAGCTATGTTTTGCGTCATTTTCGTAAAGATCATTTTAATCTGCTCCCTTGATTGGTTGCGAATTGCTTCGACTATATCGGGTAAATAGAGTTTCCACTTGTCTTTTAGATATCCCTGCAAAACTTGTGCCTGATCTCCTGGCTTCTCAACTTTTAGTTGTTTGCCTCCAAGCCCAGCCATTTTAATCCACTTTTCAAAGTTACCAGGTGCGTCATTAAATCCAAATGGAGCCCAATCCCTCTTCCCTACGGCTGGCTTGTCCCAATGTTCGTATAAAGTACATTTACTTTCTTGCTCGCCAATAATTTTCGCAAACCAGGCAACTCCTATTTGGATCCTTATATTTTCTGGAACATTCTCTCCAAAATGCGTGCCAATAAATTGGTAAAAACTATCTTCATCTGTAATTTCATTTGCAATTTCGTTTGGGTCAACGCCAAACTCAGCTTGAAACATTTCTCCAAAGGTTGCATAGCCTGAATTACTCTCTGCTGACTCAGCTGATTCATCGGATTGCGTATTAGGTATTTGCGGTCCTGCCGACATTCTTCTGCCATGCGAAGCGCCTGTCCCAGTCCCAATACCAAGCAGTTCATCAATTTTTTCCGCGCCGCCGAGTATATCTGCTATATCTCTGACTAGCATAGCCATTTTATTTTGGGATTCCGCGCCTTCGAGATTAAGCCCCTTAACCCTCAAAGCAGTGATCACAAAACCATCTATGAAGTTTATACTATCTATGCCCACGCCAGATCCTCTCTTTCTCGGTCCGCCTATCTGACGAAGGATTGTTTCTTTGTTACCCGTTACAAATGATTTCAGTTTTTCTGCTACTAGTGTTACTTCATCATTCCAATCTTTATTTCCTTGGATCGCCGTCGACAACTCCTTAATTACTCTCAGGAATTCAGTCTGAAGTTTTGGATTATTGATGAAAATTACAAGTGACTTGAGATAACTAATCGAATTTTCCATAAACATAAATTTAGGGGTCGCGTCTAAATCCAGCTCATTTTTCTTCTTCGCGCCTATCACCTTTGATTGATTTAGCCAGAAGCTTCCGCTGGTTACATCGCCGCTGATAATATCCTTAGCCGTTTTTTGTGGATCTTGCTGCGCTAGAAGGGTTTCGCCATTTGGAGCTAGCCCTAGCGCAAACATTGCAGAAATAAAGAATTTATTTCCCATAAGTTCTCTAAAAATCTTACTTATTTTAGACTTCTTTTTTCTTGCGACTCCATCCGCTGTTTTTTGTATATTAGCCTTGCCGTCAGGTTTCAATTTATCGTTTTTTCCAGACGCTCTATCCGTTTCTAGCCCTAGCGTTTCTTCATCTAACTCCTGATCCCCGCTAGAAATTTCCTGAATCAGCCGGCGCATCTCGGCCTCATCACCAGCTCGATTTTGTACTTCTTGAAAGGGGATCCTAATCGGTAATCCATTTTTATTTGTTTTCAGTGTCGATTTTCTTAATTGCCTAGCAAGATTGAAATCAATAATTATTTGCCCTATCATCTTTTCCACTGCCAACTTATTTTGATTATAAAAATCGGATTTAGATAATAATGTATCGCGTCCAAAATTTAACTCATCCTTGCCTATTTCGGCCGATGAGCCATCTTTTAGTTTGATTACGAATTTTCCAATCGCGTCATCCAGCAAAATATCATCTATTTGTATTCCATTTTGAATTTTTGCTGCTAACAGTGGATAAATATCCACAGCCCGAAGCGGTTTAACCTCGGCCCGAGGTAATGTTTCCTTTACATAATAACCTCCGCGGACACCTGCTCCAGCAATCACTTTTGATTGGGCAGGCGCATCTTCTGCTTCAGGCAGTTTGATACCTATTTGATACAAAATTTTGTTTACGTCCAAAACCTCATTATCATCTAATTTCGCAATCATGTCATTAATTTCAGCTAGCTTCGCGAGCGCCTCATCATTTAAGATTTCAAGATAATAACATTTAGAGGCAAAATTAGTTTCGTCATAGTCGCCGCTGAGATACAAACCATTAACTTTAATTGAAAGCTTCCACAAGTTTTTGGCTTTCCTTAACGCTTGCAACGGATCGCCTTCTGCTAACATATTAGGTGGCTGATCTGGCGCAGTACCGTTTCTCGGCTCTTTTTCTAAAATTTCATAGTCCAAGCTTTTCATTTCTTCTTTTTCCCCTAAAATCAATTGGGTTTTATCATAAAAATCTCCGCCAATATATTCGGCCAAAACTTGCCCGAAGGTTTCACCCGTCCGTTGGCTATTCGTTGATATAGCATCGCGTTCGTCTAGGGCCTCTTTGACAGCCTTTCCAAACTCCCTGTTTATTGATTCAACCCCGAGTTCAGACATAACTCGCTTGGCAGTTTCTTTCATCAGCCCGATCTTCTCATCTGCCAGTTTAACCTTTGCTAGTTTAACCTTATGTTCAAGCGAAACTCGCCTAGTGGCTTCTTCCGACTCCGCTCCGTTATGCTTATATTGCATTAATGATGCTTCTTTCATCTTTTTTGATTTTATTGTTGGAAGTCTTCTGGGCTTATGCTTGTAATCAACTCAATAGCCGCATAAGCAACTAAGGCAACAACAAGTCCAATAATTGCATACATTGCGATTTTACGCGCGCGATCCAAATGATCCTGATCCTTCTTTATGATTAATGCGTAACTGGCATATAAAAGCGCAACGAGCGATGCAGGCCCCAAGATATACATCAATGTTGCCGCGAGCCTCATGTATATTGCTGGTTCAAGAAAATTACCCTCCAAAAGGCCATCTGTTTGATCTCCGGGATTTGAGCCGTAAGCAAGCTTTGACAGTACCCGTACGATCGAGTAAGCCATAGTAATCACTATGAGACCTATGCCCGAAAAAGTAAGTGCCTTTTTTCCCTTGCCTGCGATATCCTCATTTCCCATTGAAAATATCCAGAATCCAGCGCTAACAACAAAGATAACAATTGCAACAGCTCCAGAGATTTTTAGAATACTAGTAATAATTACATTGGACACACTTTCTGCCATTGCTGGCAGGGCTTTTTCAATGTCTATCGCTCCGCTACCAAGCGCTGTCTTTGCAGCAGATCCAGTTGTTTGAAACCAATTTGCGAGACTTAATATGATAGCTGGTACTGCCGGCACCGCAATGCATTTGATTCCAAGTATTATATTCTCTTTGCCCTTATCAAAATGTTCTTGATTACCTGCGGATATTAGCATTCTAAATCCGCCTATTACAATCAATAGCAAGGCTACTGATAATGCAATTTCAGAGAATATATTCCACAGCCAAAGAGCTATTCCGATCGCGCCATCAAGCAAGGTACGCACAGCCGTGCCAACGAAAGGTATCATGTCAAAAAATCCGCTTTTGTCTAGTGAGTCCATAAGTTTTTTTTGGGATAGCTTTAGCGCTTGATCAGCACTTTCGAATTTGTCTGGCAATATTACCTCACTTCCGTAGTCTATTTTTGTAAATACCTTTCCTTTTGGATCAAGCTTAAGTATGTTTGAGTTATATTCTTCAACCTCAGCTACCATTCCCGTTTCACCTAACCATGCCTTGTATAATCGTCTAGCATCTGCCGCACCCCAAGCATGCGCAGTTTTTCCTCCAGCGCTTAAAAAAGCAATTACAAAAACGCAGAAACAAACGATATAAAGTTTAATTTTTGAGTCCATGGTTTAGAGGAATTGCTGAAACAGAAATATAAGCTCATCCACGCCATAGATAATGAGCAACCCAAACACTGCATACATGATTGTATTACGTGCCTTGGTCGCTCCTTCTGGGCCTACAGATCCTACATATTGAACAAAGCCAATGGCAATCATTATCGAGCCAAGAAGTCCAGCTAGACCTTTTATTTTCGTTGCAACTACAGTAACTCCCATAATAACGCTGTTAGGTCCATTGCTGAATATTGTATTTTCGTTTATCTTCTCCAGTTCAAAACGGTTTTCTTTCCAAAGACTCAGAGAACAATTGCTTCCAGTCGTGTCTATTGACACTGACAATATATTTGCGACAAATCCAAGCATGACCAGGATCAACGGTCCGGCAGCTAGCGCGACACCAATTTTTAATATTATATTTTTGGTCATCGTCAAGAAATCTTCTTTTGCCCCGCTCATAACCCAAAAAGCTCCAGAAATTACGGCAACGCTAAACGCAAAAATAGGTATAGTATAGCGGAGCCAGCTGTTTGCAGTCCTCAAAATGCTGCATAGATCACGAGTATTGTTGTACAAAAATAAAAGGTTATCTTGCTGAAGGCCGCATTTACCAACGCATTGATTCATGCATTTTTGTTGCCTGTCAGCATCTTTATATTTTTCGTTACAATCGTCCTCGCAGTTTTGTTTGCAAAGTGCGCGATCTCTGTCTTCTAGGTTCTTCCATGGCCCAAGCTCCTCTGGATCCGCTGCCATTGCCCTTGGCGCAAACGCCACAAATTGCGTGACGATCATAGTCGCGAAAGCCAATGTTATGAATGAAATGGAAAGCCGTTTAGAAATCATGATCATTTTTATATTTTTATTTCAAAATATTATACCAGAAAATCCAGCTTGGAACAAATAAAAAACCTAATTTACATGCCACAAATTACAAGCAAAAAGATTTTCGCTTGTCAATTATGATGAAATTGAATAAAATCACTCTGTATTTAAATTCACAACACATGAACCGCGCTCAAAAAAAGGATCTCATCAAAAGTTACCAAAAACACGATAAAGATACAGGCTCCCCGCAAGTACAAATTATGATTCTGACAGAAAGAATCTTAGAAGTTACACGCCACTTAGATACTCACAAAAAAGACAATCATTCGCGTCGTGGACTTTTGAAAATGGTTGAAAACCGCAAAAAGCTTCTTAATTATATTAAGTTTAGCAAACCAGGCGAATACGAAGCTGTTGTTGAGCGTATGGAAAAAATGAAGAGTGAGGCAGAAAAAGTCAAAGTTGAAGCAATGGAAAATACAGCGCAAGGTAAGTTAAAGAAAAAGTTAGCTTCTAAAGTCAAGGCCAAGGCTGAGAAAGCAGAGACTGATTCAAAAACAAAAAAGATAAGTTCAAAGAAGCCTAAATCTAAGAAATAAACTTTTATATACAACATCTATCTGCTTTGGACCTGAGATGCGATATCAAGTTGCCAGTTTTTAGTTTCTATACGTGCTTTGCAAGCGCAAAAAGAGATTAAAAACTGAAAACTTGTTTCAGTCTTATTGCTCCAAAGTGTTTAATTTCTTATATTATAAATTCATAATGCATAGAAAAGAGCAGAAGAAGATAACGATAGCCATTGATGGACCTGCAGCATCCGGGAAAA
>JAPLVM010000037.1 GCA_026397115.1 Patescibacteria group bacterium
TAAAGTATAAACAAATTCGCGTTACTAGCGCTAAAAAAAGATGGGGATCGTGCAGCCATAAAGGCAATATCAGTTTTTCTTGGCGCCTAATCATGGCCACGCCATCAATAATTGATTATGTGATCGTGCATGAGCTTGCACACTTGCGCGAGTATAATCACAGCAAAAAATTCTGGCAGTTTGTTGCTAAAATCATTCCTTATTATAAGGAACAAAGAAAATGGCTAAAAGATAATGGATACACACTAATAGTATAAACCTAGCCAAAATCAATACGCCAGTCGCGCCCGAGCTCTAATCCAGAAACTAAAGTGCGTAGATTTTCGCCAATAATCAAAATTTGAAAACGATACTTATTTGCTACTTTGGGCGGCAAAGTTGGCGATGGACCAAGTATTTCGCAGTTTTTATCAGCACGCAATTTTTCAGCTAGTTGCCAAGCATCTTCATAAGCCTTACTTTTGTTTGAAGATCTTATTTCCAAGCGAATAATTTTATTAAATGGCGGCCATCCTGCAGATTGTCTGATTTTAATTTCCTCATTATAAAACTGAATGAAGTCCTGAGCCACTCCAGCACGAATAGCATAATGCTCTGGAGACAATGTTTGCAAAACAACCAAACCTCTTTTCTCACGGCGACCCGCGCGACCAGCAACTTGAGTAATTAGCTGAAAAATATTTTCTGGAGCATAAAAGTCAGGGCGATGTAATCCAACGTCAGCCAAAACAACTCCAACCAAGGCAACTTTTGGCAAATCTAGTCCACTGGCAATCATTTGCGTGCCAACTAAAATATCAATTTCATGCTTTTGCATTTGGCTATATAGCTTATCATGAGCTTCTTTGCGATATGTAGTATCTCTGTCTGCCCGCGCAATACGCGCCGCTGGAAACATTTTTTTCAAATCATTCTCAACCCCTTGCGTACCTGTTCCAATTGGGAAAATCCTAACAGAATGACAATTATCACACTGAGTCAACGGCAAATCTAAACGACCACAGTGATGACAAATTAGTCTAGCTCGCGCGCCAAACCCATGCAATGTATATGGCAATTCACAATTCGAACATTTCATAACCTGACCGCAATCGCGACATGAAACAGCAGATGCGCTACCTCGACGGTTTATAAAAACAAGAACCTGTTCATTGTTGGCCAAAGTTTCAGCAATATGCTCACGCAAAGTATCTGAAATAGACGACCAGCATTTACTTTTTTGACCTCCTGCGCGTAGGTCCACAACTATAACTTCAGGCATATCATTCCCGCCATGAAAACGAGAGCTGAGCTTAACTAAATGATATTTAGCCAAATCTGCATTCAATGTCAGGAATTAATTTAATTTGACTCAACAAAAATTTCAACCACTCGTACTTCTCTTGATCCGCTTTGTTCATTAACAGTTATGCCTATGCCAATCCTATTGAAATTATGAAATGTGCCAAGAATGTTTGTACGATGATTCACTTCTGCATCTGACTCAGCCATCATGCCATTAATTGGATCTGAATGAATTGCAAGCAGAGCAGACGCCACATCACGTACATTCGCCGAAGACCAACCAACATTTTCAGCGGCAGCTGCATAGTTGATCTGCGCGCTACGCAAACGATCAAATGGCGAAGAACCGCCCTCGCCGGTATGCGAAGATTTAATATTATTACTTACCAGCCATTGAGCATGCTGTTGCGCAACATCAGATAGATCAGCATCAAGAATTAGCGGCGGCTTATCAAAATCGTGGCGAGAAGCATTGATCAAAGATAAAACTAAATCAACATAAGCTGAAGCATCGTCCTGCGTTTCCACAACAGTTTGGCTACTTGTCACAATCGTATCTTCAACAATGCGATCTGAAGCAGCAAGAAAAAGGTAAAGAATTTTTGCCAATTGCGCACGAGTTATATTTTCATCAGGACCAAACCTGCCATCAGCATAGCCCTTAATAAAACCCATCTGTCTGGCCACATGAACGTAAGGAGCTGTCCAATTCACAACAGCAATATCAGGAAAATCAGCTGTGGCAATCGCAATTGGGACTGCAATTTGATTTGCTTGCAAAATGATTTTTACAAACTGCGCGCGTGTGACAAAAGCATCTGGATGAAAAGAACGCGTACCATCGTCATTATCAACGCCTTTTACAACGCCAAGCTGGTAAGCTGTTTCTATCTCTTTATACAAGGGATAATCAACAGAAACATCTGCAAATGTTGGCTTATCAGGCGCAATTAACTTAACATCAATCTGCCGAAGAATAATTTGAACCATCTCTCCCCTTGTAACAGACTTATCCGGACTAAATTCGCCTTTCGCAGACACACCCATAAATCCTTGCTGGACTAGATATCGAACATAGCCATTTGCCCAATGATCGTCGAGAACATCGATTATATTGATCTTTGCCGATTCTGCGTAGGCAAAAGGTGGAACTAAAATGACTGCAAAGAATAATATAATAACAACTAATTTTGAACGCATGAAAATACTGATAATAAGTAAAAATATTTTAGTGTCTGAACCGCAATAAGTCAAAAGCCAGCTTAAATCCAGTATAGATTTGATAGCTTGGAATTTAACCAGTCAGTACCTTTTATCTAAATTTTGTTAAAATAAAATCAGTTAATTACTGATTATTTGCGCAAATGCAAACTAGAAAAAAAATCACGTATTCTGAAGCTGAGACGCTTAAATACGCTGCACAACTCGCAGCGCAAATAAAGTCCAAAAAAATAATCCTGCTAAGTGGATCATTAGGCGCAGGTAAAACTACTTTTATTCGGGGTTTTTTATCAGGCCTCGGATCCAAGGATAAAGTCAAATCACCGACATATACAATCGCCCGCGAGTACAACAGCCCAAAAGGAAAAATCTTGCACCTTGATTTGTACAGATTAAATTCGTATGAAGATGTAGTATCGCTAGGCTGGCCAGAGATGACAAAAAACTATTTCATCACTTTTGTAGAATGGCCAGAAAGGCTCGACGGCAATTTGCCAGAAAAATGCGTTGAAATAAAAATTGAGACTATCAACAAAAATTCCAGAAGCTTTTGCTGGCAGTCTAATTTTTCAACTGGTCTGCACAAAAAATGACGAGTTAAACAACCAAGTATTTAATGCAAAGGATACTGCTATTAATACCAACCCTAAAATTGCATACGCAATCATTTTGCGCGCTTCCCCAATCTTATCATCATTGCCGACAGAGGTTAAAATAGTAACACCAGCATAAAGAATAATGATAAAAGCCACAACTCCAACTGCGCCAAGCAAATAATTGATCATTTCCCCCATCTGCGCCCAAACATCAGTCGTTGAATCAATAGCAGAAATAGTTTCTGCGGGTTTCATCAGCTCAATGCTTTTGAACAATCCCGCGGCTTTAGCTACAGGAATGAGGCTAGTCAATAATGACATCTTTGAAGAAGGATGATTCAAATATCCACGAGTTGAGAGCATAAGCAAGCGCAATAATTACAGCGCCAACAATCGCATACATGATTATTTTGCGTGCCTCACCGATTTTGTCGTCGCTACCCTGAGAAGTAAGAATAATTACACCACCATAAAGCAGCATCAAAAGCACAACCAAGCCAATCGCCGACAATATATAATTAATGAAAACGCCAAGCTGCGTCCAAACGTCAGACTCAGTATCAATACTGGTAAGTGAATTTCCCAAATTAACTGTTGCCGCATTCATTTGCGCAGCAGCAAATGCTGTTTTCACAAAGCCTATGATAGCTAGAAACATTGCGCTGACGCGAATTAGTCCCTTTTGAAGTATTTTATTCATGTTTTATTTTAAATTTTTATAATTTATTTCAGATAATTATAGCAAAAAAAAGAGGCAATTACAACCTTTTTATCAAAAAGTCATGCTTGTAAAAAACAATGGTGATTGATATAGTTTTTGCGTTTTATGGAGGGATGGCCGAGCGGTTGAAGGCGCACGCTTGGAAAGCGTGTGTGGGGAAACTCACCTAGGGTTCGAATCCCTATCCCTCCGCCAATTGGAAAATAAGGCATCCTGCGCCGCCCTGCGCCAACGCTAGCCAAGCAATTTTCCCTTCAATCTAGAATTATTCAAATTGTGAAACATATCGGATAACAACCAGTCGTACGAAATAACGAAAAATTCTTTTGACCTATAAGGCAAATTAAATCGGGGTAACTTTATTCTTAATCTCAAAAACTATGCGAAACCTTAAATTATCATTTCAAAAACCTATATCTGAAAACGCAAAAGGACAAGAATCTGCTGAGGCTATGCGAGAAATTTATCGCGGAATCTGGGCAGACCGCTTGGAAGATGGTCAAGAATTGCCCATCGGCGGCTCTTTATTTAATAAAGAGCTAACCATAAAATTAGAGTTGGATTTTATGGCTTTTGACGAACAGCTCGAAAGCTTTACTGAAGGAAATATCAAAAAAGTATACGAACAGAGCGAGGAATCTGTAAAAAAGTGGCTCAAACAAATCGGTTCTGACATAGATCCGTACACATATTTTCTTTGTTATCAAGTCCAGCAAAAAACGCACGAACTTTTAGAAATTGATCCAAACACTCCACCTAATTTATTTGAAAGACAAAAAATGTATCGGGGTCAAAAGCCGCCAAAATTATCGGAATTAAAAGGCAAAACCTACTGTGCAGAAAGAGCTGCCTTGGGGCAATACCTGCTTCAAAAGGCAGGGGCAGAATCTGCATATGTCAGCGGCATAGCCATGAAGGATGTAAAAGATACCGGTGAATTTCCAGAAGACCATAGTTTTATCGTCTTGAAACATCCCACCGAGCCAGAGTCCACTTTAATCTTTGACATAGCTAAACCCCATTCGCAGAATAATGTACCGAGAGTTTTAAAAACAGATGTTCCTTTTACATACGAATTGCTAAAAAATAAAAAGGAATTGCTTGTCGGCGCAACAGAAGTTTTGCCAGGAGGACGATTCTGGTTTGGCGTCGGTGAACCAGTGGCGGGGCAGCATGAAGCAATCGAAAAAACGGAGGGACTAAAATAAAATTATCTCGATTAAATAATTTGCTATCGCAAATTAAGAATTTTTCATTACATCCTATGGGGGTATGCAGTTTTTTGAACCGAATAACTTACCTACAGAAGTGGCGAAATTTAACACTAT
>JAPLVM010000010.1 GCA_026397115.1 Patescibacteria group bacterium
CATTAAAAAATGACACCCAAAAAAGACCAAAAGCAATTACATTGCTTTCTAAGTTTGGTTGGCTGCGTATAATGACAGTCTAGTCGCCAAGGGACTTGAGTTCCCCTTCCAAGTTTTTTATAGCGAGGCTTTGTGTATCCTCGCTGGTATATTAATCAATTCCAAAAATATTATATCCAAATTTGCCTTGAAAGTCAAAGAGGATAGGGGACTACGATTATTTGCAAACAACTTTCAGATTATTTATCTCCACCTTCAATGATTCAATCTCTGCCTGTTGAGTCTTCACAGCCTCAATCAGAGGAGCAATTAAGTTGCCATATTCCACTGATTTATAACCATCTTTTCCAGTCTCAACAACCTCTGGATAGACCTTCTCAACCTCTTGCGCTATCACACCAATCTGCGCATCATTATCTTTTAGCGAAGCATCTTTCCATTTATAGCTTACTCCACGTAACTGAAGTATTTTTTCAAGAGAATTATCAAGGGTTCGAACATCTTTCTTTAAGCGCGCATCTGACGTTGTCTGAAAAGCAGTCGCTTCCACTGGGCCGTAGGATTTGATATGCCCATCACCGGGATATGCTGGTGGGTTTGGATTTTGCACATTTGTACCAACCAATAGATAACCACCAAGAGCTGCATTTCTTTGGATATTCAAGTCATATGTAGCATGAATAGTTCCGGCAACATCAAGTTCATAAGCTGGATTTGTTTTGCCTATGCCAACTTTCATTGCAGTTGTTACCTTGCCTGTTCCATCTGTCCATGAGCTTGTGCCAGAAGTTCCTGGAATTCCTTGAATTCCCTGCGGACCGACAGGACCCTGCGGACCAGTCGAACCCTTAGCGCCAACCGGACCTTTCAAATCAGTTGAAGCACCCCAAGTACCATCACTATTTCGAAACTGCAGCGAAGTCCCAACCCATTGGTGCGCAGGACCTGTGATGCCATTGATCTTTTGTCTTATGGCATGAAGAGAGTCTTCTGTAGAAGCAAAGCCATTTCCAGCCATTAGATTTAGCAGAGATCCAGCAGAAGAGTCGCCGTCTGTCGGTGCATTAGCAGGCTCTTGAAAAGCGTATGTAGTTGCGACAACTGCAGCTACTACGATAAGAGTACCTATGATAGAGATGAATTTAGTATTCTTCATGGTTATATTGAAAAATATTTAAAAATTTAGTTTGAAGTAAGGTTATCTAGCGCTTGCCTGATTGCGCTAAGTGAATCTGAGCTTGACTGGAAACTGTCTCCTGACATTTGGTTGAGTAATGACCCAGAAGAAGAGTTACCAGAGCTGGGTTCATTTGATGGGTTGATAAAAGCATAAGTCAGAAATATAGCAGCAGCTACTACGACTACTATGCTTAGTGATGTGATTAGAATGTTCTTTGTCATGCTTGTAGTTAAGAGCTATTGATTTATAATCTCAAAAGCAATATGCGCCTGTACTTCTATGTTTTCAGGTGATTTGGTAGTGTAATTTACCAAAAGGTTTGTGAGGTTGTCAAGGAGAGAGACGCAGAGGGGGCAAAAAATAACAAACATAATACCCCCTCTGCGGCAGCAACATTTAAATATCGGTTTCACTTCTTGTTTGTCTTAACGTAATTTAACAGATCTTCCAAGGTTGCCTCATGTAGCATCTTAGCCTTATCCGCAGGAATTGCTGATTTCATATGCCATTCTAAGATTGGAATATGTTTCTCTACAAATTTATCGAAGTCTGGCGTAAGAACGACAGATATTGATAAATTTCCATTAATCCAGCGGATTTTATCTTTCGTCTTAAACGGAGACGCAAGGTGCGGGGCAAGTGCTGCAATGATTTTTTCATCAACTTCTTTTCCAGTTTCTTCCACGGGGGTTTTATCTCCTTTTTGATTTATACTCATCGAATATTATCTGGAAGCTATACAAATAAGCTAGATAATATGCGATTACGGACTTGATTATACCAAAATAATTACAGTTGTAAAGATAAAATACCCTAAAAAAGGCACGACCAAAAACCTCCACAAAGATGAAGAGTTTTTAATCGTGCCATTAATTCAAAATGAGTCTTTAGATGTAGATGTTGTTTTTACTGATCGCTACCAATTTGATAAGTGTATACTATCCCGCGGTTGCTATTTCGTTGGCAAATGCCAATGATAATATCTTTATCGAGCAGAAGTGGCATGCCAACCGAATCATCAGCTAGGCTGATATTGGGAACCAGAGTAGCTTCTTGCGCCCAAACATCATCTTTGAGCTCCCATAGATAAGCAGCGCCTGAACGGATCACGCCTTGTTCTGTATGCATCGGAGCCGTTGCAATGGCATAGTTACCAAACATGGAAACGCGGTTGAGCTGGTCTTTTGCTTTACTGCCATTGGCTGAGACTTTTTGTGAAAGATGCCAATTCCCGCCATCAGTACGGAAGATGTATAAAGCACCAGCATCTTGGTAAAGGTCATCATCACCCGAAGCTGTTACCATTAGATAGTCTCCGGAAATAGTTAAGCTCTGGCCGAAATGGTCTCCTGATTCGATCTCTTTTGGCGCCAAAGTCCCTCCTGCCTGCAGAAATCCACGTGAGTTTAGCGGAAAGATATAGACCTGCCCGGAAAAATCATTCTCATCAGAGTAAACAAAAACATGACTTTTTATCATTTTTATCCCACTGCCAAAATGATAGGCAGTTGTGCTTGATGGGACAATCTTTTGTCTTTGCGTCCATGTACCATCAGCATTACGGGTAAAGACATATATAGCGCCAACATCTGCCCTCATGCCGTCTGCGCATTGTGCGCCGATTGCCAAGGTGTTTCCGTTTGAAGATATTGAAACTGAAGTCCCGAAATAGTCATTTGGCTTACCATCAGCAGGAACAATCTTTGCTTTTTGCGTCCATCGTCCGGCAATCATTTCATAGACATAAACAGAGCCTGTGCAAATGCCGCCATTAATACTATTGTCAGCACCAATTGCCAATCGGTTGTTATCAGACAAAGCCAATGAACAACCAAAACGAGCCACTCTTTGTCCATCACGAGGCAAAAGCTGATCACATGCAGACCAGCGTTTAGCTGTGCCTCGCCGATACATATAAACAGTACCGCTATATTCACTATAGCCATAAGCAGTGATTGCCAAGTAACTGTTATTAATAGCCATTTGATATCCGAATAAATCGCCAACATTAAGTTCTCCTGGACAAAGGGCTTGTTCCGTCAACTGCACACTGCATAGACCAATACCTGGGTGAACAAACTGATTTGAGTCATCACAATCACCTTGCAGCTCGGTATATCCGTCGCTATCATGATCATAGTTACGCAAGTCATTCATATCAAGATTAGCGATTGCGCTAATAGTATGATTAGCCCTGACCCCGGCAAATGTGAAAGTAGATTGAGATCCATATGCAATATTATCTACCATAACATCTGTAATCAAATAACCAGACTTTGGCGTAATCGAGAATGTTTTATTCAGACCATAGGGGACATTTACTGTTTCTGGCGAAATTGCATAGTTATTGCCAGTTTGTACTGTAATTTTGGCATAGCCGCCTGAGCCCGGATACTCAATATACGCGCCAATGCCCATTTTGTTCCGTTTTCCTTTACTATCTGTAAATAGACACCAGGCATCATAAATACCGACTTGGGTATATCTATGCGTTACTTGCTTTCCATAGGCATAGGGCGATCCATCGCCAAAACACCATTGATAGGTATAAGGTGGAGTGCCATTGTACAACGTGCCTATAGAAAAGCAGAGAGTATCACCTGGTACAGTGCGATTGTAATAGTCACATCGATTAGCATAACCCCAAAATTCAGTATTAAATGATCCAGAATATTGGCAACTTGTTGCGGCAACCGGCGGAATTCTAGTTACAATTGGCGGATCAACAATCTTATCAGTAGGAGCTGGTATTAAAACCAAATCATGAATAGGCTTATTCGGAATCTCACCAGATGCAAGCGCTCCTGATACCTTTATCATCTGGCGGCCAATGATATGACTTTTACTGACATCAAAAGAATCAGGAAATACTCTCAGAACTACATAATAGTTTCCATCCGGTAATCCATAGAAGGGATATGTAGTCATCTCAGATTCTTTCTGGGGGAATCGTCTTTCCTCGCCAACATTGAGATTAAATCTGGTCTCAGCATTGCAATTATAATACATGGTCATATAGGAGAGCGGTTTACCGCATGGATCTTGGATTTCCATGACCATTCCGTGAATATAACATGGAAATCCGCCAGTATTCACGATTCTGCAAGCCAGCGCCAATTTTTCGCCAACGGCGATTGGCCAAGGACCAGTTGAAGGAATGGAATACGTATTTTTTCCTGCGGCGTCTACCCTGTATCCAAAGAAGCGCAGAAGCTTAAGATGCGTAGGTGATTCAGATGTATCGTATGGATATTGTGTTTCAATGAACTTAATCGGATCAACAAATTTGTTTACGTCTGGATACATATGGCATGGTATATGTCCAAGGTTGTTCCTATGATCAATATCATCGATTGAGCTTGCGTTTGGTATTACGCCGAAATGTAAATGCGGGCATTCTTTTTGGCTCGAATCTATATATGAGCCTATTTTTGCAAAAGAAACACTCGATGAAACCAAACTTCCGGCGGCTATTTTATCTATCTTATTTTCAGTCACCTTAACGTGCCCATAAAAGGCCAGAAATTTGCTTCCGTCGATAAGGGTATGTTGCACTATAACGCAGCCGTTTCCAATCTTATCGTATGTTTGTCCGCTCCCGCTCCAGGCGTTGCTCTTGTCGACATAAATCACGACACCACCAGCGATAGCATATACAGGGTCGCCTTCTTTGGCCTTAATATCCGTCCCGATATGATAAAATTCGCTTTCGCTATTCTGGGTCTGGCCGCAATTATTAAACAGCCATCCAAAATATAGATTGATTATCTTTTTATCACTTGTTCCAGTCGGATAATAAAACCCGGTTTGCGTTTGATCCACAGCGCAAACAAATGATACAAACGCCAAAAACAATGTTAACCATAAAGCAATTTTTAATTGAACACTTTTTGTTTCATACATTTTAAAGCCTCCTTTTTTGTATAATTTTCGTTTTTTAATGCCAATACATATGCGCATATAAAAATACGCACCAAAACATTTTTTAGTTATTTCATTTTTTACTCATTTCACCTCCTGACCGTTTATATTGATTAAGGCTGTTTACAAACTTAAGGCTATTGAAGAAATTTAAAGCTGGCAAGCATCATTTGACCTTCAGAAACATTTGTAGAGAATTCATAAATCTTCCCATCCTTTTCTACAAGGAAATAATTAACATTGGAATAAGGACCGTCTCCAGTACACGAATAATATCCTCTCTTTACCGGCATTCCATCTATTAATTTCGAAAAATTTTCCTTTTCAAAACACTCTATCTTCGTCGCAAACCATTCCTCGAGAGAAAAATTACTTTTAGGCAGCGGCTCTGGTAATTCTTTTGTTGATTCCAATATTTTTATAGTAAGAAAAAGGATTGGTTTACAGTATTTTTAACGGCATCAGCAGTCTCATCAATAAATTTAAAAGTCTTCAGCATTTTTTCGAAAACATCATATTGATTATCTTTGCCATTGGTGGAAAATGGATACACCGATACAGTATAGCGTTTACCGCCACGCTCGAAATGAACTTCAGTACCAAACATCGCCTTTACAAGTACCGCGTCGAGACCATTTATTTTGGTCCTATCTGCAGAATAGATAATCTCAGTGCCCTTTTGCGCTTCTTTTACTTCCTTCAAAAGTTTATCAAACGAAAAGTCTCTTTTATCTTCAGGTACGTCAACGCTTATTCCGCCGTGCATAAGAGAAGCCTCTATATTATATGTCTTATCAATCTCCCCAAAGCTTATCGAATTAACTTTCCCATAACTGTCATCTATATACTGCCAATTTGGCGGAAATTTAATCTCATAGCCAGCCTGCTTGTTTCTTAAAATCAACCAATCATCATCTTTTGACTTTTCAAGTCCCATCGGATTTATTTTGTACTTCCCCTCCCAACAAAGAAACATATTATCTTTGTCTCGGGCAGCGTATGAATCAAGTACTTTGAATGTAGCAGCATCAACATCTTTTAACGCATGCCAATCGCAATAAAAATTATTTTTATCTCTAGTAAAGCCTCTGTATTCAGCACTTATAACTTTGATCGTACCAGGATCAACGCCATCAATAATTTTTAATGTGTTTCCACCGCGCTGATCAGATCCTCCCTTATAAACATTGTTTTTGTCTTTAATAATCCCAATTTCACCATTTTGTATAGGTATGATTTTGAACGTTTTCAAATCAACATATTCGACAGGTTGTCCGTAATAGTAAATGTGATCTTTATCCTTTGCGATCGCATAATTTAATATAGTAAATGTTTCAGGGTCAGCATTTTTTGGAATTTCATGGTAATAGATTGGATTTTGGGCATAAACATAATTTGGCTGGCTCTTCATATTTTTTAAAGTTTTGAGCATAGCAATAACCAGCTTGTCGCTGATTTGAGCCATTCCGGAGTAACAGGTTGATGGACATTTATAATCGGAAAAAATAGCAGATTGCCTGCTTTGATCCTCGGGCTCAAACCCATAATTTATCCCCATAAAATCAATAACCCAAAAATTGCTTTTTGGATACTTGAAAAATCCTCCATACGACGTCTTTATGTAGTTACCAACAATAAAGGTATTTTGCCTCTCCAGCAATTCGTCGAAATGGGTGAAACAGATGTCTTTATCGGAGTTATGCCTGGCATCAACTTTGTCATTTTGTGTCAAATACTGGCCATCGCAATTTTTAATGAATTGCCCTTTCAAAATGTTTTGTTCTCGAACCCTGATTTTGTTTAAACATGTGATTTTGCAGGATTGACCGGTCTTTGATATAAGCGTAAAAGCAGGATATCCTTCCTGGCATTCATCAAAAGTATCTGGATATTTGAATGCAAGTTTTTTTTGGGATAATTGGCATGTTTTCCAATGGGTGGTGTTGATTATTTTAGACTGTAATTTTGGCTTTACACTATCCATTACAGCCCCTTTCCAGTTTCCTGCGCACCCAGTTAGTATTGGCATCAAGCTGATAAGAACCATGACAGTGAGAATTTGTTTCATAATATGAAATGTAATTAAGTAGCCGTTGTTTTAAAGAACTCCTCCTTGATAGCTTTCGCTCGCACGCATTATATAGAGCCTAGTATCAAGAAAACATTAAAAAGGAATTTTTTAAATCAACGATATAATAAAGAGCGAAAAAGAGGACTGATAATGTCTCATTCAATTTTGCCGCTGCACCTCCATCAACCGAAGACGAGCTTCAATTACAGCGTTACTGTATGGTAGCGATAGGCTATTGTTTGGGACAGGGGAATTATACCAAATAAGGATTGGTTTTGAATATAATTTGTTTTGGCATATCATAGATGGTTAACAATAAAAGCTGGAAACTAAAAAACTATTGATAGGAAAAGACTAGATTGAGAAAATATAAGTGAACTACCTGGGCGGTAGCCTGAGTCCGACCTCAACATGAAGAGTTGGTCAGGGTAGTTCTCTTAAGAGACTTACCTTTAATTGGTGGGTTTTTTAATATTAAATGTCTTAAGGCATCCGAGGCAAGGTATACATTATGATTCTTAAAATATGCTGATTTAATAACGCTATTATTTTTGATAAAGCATTTTACCTTTGCCAGTTCTCGTTCATATTCTTTTTCCTCTGCTTTCATTGAACAATAAGGTTTATGTTATAAAAAATTAATAGAGAAGAGCGTGCAGATCTTTGCCTGTCAATAAAGGCTTGCATTTCAAAATAAAAGAGATGAAGTGCACACTCGCATCTTATTGAAAAGATAAAAGGAGATCAAGCCGTCGTTGAAGTTGATTTAGCTGGGGGAGTTGAATATATAGTTACCGAGAGAATCCATAGATATTCTGTCCAGTAAATCTTTTAAAGATAGACCAGCTCTTAATAAAAAGACTTGCATTTTTTGGGAGGCAAGAGAATTATGGATAAGATTGAGGAGAAGAATTAGGAAAATTAGTTTATGGGCGATTTTCAAATATCCTGGTCCTTAATGTTCCTAGATTCTAGATTCTAGATTCTAGTCCGCCTGCGGCGGCTGGTGGAGCACTCGGGTCTAGTACCCTTTAAGTATGCTTCTTGTGTCTAGCGGAAAAAGTGGAAAATGAGACAAATGAGACAGTATAATAAAAAGGGGAGGTGTCTCATTTTTAATGGATCTAATCAAAATGTCCGATATTCGATAAATCCATATTCCCATTACACGTATAGATATTTTAACCTAATGGTATCAAAAACCCAAAAAAAGCCAAATATTCTTGGGGACAAAAGACAATTTTACAGGGGTGAAAAATAGAGATGGTGTTGTTTGCGAGCCAATTTTACGACACAAACGGCGGTGTCTCTTCTTCTGCTGTTTTGGGATTTTAGTATTTCAATACCCTGCAACTCATAAGTTGCAGACAGAGGAAAAAACGATTACAATACAATTACTTACTTGAGGATAACAATATGGCATTTAACGAAAATACTCGCGTAAAAATTCCAGCAATTCTGCATCTGTGTAGATTAGGATTCCATTACCTCTCTCTTTCTAAAGAACATTGGGATGAAAACACCAATATCTTCTCTGATATTTTTTATACAAGCCTATCCCAAATAAACCCTGATATTGAGGATGATGAGAAGAAGAGAACGTTAGAAAAAATCAACTTAGCCCTTGATAATGAAGATTTGGGTCAAGAGTTTTATAAAATGTTGACCGCTACAGCTGGCGTAAAATTGATTGATTTTCAGGATTTCAGCAACAATTCATTTCATGTAGTAACCGAACTTCCATGCAAAAATGGAGATGATGAGTTTAGACCCGATATTACGCTCCTGATAAATGGAATGCCGTTAGCTTTTATAGAAGTTAAAAAGCCAAATAATCGAGAAGGTATATTGGCAGAAAGAAATAGAATCAATATTCGATTTGCTAACGAAAAGTTTAGGAAATTCATAAATATTTCGCAGCTTTTAGTTTTTTCTAACAACATGGAGTATGACGTAGAATCCATTACGCCAATCCAAGGTGCTTTCTACGCGAGTTCTTCATATCAAAAAGCTAATTTTAACTGTTTCCGTGAAGAAGAAAAAATAGATTTATCAACAACTTTAAAACCAGAAGATGAGATTGTAGAAAATTTTATTCTAAAAGATAACAATCTTTCGTCTATTAAACATTCACCGGAATTTATTACCAATAAAGACGTAAATAGTCCTACAAATAGGATTTTAACTTCTTTGTTTAGTAAAGACCGATTAGCTTTTGTTCTTAGATACTGTATTGCCTATGTAAATGAAGAACATAGCTTAGAGAAACACATAATGCGTTATCCTCAAATTTTCGCCACCAAAGCAATCGAAGCAAAGTTAGATAAAGGCGAAACAAAAGGAATTATTTGGCATACTCAAGGCAGTGGAAAAACCGCGCTATCTTTTTATAATGTTCATTTTTTAACAGACTATTTCCAAAAAAAGAATATCGTTCCAAAGTTTTATTTCATCGTTGATCGTATCGATTTAATGATTCAAGCCTCACGCGAATTTACCAGTCGCGGACTAGTTGTGCATACGGTAAATTCAAAAGCTGAATTACTCAAAGATTTTAAGAAAACGACAGCTATTCATAATCTGCAAGGGCAAAGAGAAATTACTGTTGTAAATATTCAAAAATTCAAAGATGAAACCGATGTATTGCATACAAACGATTATGACATTAGCTCGCAAAGAGTTTATTTCTTAGATGAGGTTCACAGAAGTTACGATCCCAAAGGTAGCTTTTTGGCAAACCTGATGACTTCGGATAGAAACGCTATTTTGATTGGACTTACCGGAACGCCTTTAATTGGCGATAACAGACGCTCAAAAGACCTTTTTGGAGATTATATTCACAAATATTATTACAACGCTTCTATTGCTGACGGTTACACTCTAAAACTGATTCGCGAAGGTATAGAAACAAACTACAAAATCCAATTGGAAGAGGCCTTGCGACAAGTAGAAATCCTCAAGGGCGATGTTGAAAAAAGAGTGATTTATTCTCATGAAAAATTTGTCGAGCCAATGCTTGATTATATCGTAGAAGATTTTAGAAAAAGCAGAATGATGCACGGCGACAACACGATAGGCGGAATGGTTGTTTGCGATAGTTCCGACCAAGCCAAAAAGATGTTTGAAATATTTTCAAAAAAATACAGCGACAAATCAACCGCCGCTCTAATTCTTCATGATGTCGGAACAAAAGATGAACGCAAAGATCAAATTGAAAATTTCAAAGCCGGAAAGATTGATCTGCTTTTTGTCTACAATATGCTTTTGACTGGTTTTGATGCCAAAAGATTGAAAAAACTCTATATCGGGCGCGTTATTAAAGATCACAACCTGCTTCAAACTTTAACTCGCGTAAACAGACCATACAAAAATTTTCGCTTTGGTTATGTGGTAGATTTTGCCGATATTCGAAAAGAATTTGATTCTACAAACAAGGCATATTTTGAAGAATTGCAATTAGAATTGGGCGATGAAATGGAAAATTATTCCAATCTTTTCATGTCCAAAGAAGAAATAGAAACAGAGATTGAGAATATTAAAGACAAATTGTTTTCATTTGATCTAAAAAATTCTGAAATATTTTCTCAACAAATTACGCAAATAGAAGACAAAAAGAAGGTTTTAGAAATCAAAAAAGCATTGGAAAATGTAAGGAATTTATACAATATAATTCGTTTGCTCGGTTATTATGATTTACTTGAAAAAATTGACTTCAAAAAACTAAACGAACTCTATAATGAAACGGCTCATCATTTAGAGCTTCTGAATCTAAAAGAATCTTTAGAAAAAAATGTAGATACAACCAATTTGCTCAATGTCGCGCTAGAAAATGTCTTATTCATGTTTCGTAAGGTTTCAGAAGAAGAACTTGTTATCGCTGATAAGCTCAAGGATTCACTTCGAAAAACTCGTGAAGAGTTGGCAAAAAACTTTGACCCAAGAGATCAGGAGTTTGTTACTCTTTATGAAGAATTGAAACGATTATTTGATAAAAAGAATTTGGATGAAATAACGCAAGAAGAAATGACCCAAAACATTGGTGCTTTGCAAAGTATTTATGATCGTATTATTGAATTAAACCGCCGGAACAATTTACTCAAAGCCAAATACGAAAACGATGAAAAATACGCCAAATTGCACAAGCGCATAATTGAAAAAGGGAATATCTCTGATCGTGAAAGTTTGATTCATGAAATTTTGATGGGGATAAAAAATCAAGCTGATGAAAAAGTTTTAATTCGCAAGCAAATGCTTGATAACGAAGGCTTTTTTAGTCAGTTTATGAGTCCACTCGTAATAAAGGGCTTTGAAAATCACAAAATTAAGCTTGACCCGGAAGCCGCTAAATACATCAATGGCTATGTGGTCAATGAATATGTTAACGAATATAATGGAAAAGTAATATGACAGATCAAAATTTTACAACACAAACAAAGCAACTCATTGATAATCTCAAAGGCATTTGTGCGTCTTATGGTCTCGGAAACGATGGGAATGAATTTAAAATTATCACTCAAGTTTTTCTGTACAAGTTCATGAATGATAAATTTGGCTATGAAGTAAAAAAACTTGATCCAAAACTTAAAAATTCAAAAAACTGGGAAAAAGCAATTTTAGAATATACAGAGAAGGAATATGAAATGCTTTTGCTAAAAATGAACCCTGATAGTGCCAGACTCAAGCGAGAACATTTTTTATCCAATCTATACAACCGTCAACAACAAGAAGAATTTGCCAAGTTTTTTGATGACACTTTGCGAGATATTGCCATTTTCAATAACGATATTTTCTCTGTCAAAACCGGCACAGGCGCAAAGATTATTTTGTTTGATGAATTAAGCAATTTTATTACTGATAGTTCTCAAAGAGACGCTTTTTGTCGTGCTTTAATCAATCAACTCGTTAATTTCAGCTTTGAGCAAATATTTGAACAAAAATTTGATTTCTTTTCCACGATTTTTGAATATCTCATTAAAGACTACAACAAAGATGGTGGCGGAAAATATGCAGAGTATTACACCCCTCATGCTGTCGCCAAAATAATGGCCTCTATTTTGGTTGATAGTCCAACTCAAAACGTTACTTGCTACGACCCAGCCGCCGGCTCTGGAACATTACTTATGAACCTGGCACATGCTATCGGTGAAGATCGCTGTACTATTTATTCTCAAGATATTTCACAAAAATCTTCCGGCATGCTTCGCCTTAACTTGATTTTGAACAATCTCGTTCATTCCATTCAAAATATAATTCAAGGCAACACTTTAAAAAGCCCATATCACAAAGTCGGCGATCAGCTAATGAAATTTGATTATATTGTTTCCAATCCGCCTTTCAAGCTGGATTTTTCTGATTTCAGAAATGATCTGGACACAAAAGCCAACAATGAACGATTTTTTGCCAGTATTCCAAAAATTCCCAATAAGAAAAAAGAATCAATGGCAATCTATTTGCTATTTATTCAGCATATTATGTATTCGCTTTCAGCCAAAGGTAAAGCGGCAATTGTCGTACCGACTGGTTTTATTACGGCTCAAAGTGGAATTGAAAAGAAAATCAGAGAAAAATTAGTAAATGAAAAAATGCTTCGTGGTGTAGTGAGTATGCCAAGTAATATTTTTGCAACAACTGGTACAAATGTTTCGGTTCTTTTTATTGATCGTGAAAATACTAAAGGCGAAATTGTTTTAATGGATGCTTCCAAGCTAGGGACAACAGTCAAAGAGGGTAAAAATCAAAAAACTTTGCTTTCGCCAGAGGAAGAACAACAAATTATTGATACTTTCAACAAACGAGATGCCAAAGAAGATTTTGCCGTGGTTGTTTCCTATGACCAGATCAAAGAAAAAAACTATTCATTCAGTGCAGGGCAGTATTTTGAAGTTAAGATTGAATATACCGATATCACGCCGGACCAATTTGCCAAAAAAATGGATGAATACAAAAAAAATTTAGATGAGCTTTTTGTAGAGTCAAAAAATTTGGAAGGCAAAATAAAAAAGCAGTTAAACGGATTGAAATATGAATAATACCCAAAAATACACAATAGGCGATTTGGTTAGTCTGGGGATAATATATCCGCCTGAGGATGGGAATCATGGAGAAATACATCCTAAAAGTTCAGATTTCACTCCCTTTGGTATACCATTTATTATGGCTTCGGATCTTAAATATGGAAAAGTAAATTACACCTCATGTAAATATATTCCGAAGGAAAAAGCTGATTGTTTGAGAAAGGGATTTTCAGTAAATGATGATGTTTTATTAACTCATAAGGCAACAATTGGGGAAACTGCTGTAGTTTCGCGTATTGACTACCCATATATCATGCTTACACCTCAAGTAACTTTTTATCGCATAAAAGATAAAACAAAGTTGAACAATTTATACTTGAGATACTATTTTCAAACAAAAGAATTTCAAAAACAATTGAAATTATGGTCTGGCGCCGGGTCAACAAGGGCTTATATTGGAATATTGGAACAACTTAATTTATCAGTTGAAATTCTAGAAGACATCGATGATCAGCAAAAAATTGCCGCCGTTCTTTCTGTTCTTGATTCCAAAATTGAACTCAACAACAAAATCAATACCGAGTTAGAGCAAATGGCAAAAACTTTGTATGACTATTGGTTTGTGCAGTTTGATTTTCCCGATAAAAACAGCAAGCCTTACAAAACCAGTGGCGGAAAAATGGTTTGGAGCGAAGAATTAAAGCGAGAGATTCCGGAGGGGTGGGAAGCAAAAGAATTAAATGACATTATTTCAAAAAGTGGTACAGGTTTAAATCCTCGAAAGAATTTTAAATTAGGCTATGGAGAAAATTATTATATAACAATCAGAAACGTTAAAAATGGAAAGATAATTTTTGATGACACATCCGATAGAATAGATGATGATGCACTGAAAATTATTGATAAACGCTCAGATCTTCAAGTGGGCGATATCTTGTTTACCAGCATTGAACCAGTTGGAATTACCTATTTCATTCATGAGAAGCCCAAAAATTGGAATATTAACGAATCTGTTTTTACAATACGGCCGAATTACGAAAAAATAACGTCGGAGTATTTGTATATGCTTTTGTCCAGTGCTGAAATGAAAGCTTTTACGACCAATGTTTCGGCGGGGAGTATTCATAAAGGAGTACGGCACACAGTATTAAAAACTTTTAAACTCCCCTACAAAGATAAAATCATTACTGATAATTTTGCAAACATAATAAGTCCCATTTTGAAACGCATTTATTTGATTGATAATGAAAATCAAAAACTCGCCGAACTTCGCGACTGGCTTTTGCCGATGTTGATGAATGGGCAGGTCACTGTTAAATCGTAATTAAGAATCAGGTAAGTTTGATGTAATTCTGGATTGTCTTTGACTACTTTTTTTAAGTTTTCCATGATTTTTAATTCCTCCATTGGTTTATTTTTTTAGTTCAAAAATACCAAAACATCGATATTTAAATTTTGGTTTTTTGAAAAAACGTAATTCAATGACTCCGAGGAGAGGAAAAATTAGAAATTTGAACAACTTCTCCGAGGAAAGAAAATCTAAAAACGTAATTCAACCATTCCAAGGAGTGAAAAAATTCTAAATTTGATTAACGTCTCCATGGAGAAAATTTGTAAAAACGTAATTCAATGACTCCGAGGAGAGGAAAAATTAAAAATTTGCGTGGCCGCTCCCTAGGGTGATTAATTCTAAAATATTAATCTTTTTTCAATATGCGCCAAGATACAATATTCACGTAAACAAATCACACAATTAAGCCAAAATTTGTCTCGCGACTCACCGATAACATTTCATCATTCAAGAATAAAAATTCAAAATAAAAATAATCTTTTAACTTTTTTGTCTGCAAAATAAATAAAGCATAAAAAATTATGGAAATTACCATAGGAATAGCCATAGCCAGTTCAAAATTATAAATAAAAGAACTAAAAAATGCGGCTAAATAAAGAAATTTTTTATTTTTAAAGCTTAAATAAATAAAAAAATAAACAAGAAAAATAAAAAAAGTTGCCGGAAAAGAATTCCAGACAAATCTGGATTGATTAACAAGAGGCGGAGAAACAGCCGTTAATAAAGCCAATGT
>JAPLVM010000038.1 GCA_026397115.1 Patescibacteria group bacterium
TTGATACTGAAGATGAGAATGATCTGGAAGATACGGTTGAAATAGATGTAAGGCCTATTGTTGATGTCAAAGAAAATAGCTCTGTCACTGGCAAGCAACAGTTCTTTTATGGATTTACTGATCCTGAAAGCACTGTCACGCTCATGGCAAGAAACAGCCAAGGTCAGAAGATACTTATTGGCACGGCAAAGTCACGCGCTGATGGCTTGTATGTCTTAGATAGACTTTCTAACCTACCAGCTGGAACATATGACATTATTACTCGTACTACTGACTGGGAAGAAGTAACTCAAAATGTCACCATAAGCAAAACTGAAGATAACGGAAAAATAGCAATTCAAAACTTTGCTGACGTGAACTTCAAAGAGCTTACAAAGATAGCTGAGCAGAACAAGGCTGACATTTTCAAAAACGGTCATATAAACCTAGAACGAATCAAGATTGTTACTGATAATCCACGTCCAGAGCTAACAGGTCGTTTGGATATGAACAAATATGAGTCTGTGAAATATCTTTCCGGAGTTGCTGTATGGCGTAGCCGCACGCTTGTTTCTAAGCTAACTTTTAATGATGACGGCACTTTCACAACTAAGCCACCTGTTGATTTGCCTGACGGCGAACATCAAGTGTCTTTTTATATTCGTGATGAGTCAACGAGAGAAGACTCCAAGTCTCAGATTACATTTGCAGTTATCAGCAAAAAAGAAGCATTGGCAAATGCAGAGGACAAGGCTAAAGCCTCTTATCGGGTAGCAGATGTATTTAATGCCATTGAAAACGCACCAGCTTATTGGTTGCTTGTTCTTTTGATTCCTTTTGTTGGGTATTTTGCTTATTCTTTTGGACAGAGAAGAAATAAAAGGCTGGTTGAGAGATACAAGGATGTATCTGAAGCAAGGGGGAAAAATGCTTCTGAAACGAATGGATAAGCGCGTACAACAAAAAAGCCTAGTTCGAATTAAGCGAATTTTTCATAACGATTCATTTTCTGAGCATCGCCTATCACATGCAAAAAAACATTGTCATCCTGAGCCGGTATTTCCGGCAAAGGATCTATGTAAGTTAGCCACCTGTTTGTCAGAGCATAGCGAAACAAAAGTGCCGTATTATCACTGCCGCGACGTCCGAAATGATATGACTCGAGAGGTATTTTGGAGCAGGGAGGAGCAATACATTCAGTCGCTTATTTCTTGACCGAATGTACGCCCCTCACCTGCTCCGTTTTTGTTTTGTAGCCGCCAATCCTCATGCAGCCACCGCTTCCAAGCATGGCAACTGCCTGCAAGCGGACTTTATCCTTGCGCCTAGACCGCCATTTTTATCGTCGCCAAAATTGAAATCTCCATCCCCTGGCCCTCGGCTGAAAGCTGGGCAGAGACGATTCCCTTTTAGATCGACGTCTGGATGGCGCAACATTAACAAAAACGGATCCTCTTTGTGCAGCATGACAGTGCATAGCTTACTGATATGTCTGTAGATATTGGCAAATGTAAGCGCAAACATTCCCTCTACCGAATCCAACAGTTCGTCGATGCGGACTACTTCGGAGACAACTGGCAGTTGCATGCCGTTGTATTGGCCAGCACATATTATAACGAACTTTTCTAGAACTAAATCAAAGTCTACCGCAACGATAGTCTCCGCTGCAGGCGAAGCAAGCGCGGCCCTCATATAAACGGTATACTCTTCAGCAATTTCCGCACATTTTACGAAAAACTGCGATAAGCCGCCATAGCGGCTTTTTTCATAATCATTTAAGCTGAGGGCCTCAGCCAAGCCGAGCTCGGTAAAAAACGCATATAAGTTGAATCTCCCTGCGATGCAGATCCCGAATACCGGATCCAATCCTTGAAGCTGAATCGCATGGCCTAGACCATCCTGAACGCACGTTTGTTTCATAGCTGTTTCCTCCTATATTTTAACCTTGCATCCATTGGTTGTGCAAGGCTAGTCCCAAAGCGCGTATTGTAAAACGCCCTAAGACCAACCTTGCAAAACCTATACCATGAACAATCAACCCCTTATTTTAATTATCTCATAGATAAAGAGCCCGCTCCCTACCCATGTAGTTTTCTATGTTAAGAAAAACTTAACTTAATGTCAAGAGTGATTTTAATGGCTTAGATCGTGTGTTTATATGATCGGTAATATTTGAATGGCATTATGTAGGGACACTCCTAGGATTGTCCCTACATTTTGATTATCCACATTGATTATCAATACGCGTTGATTATCCACATTGATCGTTCGCATTAATTATCCCTACATATTGATAACCGCGAGTTTTAACCCGCTGTTTACCCATAAATACGCCAACAGCACAATGGGTTGCAACCCATTGTGCTATATGACCTTTGACTATACGCTATACCAACCACTTGCCGGGCAAGAATTGGCAGTAACCTATACCAACCACTTGCCGGGCAAACCGACATCATAGGTTATATCATCGACTTGCGGAGCAAGAATTGGATATAGGCTATATCATCAACTTGCGGGGCAAGTCATGGTAATAGGGTCTATCAAATTCTTGAAATCAAAAATAAGCAGTACCGACTATCTCAGACCACAAAAAAATTATCAACATATAGGGTACTATCAAAACCACAAAAATTTCTTTGAATAGTAACTTCTATGCCAAACCACAAAAATTTTTCAAAACAGTACCTTATAGCAAATACCACAAAAAAATTATTGGATAACATTGATATTTTTAATCGGATTGAAATATAAGCTTCTGATAAAATACCCATGAATATCTTGATTATGAAAATTAAAAACAGTCATATGAAAAAATCAAGTTCAGTAGTTTTGTTTAACGACAAACAGATACGTCGTATTTGGGATGATGAAGCGGAGCTCTGGTATTTTTCGATTATTGATATTATTGGTATATTAACTGCAAGCCCAAGACCGAGAAAATATTGGCATGCCTTGAAAACAAGACTGAAACGCGAAGGAAGCGAGTTGTCCCTTAAAGTGGGACAACTGAAAATGAAATCGCCTGACGGTAAGCAGTATATGACAGATGTAATGAATACAGAAATGATCTTGAGACTAATCCAATCCATTCCTTCTCCGAGGGCTGAACCATTTAAGTTATGGCTTGCAAAAGTTGGATATGCCAGGATAGAGGAAACCGAGGATCCGGAGGCCGCTTTTAACAGAGCTATCAAAACTTACTTGCAAAAAGGCTATTCTGAAGAATGGGTGAGCCAGCGGCTAAAAAGTATCATAGTCAGAAAAGAATTAACTGATGAATGGCGTGCAAGAGGCGTTAAAGAAGGTCTTGAATATGCTATATTAACCGACGAGATTATGAAAGCTTGGTCTGACAAAAGCGTAAAGGTTTATAAAAGGTTCAAGAGGCTTAAAAAAGAAAGTTTGCGAGATAATATGACCAACTTGGAGTTGGTTTTAAATATGTTGGCGGAAGTCTCTACTACTACGATATCGAAGAAACAAAGACCTAAAAATTTCGTTGAAAATAAGTCTATGGCCCGCAAGGGCGGTTTAGTAGCAAGACAGGCAAGATTGGCGATAGAAAAGCAAACTGGAGAAAGTGTCATCGATGCTTCTAAACTGTCAGATGGATTGCAATCGAAAGATGACGAATTAGCAGCCAGGCAGGCCTGGATAGACAGCTTGCCTACGAGAAAGGCCACAGCTCAAGAGAAACGAGCTTCCAGAAAAAGCATGAGAGATGTTGAACTTGGTAATTACACGCTCATCAAAGCTGGCGATGAAAAAGCATTGAATAAGATGCTTGGCATTGATGAATGATAAAGTCTACCCGGCTTTTGGCGTCTTACGCCATTCATCTAGCTTGCCTTGAATATTTTGAAACATTTCCATATTGCTCTTAATAAATCCGCTTAGACTTTCAAGCTCTTTTTGAAGCTGAGCTGATTGGGTTACCTGCGCATCAAGACCTGGGAAACTTGCCAATGCAGACTTAGTTGCTGTTTCGTCTTCACTAAGCATTTTACCAAGTTCATTTGCATTATCTTGTAATCCAAGCATTGAAGTAACACTATCTGTTTGTGCCACAACTTGCATAGCCTCAGACAAAAGATTGCGCTCAAGCGCAACGTTTAGAGTATCAACCACACTGCCTCTAAGACGCTCAGCCCATTCTGAACGTGCGGGATCAGGAATCTTTGTGCCAACAAGATTACGGATCACTTTGAACATACTTACAAAAGACATTGATTTTTCTTTTTCTTGTTTAAATTCTGTGTCAATGATTCTGTTTGCGCAGGCTATGACTTCGTCTCGCGTTTGCACTGAGCGGCCTAAGCATGTATCTAGAATTTCAAGCGCTTGTTCTTTAAGCTTGGCATCTGCTTTGCCGCTTGTGTTTTTTGTCGCAAATCCTGCAATTGAGTTCCAGACACCGCCAAGTGCGCCTGCATAATCAACCCATTCGCCATTGTGCATTGGCACAGCTTCAAACTGAAATGAGATGCTTTTTCTTGGTTCAAAACGGTTGCAAAATGCTGCAGCAGCAGGCTGAAACATTAAGCTTGTTCTCTTAAAGCACATTTTTGTGCCTTGAGCTGCTTGGTATATTGTCTCAGCCAGCCATTGCAGATGGGCAATGATTGAATTCTCGTCTTCTTTATATGCTGGCGCTTTTTCTTTTTCAAACTTGATGAAATAGCAGAAAAATCCTGAGCATTGTCCTTGGTCATCAAATTGAGGGGTTATATTAATGCGTTTTTTGTTTACGCGTTTTGCGCCAACCCACTCGGCTTCGATCTTCATAATTTCATAGATAATATCATAATCAGAACCATCGCCATAAATACCATTTGCCAGCGTGGCGGTTGCTAATTCACGGATTTGTGCTTCAAGCTCCATTGCAAAGCCATCAAGATTTCGCTGATAGGCTCTGCGTGCCTCGAGCTCTTTTGCGTCAAGCTCAAGCATTGATTTTGGCTCAGTTGCAACACTAAGCAGATATTCTTTGAATTTATTTAATCTGTCTGCGGGAATAGCCATTTCCAGCGCTGTTTGGCGCATTGCCTCGTCGCGAAAAACACTAATTGCTCTGTAGCCCCAAGTAAGTAAACCTTCATCTTTTTTTGGAAAGTTAATTGTCTTGGGACCGTTTGTTTTTGTAACAGGGTTGTCACCGCCTGTAACATCGATATTAACATGAAAACCTTTGCCTGTAGATAATGTCTTTCCTTTGAAACTATCCCAGAAATCAGCTTGCGCATATTGGCCTGGTATTATTAAGGCAAGTATTGCGACAAAGATTATTGTTATTTTGGCGTTTCCTGAAAGTCTCATAATAATGAAAGTTGTAAGGTTTAAATAGTTGGTAATTGTTATAGAAAAGATAAAACTTCGTCATCCTGAACAAAGTGAAGGATCTGCGCCAGTAGTGAAACCGGATAAGTTACTTCGCCATGCTCTACAATTCGAAGCAAAAGGTAAATTGATGTAGATTCTTCGTCTAGAACACCGACCCAGAATGCCCAGTAGCAAGGGGTTGCAACCCCTTGCTACTTTCTTATTTAACTGCAAAAGCAGATGTAGCGGCGGGTTTGAAACCCGCCGCTACTCATGTCATTTTATGCTGTAATCCCCTGTCTTTGGAAAGATAGCTTGCATTTGTTTTCGCATCTTAATTGATGTCTTACGAAAATTGTCTGAATTCTCAAGAAAATTGCATAGACCTGAAATCATTGTTGCGGCTCTATGTTCTTCTTCTAGAAATATCAATGCCGAGTCTAAAGCAACCTCACCTGCTATCCTTTCGCTTTCAGCTTGAGCCGCGACTTTGCTACTCAGATCCATGACTTCAAGCAAGCTAACTGCTGTCTGAGACGCGTCTCCTGAGTTTGTTGGCAAAAGTTTATTTTCTGCTGATAAAACATCTCCGTATTCAATAAAATATCCTTGCAAAAAAGCCTCGTATAGATTGAATGAGATTAGCTCGTCTTTATGGCTACCTGACTTATCCAAGTATTCCCGCATAAACGTTAGTTTTTCTTCACGTGTACTTAAAGAATTAAAGGCATTAACTGCTAAGGTTGTTTTTTCATCAAATCCCCAAGCCATTTGCCCTGAATCTAATAAATCCTGCAGCATAGACGGAATGTCTTTGTTCTCTGCTACGAGTCTGGCTGGTAAGCACTTATTTTGGTCAAATTTACCAGGTCTATAGCTTGCCAAAAACTTATCCATTCTGAGCTGAAATGCATTGCGTAAATCAGACAGGTCTTGGAGCAAGAGATCGGGTTGCTTCTTTTCATTCATTATATTAGTGCTAAGCCAGTCTCCCTGAATGCCAAGCATAAGCAAGGTTACGGCAAATACTGTAACTATTGTGACTGTTATTTTGAAGGTTCTTGTGAATTTCATAGTGATACAAATTAGATTAAGTAAAGGCGGGTTTGAAACCCGCCTCTACTTTGGCGGAATATAGGTGACCGTTTGCACGATTTCAGACAAAGCAGAATAAATTTTTTCCAGCTCTTTGGCTGCAAGGTAGATCTCTTTATTTAACTGCTTTAAACGAAAAATGATTGTTTGGTAGCGTTGGTCTTCAACATCAATTTTAACCGCGCCTTTTGCAAGACTGACTGCATAGTCAATACTCGTTGCCAAGCGTTCTTCGCAGGTAGACTTAAAATTAAGAGTATCTTGAACTGATGTTCCTGGATTATTGCCAGTGTCGTCAGACAAGCCGGCTGCCTGTAAAAACTGATAGCAAAAACTTGGAATTACTTTACCGCTCTTTAGATCTCGATAACTTTCAAGATACATTCTGTAGTCATTCAATATTTTTGACAGTCTTGATCTAAGAGAAACGGCTTGATCTTTCTTTGACAATTCATTATTAACGCACTTTTCAAAGTTTGCTTGTAGCTCAGAAAAAGCTTTTTCAGCTAATATGCCTATTTGCGGAAAAGCTATGTTTCCTTCATCTTCTTTAAGAATATTATAAATACTGTTTGGTGCTGGTAAAACGCATGTGCCAAACAAAAAGTCTTCGCGCGACTGTTCAAAAGAGTTCTTATCATTGTTTGATTGAGCCCGTTCCTCAACAGCAGCTTTGATTTCCTGAAACCTAAGCATTAATATATCTGCTGGTAAAGTTGCCTCTGACGCAACTGCTTTTGTAACCAGATTGAACTTGCTTGAAAGTTTATCATTTGCGCTAGGCTTGGCTTTATCACCGTCATTTAGGAATTTTAGAGATAAAACTCGTAAATCATTAAAGTATCTCAAAGCGCTATTTGTGCTATCTGATATGAAAACAAACTGCGCTGTTCCATCTCTTTGCGTCCAATTATTCTGCCAGAAATTATTTGTCCATTTCTTATAGCTGCCAAGACCTTTCGGCTGAAGGTTTAAATCAGAAGTATTATTTGCCAAGACATTATTTGTAATATTAGGTGACCCTCCAGATAGATCTAGCCCAGTTTTAAATCCGTTTATAATAGTATTTTTAATAATCAAACGGTTCGTTTGCATCTCGAGTGAATTATCATCTTTAAGATTAAACAGATCCATGCGTAAACCTGTGGCATCAGCAATTCCAATGCCAGCGTTTCCATCAATCGCGACTTTTGAAATTGAAATATGCGCGTCAGGAGTTAGATCATCAGCTTGCGGATTTAAAATATAAATCCCGTATGCTAAATCAAAAGCCTCAATCTTTAGGTTTTCAAAACCTCCGCCGCTAAAATCAAACTGCGCGATGCGATCATCTGCGAATCCATTGCAAGCAGTGGTTTTTGCCTTACGCAAAACTGTCTTGCCTTCAAAATCAATTTCGCACTGCTCGCTTGAAATAAAACGCGGCCTTATTATTGTGCGCGAGATGCCGCGACCAGAAATAATCAGATTGTTTAGCTGGGTTTTGTCTTCAACAAAGCCGCCTGAATTACTACGCTCGCGATAAAAGTTTATTTTGTGTGATAATTCATAGACACCATTTTCAAGCTGTAAAACACACTGCCCATTTTCATTAAGCCTAAATTCATAGCCAATTCCAGAACCGAGCGGACACAGGCCGCCATTTGCCGCATCTAAAATAGAACTTAGATCATAAAGCCCGATCACGGCTGAGTCAGCTTGCCATATATTTTTCTTATACTCATCAAAAAGCGCAACTTTATAACAAACAGCATTATTATAGCGTTCATCTGAAAAAGCGTCAGCATCATAATAATGCCCAACATTACTACGCGCCCAATCGTCATCAATTGGTAGTGTATTTTCTAAATCAAAATTGCTTCTGCAGTCTGTACGCCATAATTTGTAGCTCAGGGCATCTTCTGGCATATCCCAAAGAACATCCACGCCACGTTCAGGATCAATAACAGTCATTACCGAGTCTATCTTTTCATCAAATTTAATCGCTGGATCAAGCTCTATCTTTGTGTCTGTTTTACCTGTTTGCGAAAAGGTCTTGTTAGCGGGTAAGAAGAATGACAATGTTACTATTGCAATAGCTACGGACACGAGACCGATATAAAGATGGTTTAGATATGTTTTCATTATTCCCAAGATAAGCTCATTAAGTTACTTTCTGCGACAATTTTATCATTTTTATCAACCACCACAGCTTGAATGTCACGGCTTGTGTCTTGATCAGAAGCATTTGTTTCCCCGAACCCTTGCGCAAATATAAGTCCATTGTCTTTGGACACATCGATAAAAATACGCGCAATAACTTGCTCGCTTGGATTCTGAATTACAAACGTGAAACGATTGCTACTTGCGGAAATATCATCTTGTTCATAGCCAAAAGAATAACCATCTGCGAGCTCAAATCTGCCTCCTGGAAATACTGTGCCTACTTTTTCATCTGCAACATAAATCTCTGCATTATTGCCTGACATCTTGATCATTGCTGAATTATCTGGACTTACAAAGACTTGCCCTGAGCCAGACCAAGATGGAATTTCTTTGCCAGTTGGAATAAGTTTTACTCCAGCAAGAGTATCCCCTTTTCTAGTAAATTTGGTTAAGATGTTTTTGTTGCTGTCTTGAATTGTAATGACTGCGTAGTTATTCTTGTCTTTTGTTAACAAGACCTTTGCATCTTTTGGCAAAGATAATAGACCAGTGTCTTGATTTACCAATGGAGCCATGAAATCAGTCTGCCCTGCTGATGAGTTTTGCAGTTTAAATATAAATTCGCCATTCGCATCAGAGTTACCTGTTGCCCATGCTGTTTTTGATGTGCATGCTGCTGTGACATCGCAAAGCCAGACAGGTACATTTGGCTGAGTGCGTCCGACTACTTGGATAAAACTCCCTCCATAATCATTCCATGATGCTTCAATCTTTGGAGGCAAAACAGTGATTGTGTGCTCAATTGTATCTGCTTGATTATCAAAGCCAGATGCTTGCAGCGTGATTCTAAATTCTCCTACTTCGTCTGCTAAGAAACTTAAAAACGGGTTGTCATGATCATTGTCCAAAATGCTATCGTGATCAGAATCAGTTAACGGATCAATATCGCTTGCCTCGATTTCTTTGTCTACTGTTTTCCAGGACAGTTTCTTTGCGCCTGTTGTACGTCGTGCATCTAAGACAGCTGATTCGCCAAATGCGATTTCATCTGGAGCAGCTAATACTGCTTTTAGTGACTCTTGATCTTTTGGCACAATATCAGTGCCGCTAATAGATATTGCTTTAGACCAAGTCATATTGCTAAATTCCTTGCCAACGGGTGCTATGCGGCCATACCATATATGACGATCTTGTAAGCTGATTGGAACTTGTATTTGCATTTGATCTGAGGAAAATAGCTGCATGCTAAAGTTGGTTGGCTTTGATTCATTATTTCCGGTTAAAACTATATTTCCTGCTGGAGTTGAAATAGTTTGCCTATCACCAAGTTCAAGAGCAAATGAAGTATTTTCTGGAACAAGCGCTCCATCTTTCCTGCCAATAATGTCAGGGGTCAAAGGATCGCGTCTGATTTGAAGCTCAAGAGCATCGCTCATACCATCATCATCACTATCAGGTTTGCGCAAATTAGTCATGTTTCTATATTCTTCTAGGTTTGTCAGACCGTCATGATCATAGTCGAGCAAGGCATCTAATTCCCATTCTGAAGACAATGCTTTATCTTCTTTTTCATACCAGTCTGGCAAATCATCTCCATCAAAATCTTCTGAAATGTTTCCGTATTGGGTTGGGTCTGTACGTGCTTGAAATTCTTGTAAATTATCTAGTCCGTCTTGATCTTGATCATGTGTATTGCTTTGTGATAAATTGCTAAAATAATGCTTTTCCCAGAAATCAAATATACCGTCGCTGTCTGTATCTTGCGCCCATACAGGGTCAAAATATTTATTTGTGCGTAGATTACCTGTCAAAGAAGCTGTCACATCTTGATCAATTAAAATCTGTCCGCCTGTGCCATTCAGAATTATGCTGTCTTTGGCATTTCCGGTTTCTTCGTCAATATACGTCAATGTGCCATTACCATAAACCAAATCATTATTATGCAGTTTTACTATTGATTCTACTTGTGATTCTTCTTCCTGCTTTGAAGTAAGAGGCAAGCCAAAAATTGGATATGCATTTGCCGGTAAAACCTGCGGCACTGTAAATTGGTCTTGATTTGGTAGTCTCCATGTTCGACCATTTCCAAGATCAAAATCAGCTGACGCGCCTGAACCAGCTAAAGTCAAAATGTCATTTGGCAATACTTGCGTGCCTATTTTTAGAGCAGTAGCATCAGCATCTGTTATGACAGCCCCTGAAGATATTGAGGTTAATCTTCCAGAAGTTGCAAATTCTGCTGGGGATCTTAGGAGCAAGCGATATTCTGTGGGGATATTTTCATTCAACTTTGATTTTAGTTCCACGATGTATCCCATTGTTTCTTTTTCATCGCGTGCGCGAATAAATGTAAGATTTGCTGAGACTTCATCTATTGGAACGCCTACCAAAGAATCCGCTGAATCGATTGGTAAATTTGTTTCAGCAAAAATATCATCTTGTACAACCGCAGGCTTATCTGAAAAATACTTCAACCAATTTTCATCACGATATGTAGAAGAAACTGTCTTATCTGCGCGGATTCGTACGCGCGAAACAGGATCATAAGTAGAGTCAATGTCAGGCTCGCAAAGCAATGTAATGCCTGTTCCTGTTTCAGGCTTTATTAAAGTCTGGTCAATATCATTATCGCATTTTGAAGCTAGTTCACGGCTTAAAGTACCGAGATTATTAACCTGCTGGCGAGTCCAACCAAGCTTGTGATATTCCTTGTAATATAACATGCCATTATTGGCATATACTAAATCTTGATCACATGTATTGCCAGATGTGCAAGCAGAAAGCACGCTTCCATCATTGTCAAAGTCAAACATAATAATTGGCAATGGCTCGCTAAAATTCGTGAATGTTGTAATTTGCTCAACAACTCCCTCCTGCGGTCTTATTACTACCAGTCCTTGCAATGAACTTACAGCTTGGCTATTTTGATCTTCTGCGCCAAGATTTGGAAGAGATTTTGGATATGTATCTTGATCTAGTTGGGAAGTGCATGAGTTATTTGAAATCTCGTTCGTGCTTGGGTCATCGGCAGCTTTTGCCTTTGTAATAAAGCTTTGCGAAATCGCATCAAGAGCTGAAGCCTTTAAGTTTTTCTCATCAGTTGGAGTGCTTTGCTTTGTTGAAGTCTTCTTAATGTTTGGAATTTGTAGCAGGTCTTTTTCTTGAGTACCATTATTAAGATAACTATTGATTATTTTCTTTAATTTCGCCGCGTCACTATTTGCAACAAAATTTACTATTGCTTGATTTTCATTATTGGAAAGAGAACCGGATAAGTCAGTTCCAGAGGATCCAAAGACTCCGACTGATTCCATATTTGCCAATATTTTCTGTACATCTTTATAGCTTGAGCCTTTTGCAATTAAATTAGTTTTTGCATTACTTACTTCTTTATTTTGGCTCATCTCAGGTGTTTACAGACTCAACAAAGTTTGTAACTAAATTATTGACGTTTCTTGCCAAGCCTTGAATTACAGATGCAAGAGGAATATTTAGAGTTAGATCAACCGCAGCTCCAGCAACGACCTTATCCAAAAAGTTAATTTTTAGATCTGGAATTTTCATTGAAAATCCCAGATCAAACGGCAATTCTGGCGTAAATGGCCGCTCAGTTAAAACCGCACATTGAATCCCATCCAGCGATGTTAGCTTGTCTGAATTAACCGAATAAGCTGGAGATGTAAACGGAATAAATTGATTGTTGTATAGGAAGCAAACTAGATCAAGCAGTTTGCCTGTTAAATTTATGGCAACCTTAAGTTCCTTTGGAAGTTTTGGAATTTTCGGCGCAGGCGGAATATCTGGAAGCCCAGGTAAAGGCAGGCTTGGAATTGACGGAAGCGCAGGCAAATTAGGCGGAGATGGTATAACTGGCACATCTGGCAATTGTGGCAAGTCAATATTTATCTTTGAGCCAATATCTATCTTTGGCAATTTCAAACGCGGTAAGGCTGGTGGATTTAATGGCACGTATTTCATCTCCAAAACAGGCCACTGTATGTCAAACATTATATTCAAATGTGATAGATCTATGACAATATCTGGAAGCTTTGGAAAATAAATTTCCGGTAATGTTGGCATGATTCCTCCGAACAGCTTTTCAAAAACATCAACAAGTTTTTCAAATTTTACTGATGTACAGCGATAGTTTTTGCAAGTATCACATCGCGATTGATAGTTTATAAAAATATCCAAAAGCATATTCCAGTTCTGCAAAATAATCCTTGAGTCATGATAGAGCTTCATCCAAGATTTTGTTCTTTGAACTTGTTTGCCAATCCAGCCTCCTGACCACTGCATTACAGAATCCAGCAGAGAGGAAATTTCTTTTAGATATTTTTGGCGGAAGTTTTTATAAGCAATGAGTTTTTCAGGAAATGTACGCCATCTTTGCAAAGCTTCAAGATTATCTTGAACAGCTCCTGTCATGTAGCCAAGTTTTTCAAAAAATGATTGTACGCTCGGATCAGCCACTTCAGCCAACTTCTTAAGCTTTGCCTTATCAAAAACCTTGCCCCATTCGATCTTTGTGCCTGAACCTTTTTCATCAACCTTGCAAGAAGGTGTGCAGCATAAAATATCTTTTTCATCGCAAACATTGTCACCATTGCTGTAATTATCACGAATTTGCGCGCAAACATCATTCTGCCAATCACACCATCTTTGCTCGTAAAGTCTGCCAATATTCTCAGGCAAAGAAGGAATATTTATTGGAATACGCGTGTCAACAAGTCTTATGGCAAATAAGTTGCCAAGCCAATTAACAAGCTGTCCCCAATCTTGATATGCTGGAGTTGTCTTTATGACTTGATCTGCGGTTTCTTGCTGTCTATTTACCTTAGTCGCAAAATCATTATATTGCTTGTTGTTTTCTGTCACTTCTTTTAGCTTTTTTTCAAGATCTCTAATTGGAAAGCCACGGGCGAAATCAGGATATTTGATTGTGATTGTCGGCGGAAAACGCTTGATTGAATCCTGCCAATTAGCCGATATCCGATTTACCCAGTTGGTAAAAATCTGCGGAAATCCGCTTTTGCCGCGAGTGAGTTTTTTGTTGGCATCTTTACGAAGTTTCAGGAGATTTTTAATAGTATCAAGAAAAACATTATTTTCAGCAATTTTATATTCTTTTGTAACACCGCCACCAATTATTTGCTCGTCTAAATTTGTTTTATTGGCGTGGCCTGCAGTAATGAGTCCAAGTGTACTTCTCTGCACCCATGCTCCAACATTTTGAACAAACCCGCTTGCCTTAGAAATTATTTTGGCAGTAAAGCTGTTCACTGCATCGCAAACCCCAACCGTATTCAGCAAACCAGAACCCCCGAACCATCCTGCAATTTGGCTGTCTGTAACAATAAAGCCTGGACCAAACTGAGTTAAAAATAATCCAGTGCAAATATTTCCTGTAAGCGAAACTACCGCGTCCATGCTGAGTTGCGTCGGCGGTGCAATATAAAATCTTCTGCCATAGGCTTTGTTGCATGGGATGCCTAGGCAACCGGGTCTGCATTCTGCCAACTTGTAAGCTTGTTGTTTCTCTGTCTGAGCATTTGACATTGCAACTTCAGATGAATTTTCACTGTTAGCTTGATCAGCAGAAATGCCATCATGCTCAAGCTGATATTTTCCTAAAGTTGCGTCATAACCATCTGCTAGGGCAACTCCCATGGCAACTGCTTCTGCATTTGCAATCCCATCGCAATCTGAATCTTCCCATCCGTCATTTGTAGAATCGCCAGCTTGAGCGCCAGCGCAGTCAAGGCCATTATTAATTTGTATCAAATCGCCGAAACTCCGATTTAAAAGTACTGCTCTCTGATCTGAATCAGCGCGAGTTGGGTCAAGCCCGGTTATTAGTTCTTGAAAACCTGTCAGGTTATCTCCATCTTGATCTTTATTTAGCTCGTCATAGGTCCAGCCAAGTGAGTGAAAATATTCAAAAATTTTGGAATAAAAAGGTCCTTGTTTTTTAATTGGTGAGCTGTTTGAAGTTTGCGCTGTATCTGCCATGAATTCACCTGATCTCTCGTTTAAATTTTTACCAGTGTAAAAATATAAAGGGTCGCCTGGAAAATATTCTCCGCGACTTACGAGAATGTCGGTTAGACCATCAGCGCAATAAACCTGAGCAGTTTCTTCAGCTTGCGTAATTGGATTCCAATAAGTGAGTTTATTATCTTGAACTTTATCGCAATCAAAACCATCTGGGAAACGAGACAATGGATCAAGTGATAAATCAGCGATTGAAACCTTGAGCTCTGGAATAGCTTCAACTAAATAAGTGTACTTTATGACTGTTTCCTTGTTTCGGTCTAGAGTTAAATTGCTAATAATTAATGGGTAATTTTTATCGTCTGTTTCTTCGGCCTTAAACTTTTCAGATCCGATCACTTCCACCGAGCTTGAATCGATCGCATAAAAATCATCAACAAAGTCAGCAATTGATAAGCCTTCAAGCTTATCTGACAAAAGTGGCGAATCATTATTCAAGAGTCCTGCCTCAGGCGCATAGGTTAACTTGATTTCGCATGAGCCAGTACCGCCCATGCCAGCTGGCTCAGGATTTTTGCATTCGCGCTTGATCTTAACGCTTGAATCAATAGGTGAATATGGCCAGATTTCATAATCAGCTTCTGGTTCAGAAATATTGTCATAAACCGGCGAACCATCATTTCCAACCATTGCCTTTTGCATGCCTGTTTTTTCATCTTGCTCAGTTCGCATATTTTGCTTGGAAATCATTTTTATTACTTTTTTAATCCAGACTGCTGTTTTGTATTCAGGCACAAACACAAGCTTAGTCTCATTTTCAGCCATGTTCGTAAATTCATCTGGCAAGCGCGCAGCTTGCCATGTTTCAAAATGCTTTGTCATACTTTCAAGCTTTGCGCGTAAAACAGAAGGATGAAGCAAATACTTTTTGATTAAATGCAACTTTGGGTTACTTTTAGCGTTAAAAGGATCTGTAGCTAGAGCATCTGGATCTTCCCATTCCATAAAGCCTAAAATTTCATATTGATCAGGATAGCCATCAACATCGCTATCTAGTGTATCTACTGAAGATGACTTGATTAGAGATTTTTTAATTTGATTTGTGAAATCAGATTCCATGCCTTCACGGAAAAAAGACATTTTTAAAAATTCAGGTTGGGTTGGCGGCAAATCAGGCAAATCAAATGAAACATTTTGATTGCTTGGATTTTCTTGATAAAAATCATACATGGTCAGATAATACTGCTCCATTGGTAATAGCTCCTGCACCTTTTTCTTGCGCAAAGAGTCAATATTAGTATCAGCAGGAAGTCCAAAATAAGTTGGATCTAATTTTGTTTCGGCTTGCGCGGATAAATTGCTCTGCGGCTCTTCTGCTGTAATGTCGCCTAAGGCAATTGCATATCTTTGCCCAAGAGAATCTTCATCCTGCAAATCAATCCAGCCTTGTCCTTGAAAACGAATTGCAAGATTACTGGTTTCAGTTGAATCTGTTTTTGGCAGGGGCGTGAATGATGCCTGAACTGTCCCCTCAGAATCTTTGTATTTCAGCTTTCTCGGATTTTCAAAGACTTTTTGTGTGTCATTTGACCTTTGCCAAACAATAACTTGGCCATCTGTATCTACTGCGACAAGCCGATCATTTTCAAGAGTGCCAAGTTTATAAATGATTGATTTGGTTGCGCGAATTTTATTGTCAGGAACAAGTGCTTTGAGTAATTCAATTTCAAAACGACCTGCTTTATTTCTGGCAATGTAAACCTGTCCGTCGTCGCTTGAAATAACTAGATCGATATAGTTTTTATACTCACTATTTGCCGCGTCATCATATA
>JAPLVM010000028.1 GCA_026397115.1 Patescibacteria group bacterium
CCGCAAGCCATCTTGAAAGTGCCGCCTATGCCATGCAGATCTCCGACATATAGACTGAATGGGCTATTGCCATAGTAAACATAGCCGAGATCTAAAATGCCGAGTTTGCCTATTTTGAATTTGGCGCCAACATACAAATCAAGCTCGTCTCCGCCGTCTGAATCGAATCCTTCATATGGGCTCGCGACGGCGGCAATGCCTGCATAAACATTGCCATACCCATATTGGCAAGATGCAATTATTACCGGCTTGTTCAGGAAGGTGAATCCCTGATTTCCTACATAGTTACTGGAACCAATTATAGAAAATGTTAGACTTGATTTGCTTGCCTCATTCGCATTTAGCGAACCAAAGGACACCACGATACAAAGTAACGTAAGTAAAACTATTCGTTTCATAAAAACCTCCTAGTTGTTTCTAGCTTTCCCGTTGTTTTAAATTTCTTCCATGTAATGTCGCTCGCGATAAGCGACTCTTTTTGACCCTTACGCGGCGCACATAACAGGAAATAGATGCTAATGAATATTTGACGATTTGTCAATGATTCTTCCACTAAATCCTAGCCCCCTCAAGGTGGTGCATTTGAAAACACAGTTAGTAATCCTCCTTGCGTCCGGCGATGTCTGGCTGGCGCCTTCACATAATGAGGTGAATTTGCATGCTCTGCCAGTTTCCAGACCGCAAACAAAATAATGCACAGAAACGGCCAAAGTAAAAATGTCAGATCCTGATTACATATCCAGTTGAAAACAAAATGCAAAGACGTAGCCGAAGCCAGGCCTAAATATTTGAAAAATGCCTTGCCTAAACCAAAAAGCAAAACCGCGCCTGTCATGGAAGTAAATGCTACGTGAGCCACACTTGCCAAAAGTAACCTTATAATCAAGGTAGCGATTGCGCCTATGCTCATAACTGAATTTTCAAGACCTTCTGCAAAATAGAAGATATTTTCAGCATAAGCAAATCCCAGAGCCACGGCTATTAAACAGGACAAATATAATTTTCGACGGTTTTCTTTTTTTACGAAAAAGAAGATTGAAAACTTGGAGATTTCCTCAAGTAAGGCAAAAATAAATACTGTTGCCAAAACTCCAAGTTTGACGTTTAGGTAAGATACGCCTGTATCTGTGAATTTAAAAAATACAATGAATGGAATCGTGGCCAAAATTCCATAGTAAAAAAACCAGCTTAGCCTTTTTATTGGATTATCAGCTTTTTTACTCACGATTTTAAGCGCGAGTAGATACAGCGGTAGAAGTCCGATGGCAATCAAAGCGAACTTGATGAGCATATTTTTGATATATATTTTTTATGCTTTTATGCCGCCGAGGTTTTGGTTGCTTGTTTTGGTTGCTGTTTGCCAGACCTAAATCAATAATCGAATGATTACGAATTGATATCGTAAAACTAGATCTGAGCTGCAACGCGCTAAAAAACAGCCTTTACATTTCAAAAGAAGCTGATAAAATATTTTGAGAATGCTTCTTTTGGATCTTTGCTTGGCGGCGGAGTGATAAGAGGGGTATTCTCGTGGGCAAATATGCCTAGAGAATTTGTGTAATTTGTTACATATTCTTTATTAACTGTCTATAATATACAATATAAGTTTATAGATGTCAATGGATTTAAATACATTGCATCCTTTTACTCATTGTGTCAAAAAAGCCAATCATTGGCTTCTAACCATAGTATATTGATCAATTATTTCTCTTTCCTTGCTGAAAACTCGCACCCACAGTATTTCTGCCGATAAAAACCATATTCACGCGACAATTCAACCGATCGATTAAAAAGCTTTCTGAAATTCATCAAAAGAGGCTTTAAGCCATATTTCGCCGCCACATCGCTAAGAATCTGATTTACTAAATTATAATCTTTGCGCGGCGAAACAGACAATGTAGTCGCGATAAACTCAATGTTTCTCTCACTCGCCAACTGCGCTGCTTTTTCTAGACGCCAAGTAAAACACCTTTCGCAACGCGTGCCACCTTCTTGATCAAGTTTGTTTTCACTTGTAACAACTGCTTTCAACCATTCTTCATGATCATAACTAGCAGTAATAAGCTCTATTTTCTTGTCTTTGGCCAAATTAATCAGCTCCTTTTTTCTTTTTTCAAATTCAGACTCAGACCAAATATTGCTGTCTGTAAAATAAAGAACAAGATCATAAAGAGGCTCGAGATATTCGATTACAGCCACTGCGCATGGGGCACAACAATCATGAAGTAGGAGTTTTTCTTTTGGCAAATTCTGCGGATGAATTGTTACTTAACGTTTTGTATGTTACCAAAAAAACGCCATGCGAAAAATACATGAATTTTTATCTTAGGGCTACTCTGATATTTCTACATCTCTTGAATCTAAAGAAGAGGATTTTCCCGCTGAAATCTGATTCGCAAAATAAAGCATTCGAGCGGCTTCTGCCCTAGTTATTGGATTATTTGGATTGAAATTATCATTTGCATCAACATGCCAGATCTTGTTTTCAACAGCATAGGAAGCTAGCGGCGCATACCATTTATCCGCTGAAACATCAGTAAAACTGAACTTAACTTTATCATTTATGGTCAAATTGTGCATTTTCAAAACTGATCGAATAGCGCCCACTGCTGATACTGGCTCATTTGGTCGAAAATGACGATCCCGAAATCCTTGCATAATATCATCTTGGAAAGCTGCCAAAACATAGGGCGCATACCAATCATCATATGCCACGTCTGCAAATGGAATTTTGAGGTTGCTTGGCGTTGTTTGTTTTATGGCCGTACTCTGAGGCTCTGAAATGCCGGAAGTGTCGCCTAAAACGATTCCTTCTTCTTCAGCGCTTGGCAATCCAACGCTCAGAACTTGGGTTAAACGATTGCGACCTGTTTCTGTTGTTAGCTCAAGCACAACATTGTAATCTCGAGCTCTTAGAAACGTGAAATTAACAGTATTCTCTTTTGCAGCTACTAAATCCCAGATTCCGTTTCCATCAAAATCCCAATCATAAGCTTTTACATTGCTTGTTTGTGGCGCTGTAAATTTGTATTCATAGCCACGTAAGTGCTCGATTTGAATGGTTTGCTTTTCCTCTGTTTTTGGGCTTATTGCGCTTGTACTTGAACTTGCTGAAACTGATTTGGATATTGGTAAATATGGTAATTTCGCAGATGCGTCACCGCTATACAACATCTTTAAAAGTTCAGCTCGAGTAATATAACTGTCTGGAGAAAAATCATCATAATTGCTATATTCGCTGGCTCCAGTTGAAATAACCCAATCAATATATTCTGAGTCTGGATGAATATAAACTTGCATTGTTGCGACACCGATCATGTTATCTTCATCAATAGCTTCAACGCGTACAGTATGCCAGCCCACAGTATTATATTTAAATGTTGATGAATTTGAGCTGCTTTCCTCTTTTATTGTTTGGTTAATGTCTCCTCCGGCATAGTCCCAGTCAAAATTATATTTGATTAAATTAGCTGATGTTTCCAGATCATTTGCAGTCGCCACAGCCTCAAAATTCGTTGAGAAAAATCCACGTTCCGGAACAACTTTCAGACCTACTTTTGGTCCAATGTTTTCTGTGACCCAAAGCGTTTTTTCATAACTTGAAGTTAGGCCTTCATAATCATGTACTTCCAAAGTAGGCTTTTTAGCGCCAATTGTTTCATAAATGTGTCTGGACATTTTATTTCCCATTGCTTGCCAATCAGTATCCCAGACGCCATCGCCTTCAAAGTCCCAACGACCGAGCAATCGATTTAAGTCAGTATGACGGTCAGAAACCTCAGACGTATTAAAAACAAATTCGTGAGAACGGGTGGCTTGCAGCGTATCTACGTAGAACTTAACCTGCGGTTGATCATTATCATAAACATCAATATTTTCTTCTGCGCTGTTCGTGTAAAGATCGCTGTCCCGTACTTCCAGCTTTATTAGATAATGTTCTGCAACTGTAAATTGATGATATGCCTTTTTAGTCTTACTCCATTCAGTATCCCACGTATTATCTCCGTCGAAGTCCCAACGATACATTAGATTATCCCCATCTTCTGTATCACTTGAAGCTGACGCATCAAATTCCCAATCTCGAAGTTGTTTACTGCCCTCTTTTGGATTTGCTGATAATTGCGCTTTTGGATGAGAGGTTTTTATAACTTCGACTTCGCTAGAAGTTAAATCTGTATAGCCAGCTTTGTTTACCTCAAGAGTAACTGAATATTTTTTGGCGGCTGAAAATTGGTGTTGCGTACGCGGAGATTTGCTCCAAGGTGTATCCCAAATTTTATCTCCATCAAAATCCCAACGAAAAGCATAGCTAGAGCTGCTTAAACTGTCATAGTTGAAATTTATAGGCAAGGTATCGCCTGCGTCAAAAGTAAATATCGTATAAATATTGCCGCTTGCTGGGCGAATGTCGAAAGACGCCTTGATCAGTCCTGAATTATCTTGATCAACCGCAATTCTCCCCTGATCTGGCTTGCCTCCTGCGGCGTAACCTTTGATAGTTGTTTCTACTCCATTTGGATTGATAATAAGCATTTTTGGTAAATATGCGCCTGCTTCATAATAAATCTGCGCAGTTTGTGGCTTATCTGCTGAGGTATCCCATGTGCCATTTCCATCAAAATCCCAGCGAATTTTGAAATCATCACGACTTGTGCCAAGCGTGTCCCAAACAGATGGCGTAAAAGTGAAAATAGTTTTTGTGGTTCCTTGCTCAGGCTCTACTGTAAAACCGCCCATATTTGGTCCTGGATCAGATACATTTATGCGGGCAATTGTAGTGTCTGTTTGCCCGCTTCCATCGCGAACACGCAAAACAAAATTATATGCGCCTGATTTTTCATAAGTATGTGAGTCAGTTACTTGTTTTGACCAATTTGTAAAACCACCTGATCGCTGATCCCAAGTCCAAGCATATTCAAGATTGGTTTTTTCTTCCTCGCCATCAGTTGAATTATTAGCTTTAAATGTAACTTTTTGGCCAGTAATAATGTTTTGTCCTGGATCGAACTTTATCGAAGCAATTGGTCTTTCTTGCGGAATAGACTCGTTTTCGTCTGCACGCACAAAGCTAAAACTATTGATTGATTTTGTAGTTTGATTTTTTCGAGCATCTTTTTCAGCAAGACACTTTCCGTCAAGCCATACATATCCTTCCTGATCCTCACATTCAATCTGATCCATAATTGAATCAGACGTAATGCTACTCATTGGCTCTTCATCCTCAGCCTCAATTCCTCGAGATACTGAGACATTTTTTAAGTAACCTGAAAATTTATTTGTGAAAGTGACGCCACCACCGCCAATATAAACCCGACCGTCCATATCTGGGATTGCAATATTGCTAACTAGACTCTTGAGAACCACGCCGTCTCTTTTCAAACTCCACGCATTTCCAGATCTTTCCACTGAAACTGTATACCAAGTGTTTTTTACCCATCCAGTCTGATTTCCTTGATATAAATCCAAAGTCCGCGCTGGCGAGGCTTCTGTGTTATTTACAACAAAACGTAGTCCGCCAGCCACGTTATTATCAATATAAAATGACCAAAAATTACCATTAGCGCTGTTTTGCTCAAGTAATGGTGTATTTCGAGGAAAATTTTGATCAATGTAAATATCCATTTTAATCTCCAAATCTTGCATACCTAAGTCAAAATCAGCATGATCTGGCGTAAAAAGATAGCCATTGCGAAATTGCGTATGAGCTGGCTGGATAACAACGTCGCCATTTGTATTTATTGTTTTTGGTGTGTCTGAATGATCAATGATTGAGCCTTGCAAAGGTAGATTCAATGCAGATTTACTGTTTACGTTGTCAAAGATATTGGCTGATAGCCAGTGCGTTAAATCGCCTGAAAAGTAACCGGAAAATCCGATTATTACCGCGAGTGTCAGAACGCTAAATATTTTCTTGTAAAATCCGTACATATTTATTTTTATTTTCATAATATTATAGCAGATTAGGACACGATTTTCCAACTAAAAAATAAGTTGTTTTCTAGTTATTTTTCTGATAAAATTATCTGAAATAAAAAATAAGAATGGAAAATTCTAAATATAGACGGCTAAAAACATCGCATAAGGGTATGGAACCTTCCAATGGTTTATCGTCGCTTGATCAGGCTTTCGCAATTTCAAAAAATCCACTACAAAGAAACTCTTCGAGACGAGATGAAGCGTTTAAATTAGCAGCCGAACAATTTGCTGATCAATCGCGTGGTAATAAGGAAAGACGCGCGACTTCTGAGGACCAAGATGCGTACAATAAGCTTTATATGAAATTAACTAAATTGCGCGAAAAATATGCTCCTGGATTACCTGAGTTTCAGGTACCACATAAAAATATTCATTATTCCAAAATCTCTGATCAAGAAAAAAACGCGCAGGGCTGCACTGGTTCAGTCGCTACAGATTTGCAGCGAATAGATGTATTCGAGACCGGCGACGAAATGGAGGATCGGATGTCTTTATCACACGAAATGCTTCACTTCTGGGCATTCCGTAATGCGACAGTTCGTGAGTTTAAACAAAAAATCGATATTGATGACGAAGTCGAAACTATACAGGCTGGCGTAAAAATTATGTCTATGCTTAAAGGCCTCAACGAAGCATTGACCGAGGCATTGAACATGGAAATTACTGGCGGAAAGGACCTCGATGATCTTTGTACTAGTTTAAAAAGTTATCAGGAACAATCTCCTGTATCAATATTATTTCAATATGAAACAGCTGAAGATAGATATTCATATCCGCGGCAAAGAACGATCTTATTTCAACTTATATCGAAAATATGCGCTGGACTACGTCCAAAATTAGATCGGTACATAATGATTTCTGATCAATTGACTTTAAAATCCGTGTGGAATGAATTCGCCAAGGCTTATTTCGCTGGCGACTTATCTATAATTCAAAAAATCATAGATACAATTTTTGGCGCAGGAACTTTTAAGGAAATTGGTAAACTAGATTATACTATCAGTGATAATTCCGATTTAGAAACTTTTATGTCTTCCCTCGAGCCGCTTAAAAAAGAGCATATGGACCAGAATGCCTTGGAATCAATAGAGAAAATCTTGCAGATTAGATGGATTTCTGAGCTTTCTTGAGCTAGATGGCAAACCCCTTTATTTCTCCAAAAACGGCAGCAGTCCCATAAAGCGGGCTGTTTTTATTGCCTTCATAATCATTTTTTGATGCAAGACGCAGTTGCCGGTGAGTCTTCTTGGCTGAATTCGACTGAAAAAACGCGTAAATTTACGCAAAGTTTGCAGATCTTTCCAATCCACGAGCTTAGTTTGCGCGCGGCAGAAACGGCAATATTTCTTTGGATAATACTTTTTTTGCATGAATATTGAATGGAAAACAATAAATTATACTGGATTCTCGATTGCGGGCATTTCAGAAACATTCAGATTTTCTTCCTGCGGGATGAATTCTTCGTTACTTCCGCCTTTTGAATCATTGTTATTATTAATACGCCTTAGCTGAATCACATCGCGAGCAATAATCTCAGTACGGAATTTCTTTGCTCCAGTTCCTTCATCAATCCAAGAACGAGTTTTTAGGCGACCCTTTACATAGACAGCATCTCCTTTATGAAAATATTTACCTATAAATTCACCTAATTTGGCCCAAGCAATTACATTGTGAAACTCAGCTTCTGACTGGTGATTTCCTTGATTATCAGTCCAGTCGTGGTTGGTAGCTACGCCAAATGAACATATTACTTGACCTGCGCCTGTTTGGCGGATTTCTGGATCACGAGTTAAATTTCCAATTAAGGTAACCTCGTTTACACTTCTCATCTTTCTTGCAATAAATATTTTAAATTTATAACAAACAAAAAATTAAGGGGATTAATGCCACTTTAATCTTTTAGCAGGGCATCCAATGCCGCGTCTAAATCAGTAAGAGAGGATTTTTTCTTTTCTTGCGTCTTCTTTCTGGCAACACCGTCAACTGGAATTTTTGGCTCTTCCTCGACTATTTTCACTCTTTTCTTTATTGTTTTCTCTGGCTCAAGCTCAGCTGTATCTAGCTGCGATTTTGGCGGTTCAACATTATCGGGCGCTTCTGGCTCAGGAATAATTGTCTTTACCTTCTTATCCGTCTGGTCAACGGCTGTTTCCTCAATAATAACTTCTGTTTTTGCCTTCACTCTTGCCTCTCTCTTGTCAACTCTCGCACCTTCTTCCTCCAAGCGCACAACCGGCACATAATTCACGTCATGGACTGTAATTAGGTGTCTTAAAACATCATTGTCTAGGCGTAATTCGCTATCCAGCTCTGACAACATCCCCGCCTCAGCAGATACATAAAAAATCGCGTAGTAACCACGATGCTGGAACTTGATGCGATATGCAAAATCACGCATACCCCAAATATCCTCTTTATCAATTTTGCCTATTTTTTCAAGGCTTTTGCGGATGTGTGTAAGCTTTTTTTCTATTTCCGGATTTGTTAGTTCGGAGGATAGAATTAGCGCTAATTCATAATTGGTCATCTTTATGGACTTAAGGACGATTGCGATCAACCGTCAAAGATGTAAAAAATAATGCGAGGACAGTTTAAGGGCAAAAGCTTATTCTGTCAAAAATTTTTGAATAAAGCTACTATGCAAATTCGCCCGCGATGATTTCCGCAGCATAAGTGATCTTCTGGCTTGGCGTATCATAGATTTCCATGATTTCACCCCTTTTATAACCTCTTGACTTCATATATACATCCAAGGCAGGATAAACGCGTAATAAGCTAAAGAAGATAGGCGATCTGCCTCTAAGCGGGAAATCTGTAACAATTCTGTTTTTTTGCTCAAAAATGCGCATCTTGTATTTATTGGTTAACGCGTTTATCTTGTCATAATCTTTTTCCTCAACAATACAGCCAACCATGCTTCTTAACTTATCCTTTTCTATAACTCTTGGATCATCATAGTGAATCCCAAAAGCACGATATGTTTTAACTCCATCCGCAAGTAATGACGAATAGATGCTATCTGCGATTTTTTCTGTATTAGAATAATCCCCGATATATTCCTCATAAACTAATTGGTAAGGCCCTATCTCTTTTTCAATAATTTTGATCCTTTTAAACAAGCCCATATAAAACAAATAGATTGCCGCCAATAACAGAAGTATAATTAGAACAATTATAATTATCGCTAGAGATTGCATAAATCAGTTTAAAAATAAAAAGTATTACTATTGCTAAGTAATATTATCAAAAAAACTGTCTATGTTGTATTTTTATAATTCCTGTTTACGAACTGTTACGCGGATGCTCAGTAAACGGTCTTTCTCTTGAATTCGCACCTTTCCGATAAAATGCAATCCGCATTCATGACCCTCTTCAACGCTGTCACATGGAACTTTACCTTCTTGTACTGAATCTGTTTTTCCTTCACCAATAATCTCCCCGTCGCGATAAACTCTAACTACTGTGTCTTTTGTGAACTTCCCTGATTTAACATCGCCGCCAACAATCATTGCCTTGGCACTAGTCATGAAAATAGCTTTTACTTTAAGCTCACCTAGAATTTCTTCGATTACTTCGTTTTGTAGCATTCCTGACAGGGTTTTTTCTATATCCTCAGTCAAATGATAAATTACATCATATTGCTTGATCTCTACACCTTCGCGTAAAGCTAATTTTTTAACGTCATTATTTACGCCGAGATGAAATGTGATAACTACAGCTTCAGCCGCAGCAGCCATCATAACATCTGATTCATTCACTTGCCCGATACCGCTATGGATGATTTGAACGGCTGCTTTCTCAGACTTAATATCTGACAAGCACTGTTTAATCGCCTGTAAAGAACCGTCAACGTCAGCTTTCACGATAATTTTTAAAACAGCTACGTCACCCTTTGCTATTTTTGCCGATAGTTTAGCTAGACCAATTTTTTTCTGCTCCATAGATCTAGCCTCCCGATGCTGACGAACCTTTGTTGCTAGAAACTTGGCTTCTTTTTCACTTGTTTTAACAGTAAGAATTTCTCCAGCAGCTGGCACTAAATCTAAACCGCTAATACGCACAGGCGTTGAGGGGGACGCTTCTTTAATTTGTTTACCATTTGGGGCAATCATTAAGCGGACGCGTCCGCAAGCCGCGCCAACAACAACAGGATCGCCTCTTCTCAAAGTCCCTGTATTTATCAAAACTGTAGCAACTGGACCAAGTTTTGAATCAAGATCAGCTTCAATTACAGTTCCTACAGCTAAACGATCTGGATTTGCGCGGAGATCTTCCATATCAGATGTCAAAAGTACCAAATCAAGCAAATTTTCAACCCCTTTTTTTTGCTTGGCGCTTACTTCAGCCATTACTGTTTTGCCGCCCCATTCTTCTGGAATTAGGTCATGCTCGGACAATTCTGACTTAACTTTGTTTATATCAGCTTCTGGCAAATCAACCTTATTTATTGCAACTACAATTGGAATTTTGGCATCGCGTGCATGATGAATTGCCTCTATTGTTTGTGGCTTTACACCGTCATTTGCCGCTACAACTAAAATCGCAATATCAGTTGCTTTTGCGCCACGGGCTCGCATAACAGTAAAAGCCGCGTGTCCAGGTGTATCTAGAAATGTGATTTTACGACCTTTCCAATCCACTTGGTAAGCTCCAATGTGCTGAGTAATTCCTCCAGCCTCACCTGCTGCCACATTTGTCTCACGTAAAGCATCAAGCAAAGATGTTTTACCATGATCAACGTGTCCCATGACAGAAATGATCGGCGGACGCGGCTGTGAATCGGATTTTTTGTCCTCAGACAAAAGCTTTTCAAGCATACTACGCTCATCTTTTTCCGCTGCAATAAGCAATGATTCCTCTGACTCATCAAGCTTAACTATAAAACCAAGGTCGCCAGCAATGATTGCCATCGTATCAAAATCAATTGACTCATTAATAGCTGCCACTACACCATTTTTCAGTAATTCACTGATAATTGCCGTTACTGGCAAGCTAAGCTTACGAGCAAATTCTCCCACGCTTGATACCGGAGGTAATGAGATCTCTATCGCGCCATTCGCAACAATAGTTTTTTGTTCCTTTTGTCGGCGCCGCTCCTGAGAATTCTCTTTTTTTTGCGCCATGCCGCTATGTGCGGTCTTACGATCCTCACGTTTTTTTTGCCTTTTTCCGGTACGCTGAGCAGAGAGTTTCTGTGGCATAAAAAAGTTTGAAATTAAATTTGCGCATTGATTTTATCGCAAAAACTGATTATTACCAAAAAAGTAATGTAAAAATTGCTACTCCAGCCATACAAATAGCCAACAGCCAATAGAGAGTTTTTGAGAATTTTTCGTCACGCACGATTCTTTCTAGCCGCTCCAGCTTCATATTTAGCTCAAAAACCTGTTCTGACTTATGTACAGACTCTAGGAGCGGCACAGAATTGCGTAATTCTGTTTCCAACTGCCCAACACGATAGTTAGCAGCCTCTAACTTCTTTTGCGCCCCTTGCAGGTCATTCTGGAACCTTTGGATGATTTCCCGCTGAAATTCCTCTTGCTTTTCCAAAAGTACACGAAAGTCTTTTTGCAGCTGCATGGCCAAATTGTCCGGTTGTCTATCTAGTGTGTTCGTAATAACAGGTTTACTTTGCGTCTCTGGTTCAACAATCGTAGAAGTAGACATACTGGACAAAACAGACAGCGGGCTGGACACATATGAATTATGCTGACCCAAATTCATCTTTTGCGCAGCACTCAATGAAAAAAATACACGGCCATGTCTTTTATGTCTAACGATTTTTCCAGCCCGAGCTAGCCTATCCAAACTACGCACAGAAATATCAAGCATTCTGGCCGCAGTTTCTCGCGGTATAAATTGATCTAAATTATCTTGCATCTAAAAATCCAATTGATGTAGACAATGTAGACAATGTAGACAATGTGGACACTGTTGTCAACTGTTTGTCTAGGTTGTCGGACATGCTAACTAATATTTGTTTATGGGCTTAGCTGTAGGATCCGGACATACAGGACAGACCATTGGACAGCATGTAGACAACTGGATAGAATAAATCAAAAAATCGGCCTTGGCCGATATTATATTAATATTGAGAATAGATTTACTTTACTGTTTCAACCTTAACAAACCTGTTCTCGTAACGACGACCATTAAATTTAATTTGAGCCTTTCTATAGAACTGAACAATACCATCTATAGCTGCAAACAATGTATGATCTCTACCCATACGCACGCCTTCACCTGCAAAATATTTATTACCACGTTGGCGTATGATAATATTGCCGGCTACTACCTTTTCGCCGCCAAATTTCTTGACGCCGAGTCGCTGGCCTGCGGAATCCTTGAGGTTTTTACTGCTACTTTGGGCTTTCGTATGTGCCACGATTTAAAATAGTAATTCTAAAGCGAGAGAATTTTATGGTAAATCATAAAAAAAGTCAAAAAAGGCTATCCATAAACCACCTCGTTATAGCATTTCTCACAATAAACTGTCTCTGATCTCTCTGGGCTGAATGTAGTCTCAAATTCATTTTTACAACCATCTCGCCCACAAACTCTATGCCATAGCTTACGCAATGGATGTAATTTCATTCTACGTTCATAACGCACATCTGGATGCAAATATGGAATTGGTAACCCAATTTTTCTATAAAAATCTAGCTCCATTTTTTGAAGCTTAAATAAACGACCAGTTTTTTCACATTTTATTGCGCAGTCTAGGATTTCATCTGTAACGTGAATAATTGGCAAAATCTCATTTTTTGAAATAACTTTTTTAACTTCAGACACTTTGTCTTCTTTATCAATCCACCGTAGGCCACTATTTAAAACCTGCTCTTTGCTAAGCGGAAAATGTTCATTAGCGATGGTTTCATTATAGGCAAACGGCGATATTGACGCAGGGAAGAATTCGCCCCATTCTTTTGAATTGATCATGTGCTTAATTATTTTCTCAACAAGATCCTCGAACTCTTTTTTAGAATACTTCTTATTCAAAATGCAGAACTCTTTACCATGTATGTCAGAACATCCAAAAAGGTGCTCTGTATTTGTGGCAACCAATGAGTAGGCGCTGTAAGCCAAGTTTGAAGCCCAACAAGCTAAAGAAAAAATGTTTCTATAGCCTGCCACGATTGCGCAATCATAAACTAATTCCGCTTCGGCTAGATGCGAACAATCACGACAATCTTTCGCATCATTATCAACATCGTGACACCATTTTAAATCTTGCGAACGAAAAGTATCAAAGCAGTATTGGCAGTCTTTTGAATTCAAAATATTTTCTCCGAGGCAATTTTCGCTGGCAATATTGTAGTTTTCGCGATAAATAGTCCTTGATTTAACATCTGCGAAATCAAGTTTATATTTTTCTAAAATTGCATTTTCACCTTTAAATAGTTCGTCTCGCATGCGTTTGAACTCTTCTTTTGAAACTTTTTGATTACGAACGTAATATTCGGCTTGTCTGAGATTTGAACATAGAATGCAGTTTGAACAGCTCTTGCAATCAAAACAAAAAGCGCAGTTACTGCAATTTTCGCATTTTTCTGAAAATATTGAGTTGTAGCAATTTTTGCATTCTATACATTCGTAAATGAGCTCAGATTCCTTACAATATGAACAATCGATAACGTTTTTAACGAAATGGGATGCCTTATCATAAAGACATTCCTCTCCATAGCCTACGTCAAAGCAATAGTAGCAGTTCTTGCAATGCCATATTTGGTTGTTATATTCGCTGTTTTCATTAAGTAAAATGTTTAAATTCTTTTTAGGAACTTCGTATAATATTTCTGCAAATTGCTCAAAAAATGGCTTATTGAAATCAAAATCGCGGCCATAAGCTTCTGGATCCCATTTGTCTCCGTTATAACAGTCCCCGCAATAAACTCTTTTGATCGGGCCTGTTGGCGAAAAAAAGGTTAAAATCTTTTTCTTGCATAAATCGCAATTTCTATAATAAAGATTTCTCTCATTGCGAAAGCTTAAACGTCTCTGGCGGCGACAGTCAGGACACATTGTCGGCTCAGGTATCAAGTATTTTTGTTGGTTAAAAACAGGAGATACTCGGTCATAAAATGCGCGATCTTGATCACTTACTTCAAACTGTTCGTTGCATTTAATACAATTTTTTACGCTCATGGCTGAAACTCAATGATTGGATTAATTATAATCTATAGTCGAATGCTAGATAGCTACTTTTTCTTTGATTGTAAGGATTTTTGCCTTGGGCTGAGCCTCTTTTTCGATTCTTTGATATGATCTGCCTCTAGTAAGTTCTCTGGCATTGTCCCGCCTATTTCTTCGATAGTTTGCCTCACCTTTTTACCAACATCATAATGAGCCTTATTAGCTTTGTTTTCGCCAAAGATATTTTCCCTTTTAAGTTTAGCTTCGGCTTGCGTTGCCCGAAAAAGATTTGCTGCAAGTTCTTCGCTTCCCATATGATCTAGGAGCGCTTCTTTTGGCTTAAGTTTCTTTTTTGCATGAACGTCTTTTTGCCTCGTTCCGCCATAAAGCCCCATATATCCATAATCCTGAAAATTGCCATAATTGCAAACTCCTGCCTTTTTTGCAGCTTTTGCAAGCTGTTTATTATGCTCCTTCATTTCCGCGCGCAAGAATACCCTTTTACTGTCTTCGACCAGCTGTTCTTGTATTTCTTGTTTCCTAGTCTGAATTGCAAAATAGGTTTGCGCAAAGGCAATTTCTTCCTTTCTCGGATCACCATTCTGAGCAATAAGATAGCATGCATAACGAGAAAGATCATAATCAAGAATTTTTCTTTTAGCCTCTTTTGCAGTTCCAGGCGCTATTTCGATCATTTTCGTGATGTCACGAAAATGATCAGAAACCGCTTGCCTACTATTTTTACACGATTCTTTTGCTCGAGAAATTGCTTCTTCAAAATTTTCCCATCGGGAATAACCAAGCGGAGACATCAAATCGCGAGCACTCCAGAACTCCTGTCCGTGTCTATTAATTTTTTTAATTTGTTCAAAAACGTTATTCGTCATGTTTATATTGAATTATATAGTTAATTCTATAATGACATAAATAGATGAAAAAATTATTTAATTTCTTTGAGATATTTCTTCCCTTTTAACTTTACTGGTAAGTGTTCCTGCTTTTCAGCTCCTGCTGGGTCTTTATGCCAGTATTTATAATCACGGCCATATCCAAGATCTTTTGCGAGTTTTGTCGTTGCATTACGCAAATTTTCTGGAACAGGCAAATTACCATGAAGCTTAATATCTTTTTTAATATCAATCATAGCTTGATAAAGAGCATTTGATTTCTTGGCATTAGCGCAGTAAGCAACTGCTTGCGCTAATGCAACATCGCATTCTGGAAGTCCTATGAAATGTACAGCTTCTTTGGCAGCGATGGCAATGGAAAGAGCTTGCGTGTCGGCCAAGCCAACATCTTCTGAGGCAAAGCGAACCACTCGACGCGCAATATAAAGAGGATCTTCGCCCCCTGAAATCATGCGGCCAAGCCAATATAGCGCGGCATCGGCATCTCCGTCTCTCATACATTTGTGCAGCGCAGAAATTAAATTGTAATGCTCTTCTCCGGCTCGATCATAGATTAAAGCTACGCCAGAGGTTAGCTCTGATATTATTTTGGCTGTAATTTTTTTGCTTTCTGATGCTACGAAAACAGCTCTCTCAAGCAAATTGTATAAAATACGTGCGTCGCCATTGGCAAGCTCACAGAGTTTATTTAGTGCTGATTCGTCAATTTTGACATCAAGGCTACCCAAACCATGGTCTGTATCTAATAAGGCACGCTTGGCAAGTTTGCATAAATCGTCGTGATCTAAACTTTTTAAAACATAGACCTGCGAACGAGATAAAAGGGCTGAATTCAATTCAAAACTTGGATTTTCTGTTGTGGCGCCGATCATAGTGATGATACCTTTTTCAAGGTATGGTAGCAGCTGATCTTGTTGGGCCTTATTAAGACGATGAATCTCATCGACAAATAATATGGTGCGCTGGCCATTGAGTTTACGGCGTTCCAAAATTTTTGCAGCTTGTTCGCGAAATGTTTCAGCTGTCCAGCCGATCGCTGAAAGTGGCAAAAAAACTGATTTCGTGGTTTCTGCAATAATCTTTGCCAATGTTGTTTTGCCTGTACCTGGTGGACCCCAAAAAATTAGTGATGACAAATTATCATTCAGAATCTGCATGCGGAGAGGTTTTCCCTGCCCGATGATTTCTTCTTGTCCAACAAAATCATCCAAGCTGACTGGACGCATACGATCGGCCAAAGGTGCATTTCTCTTAAGATCAGCCTTGAGCTGAGCATCAAAAAGATCTGGCGATGATGATTTCTTCTTTGGCAAAGGATTGTAAAAACTATTGTAATTTAGCGATTTGGGATTTGCCTTGGCTGTGCGCTATTGCCACCAAGGTCCAATTATCCTCATATTTATCAAATACAAGGCGTAAACTGGTTTGATTCAAGTTCCTGACATTTGATCCTGAGTCTGAGAAATAATAATCATAAGCTTCGGCATTTGGATAAATCTTTGCAAAAATGTCTTGCTTTGAATCATTGCTTAGGTTTCGAAATACTGGCTTTTCCGACGCGTTTAGATAGTCATGATCATATACAAACTGATTCCAATATTCGTCAAAATTTAAAAGTAGAGGCTTGCGAAAACTTTTGGATTTACTCCATAGATATGTGCGACTATCTGAGGAAATTTTTGCAATGTCGTCAGAGGTAAAAGTCAGATCGGTTCCTTCCTCAATTATTGGTTCTGGAGAAAATCGTAAATGTTTCCACGGATGAATTAAGGTGGAAAGAGTCTGGAAGTCTTTTTTGGCAATTACTAACATGACGTCTTCGCGACAGGTTTTTTGATCGAGCATTAAGGCGCAGTTTCGTGCAACTTTATCTATTGTGTTAGCTTCGCCGCATCCTACTAAAGCAAAAGCTAGAATAGAAAGAACTATGGCTATATTTATTTTTTTCATTTCAAGGCGATAAAAACTAAGCTGAATGAATATTAGCAAATTATATGAAAAATTTCATGTTAAAGAATTTTGCCGTTTTCAATTTGTTCTAACCTTATGTTTTTCAATGCTCTAAGCAGCTCAGGCTGATGAGTTGTAATTATAACAGTTACTCCTTGCTTATTAATCCTACTAAGAATATCAATTATTTCTGCTGCGTTTTTTTTGTCCAAATTGCCGGTTGGCTCATCAGCTATCAGCAGGGCTGGTTTATGCGCCAGTGCCCTAGCAATTGCCACGCGTTGTTGCTCACCGCCTGAGAGCTGATGGGGGAAATGGTTTTCCTTACCATTTAGATTAACGAGTCGCATGATCTCCGGAATAGTCTGCTGAATTTTGCTGTTTGATTCTTCACAAACTTCCAGGGCAAAAGCAATATTTTCAGCGACAGTTTTTTTTGGAAGCAATTTGTAATCTTGGAAAACTACACCTAATTTACGGCGATAGAGTTGCAAATACTTCTTGTTTAGCGTTGAAATGTCCACATCGTCAACAATTACATGACCCTTGCTTGGTTTATATTCGCCAATAAGTAATTTTAATAAAGTAGACTTACCAGCGCCAGAAGAACCAACCAAAGCCAAAAATTCGCCTCCGCAAATTTCCAGATTTATGTTATCTAAAATCTTCTGGGAATTAATGATGTATGAGATTTTGTCGAATTTAATCATGAGAAGATTTATTTTTTGTTCCCTGGTATAAGCCAACCAAAGAGGCCGCCAAGAAAACTCCCGAGACCGCCAAACATGTGCATAATTGAAAAAATGACGGTTAAAACTCCGATTATTAAAATGATGGTATAGGTGCCTCCCATGCCCAAATATTTCTCAGCAAAGTTTATATCGCCCATCATTTCTTTGACTTGGCGACGATATTTGAGAATTGCCAGACCGGCAATAATACCGATGATTCCTGAGATATAAGGATGCATATTTTTAATTCAAATTAGCTTAAATTTTGTCATCGATTTCCTTCTTTAATTTAGCGGCGAACGCTGGTAAAGGCATGTTCTCTTGCTCTGTTTGTCCGCGCTTGCGAATTGTCACAGATTTGTTTTGTATTTCTTGATCACCAATTATCAGCATATACGGTACTTTTTGTTTCTCTGCTTCGCGAATGCGTTTGCCGAGAGTTTCATCGGCTTCGTAAATTTCGGAACGGACGCTGAGATCAAATAGTTCTTTGCGGACTATTTGTGCAAATTCAGAATGCTTCTCTGAAATTGGCAGGATCACGGTTTGAACTGGCGCAAGCCAAGTAGGAAAGGCACCAGCGTAATGTTCTATAAGTAACCCAATAAATCTTTCAAATGATCCAAAGAGCGCGTTGTGTAGAACATATGGTCTTTCTTCCTTATTATCTTTATTGACGAAAGTCATATCAAATCTCTCCGGCAGATTGAAATCATATTGAAGTGTTGAGCATTGCCATTCGCGACCTAAACAGTCATTGATTTTGAAATCAAGTTTTGGACCGTAAAATGCAGCTTCTCCCTCTTCTTCAATGAAATTTAACTTTTTCTCAATAGCAATTTTTCTCAAAATTGATTCTGTAAATTTCCAGCCTTCATCTGAACCAACATATTTTTCTTTGTTTTTTGGATCGCGTAATGAAAGATAAACCTTAATTGAATTTGTATCGAAACCGAATGACTTAAAGATATATAAGATAAAATCAAGTACCTCTTTCAATTCGTCTTCGGCCTGGTCTTTTCTGCAGATTATATGAGCATCATCTTGTGTAAAACCGCGGGCGCGAGTTAAACCGGAAAGTTCGCCGCGTTTTTCAAATCTGTAAACCGTACCACATTCAGCCCAACGCATTGGGAATTCGCGATAAGAATGCGGTTTGTTTTTGTAAATACAAATATGGAAAGGGCAGTTCATCGGCTTGAGTAAATATTCTTCTGAAGACTCAACTTTTTTATTTTCCTGTCTTTCCTCTAAACTTTGTCCGACTTCTAATGGTGGGTACATGCTGGAATTGTAAAACCCCCAATGGCCAGAAGTTTGCCAGAGAGTTTTGCTACCGATGTGTGGTGATCGAACTAGATCATAGCCTCCACGAAAATGTGCCTGATACCAAAAATCTTCAATCACTCGCCAAATAATTGCTCCTTTTGGATGCCAAAGGGGAAGGCCGAGCCCAACATTTTCGTCAATGTGAAATAGATCCAACTCTTTGCCGAGTTTGCGATGATCACGTTTTTGCGCTTCTTCACGCTTCTGTAAATAGGCATTTAATTCTTCTTTATTCGCAAAAGCCAGACCGTAAACTCTTGTCATTTGCTTATTTTTGGCATCACCTTTCCAATATGCACCAGCCAAACGATCAAGCTGCCAGCCAATATTTCTTAATTCTTTTGTATTGGCAACATGAGGACCGGCACAAAGATTGACAAAGTTGGCAATGGTATAGAAGGAAAATTCTTTTTCGCCATTTTGTGCCAAATCATCGATGATTTCTAATTTATATGGATCATCTTTTGCCATTTCGCGAGCCTCTTTTGCAGTAACGATCTTTTGCGTAAAATCTAAATTTTTATTAATGATTTCTTGCATCTTTTTCTTAATAGCTGAAAAATCATCAGACGAAATTGCCTTTTCCCCAAGATCAAAATCTTGGTACCAGCCATCAGATATAGCCGGACCAACGCCAAGGCCTGCTTTTCCAAACAGCTCTTCGATAGCATGAGTCATGATATGACCGAGTGAGTGACGGATTGTTTCTATATTTTCTGACATAATTATCAAATATTATAAATTAAATTGGCTTTAGTATATTGCCCCAAGATAACATTTTTCACAATAAACTGTTTCTTGCCTTTTTTCTGAATATGCTGTTTTTACATCAACACCGCATTTTTGACATTGACGATCCCAAAGGTGTCTTGGGTTGCGTAGGCTAAATCTTTCTTTATACCTCTGGTCAGGACAACGCCTAGGAATCGGGAGATTATTTTTACGATAGAATTTTAACTCTTGTGGAATAATTCGGAAAAGTTTTCCCGTGATTTCACATTCGATTGCCCATTTTAAAATTTCATCTGGTACTTTAGAAATGTCACCAATGACATCCATTTTTTCTTTGGGAATAATTTTTTCTACCTTGGGAGCTGGATGTTCATAGTCTGACCAATGAAAATTTAGCTCCAGCGCTGTCTTTTTATCCAAATCAAAGTGATCAGCTGCCGAAGTTTCATTATACCCAAAGGGCGAAAGAGATTCTGGAAACTCTCCCCATTCACTGTTACTTTCCATGTTTTGAATCAGCTTTTGCGTAAGCTCTTTGTGTTTTTCTTTTTCATAATGCTTATTCAAGATATAGCATTGCTTATGGCGAAGGCTGATACAGCCAAAAAGGTCAGAGCTATTATAACATTGATTTGAATAATATATGTCATTGCTGGAAACAACCATGAATGACCAAAATAAATTCCTAGATGCAGATCCCACATTCACAGAATCATAACAAAACTCAAATTCGCCACCGATCGTATCCATTGAGTCTTTTCCACCTCCGCCGATATTTGAATATCTGCAATCTTGGGAGTCGAATGTATCATAACAGTTATAACAATTTGAGCAGTTTACTAATTGGTCGCCAGTACAATTTTCACAGTTAACTTGGCGCACATTACGAACGATTCTCGCTGGAAGTAATTCTGTAATTAATCGTTTTCTGGCTTTGTCAAAATCCGAGTAACTACCAAAATTATATTTTTGGATTTCCGCCTCGTATTCCTGCTTTGAATAAGGTTTATTTAATATGTAATATTGTTTCTTAACTAAGCCAGTGCAGAGAAAACAATATGAACAACCAGATAAATTGGAAGAAAAAAAGCAGTTATCAGAGTTCTCGCTATTTAGAACAGACAGACAATCATAACACAGCGAGCAGTCTAAACAATGCTTACATAGTTCACACCTGTTGCAAAAACCGCAATCTATACTATCTTTGCTGTTATGAACCCAGTATGAATAAAGGACATTTTCTGAGTAATAAGTTACAAAGCTCAAATAGCAATCCTTACAAAATTGCATGTAATTATTGTAGTCGCAATTCTCATTTGTGACTCCAACAGACAAAGCTATTCTCGGAACCTGTTTATGCATTAAGTCTAATTGTTCCATAAATGGCTTATTTAAGTCAACATCCATGGCGTAATCCTCGCCAGACCATTTATCTGACCAAAAACAATCGAGGCAGTAAACTGGATATTTATTGCCATCGGGTTGCTTGTCGGGCTGGTACATTGACATGATTTTTTTTTGACACAGATCGCATTGCCGATAATATAGGCTTCTTTCGTTACGAAAGGACAGGCGGCGTTGTGAGCGACAGTCTGGGCAGAATTTCGGATCTGGTATTGGAAATTTCATGGTGCCGATGGCTGGTGTGAGCTTTTCGAGAAGTTCACGATCATCGGGCGTGATTTCAAATTGCGATTGGCATTTTATACAGACTGGCATTGGAAATAATAGATGATTGATAATTCTGTGTTGGGAACGGTTTGAAACCGTTCCTTACAAATAATCAGCGTAGAGACGCATTGCATGCGTCTTTGTATTGCAATGTGGGGGCCAAAAATTTTTGGTCTGTACGTGATAATTAATATACAGATTCCAGATAGCATTTCTCACAATACACAATTTCACCATCTTCTGGCGCATAAGCTGTATCAAATTCTATAGAACAACCTGATCTATCGCAAACCCGATGCCATAGTTTCCAAGGCTGGCGTCTGTGTAATCTATCTAGATGACGAATTTTTGGACAACGGCGAGGAAGCCGGATATTCATTTGCTGGTAAAATTTTAGCTCGGGTTTTTGAATTTGGAACAAATTCCCAGAAATTTCACATTTCAAAGCAAACTTTGTAATGTCATCTGGGACAGATTGTATATCGTCGAATTTTTCCAGCTGATCCGCAGAAAGAGTTTTAGTAAATTTCGGTTGTGGAGATTTATAGCTGCACCAATCAAAACCTTTTTGAATTGCCTCGTCTTCTGTCAAAGGAAAGAGTTCCTGGGCAACGGTTTCGTTATATCCAAATGGAGAAATTGAAATCGGAAAAAATTCGCCCCATTCATTTAATTTTTGCATGTGTGGAATAATCCTAGAGGTCAAACTATCATAGTCTTCTTTAGAATATTGTTTGTTTAAAATACAATATTTGGCGTTTCTCAGACCAATGCAGCCAAAACAATGCTCGCATGAAGCTAAATTATCGCAGTAAAAAATATTATTGCATCTACTACAAAAATTTATAAAGGCTGAGTTATAAACTTCCATAATCGCTAGATTTTCATATAGCAATTCGCTATTTTTAGTTGCCAAAGTGCAGTCTCCCAGATCCCGGGCATCCCATCCAAAAATTTGGCAGTAGTGACAATCTTCGGCGTCAACTATTCCATCAAAACATTGCTGACAGTTCTTGGCATTTTCCAGACGGTCGCCGCTACAATTTTCTGTTTTTTGCAAATGAGCATAAAGTGACGGGAGTTTTTTGCGATGCTTATCGGAAAGTTCTTTTGTTTCCAATAAACATTTATAACTACCTAGATTTGATATAAATTTGTCCACCTCTTCTGACTGACTTGGTTTGTTGAAAATATAGTTTTTTTTATTGCGTAAATTTTTACAACCAATACAACGTGAGCAACCAATGCAGTCTTCAAGGAAATATGAGTGATCGCAATTTACACAATTTTGGCTAAAAAGACAGTGATAACAATTTTGACAATCCATACACTCATATAAAAGTTCGCTTTTTGTACATTTCAAGCAGTCAACGCTATCTTTGAGTAGCACCTGCCAAGCTGAATAGTAAATATTTTCGCAGGAGTTGAAGCCAGAAGATAGATAGCAATTGTGACTCTGTGCGCTGAAAGTTGTGTATTCACAGTTTTCATTTGTGAGATCTTGATGCATAGAACTACGCGGCACATTTATTTGTAGCTGTCGGAATTGATTAAAAAATGAATCGTTAAAATTGAAATCCTGTCCGTACTCGAGGGGACTCCATTTATCGCTCCAAAAGATTTTATCATTGAAAACTTTATATGGTTTATTCGGAGAATAAAGCGAAACTATATTTGTTTTAGAAAAGTCATCTAGCCGTTGATAAAAATTTTGTTGATTACGATAACCTAATCTTCTCTGTATTCTGCAGCTCGGGCATAGCGTTGGCGATGGAATCTGAAATTTTTTGCCATTAAAAATTGGAGAGATCTTATCGTAGAAAACGAGATCTTCTGGCGTGATTTCGAAAGACGATTGGCATTTAGGACAGGTGGGCATTGGAAATTTAGGGTTTAGAATTTAGCGTAGAGACGCATTGCATGCGTCTTCATTCGCATGCGTCTCCAAATTGCAATATGGGGCCAAAAATTTTTGGCCCGTACGTGGTAATTAATATACAGCCTCCAGATAGCATTTCTCGCAATAGACAGTTTCGGGTCTATCTGGAGAATAGGATGTTTGCATATCAATCCCGCATTTATTACATTGTCTAATCCAAAGATGGCGAGGATTATGCGACAAAATTCGTTTTTGATGGCGTACTTCTGGATGAAACAATGGAATTGGAAGACCCATGTTACGATAGAATTTCAATTCTGCTGGCTGAATCATAAATGGCCTTTTGGTTTCTGCGCATTCAATAGCCCACTTCAATATATCGTCCGGCACCTTGTTAATGTCGGCTAAAACGCCCAACTTATCTGCTGGAATTATTTTTTCAACTCTTGGAATGCTCTGATCAATACTATGCCATTTCCAACCATATGATAAAGACTGCTCCTCTGCAGACGGGAAATAATAGCGCGCAAGGCTTTCATTATATGCAAAGGGCGAAGCTTTTGGAGGAAAAAAATATCCCCATTCGCCTGTTTTTTGCATTTGTTCAATGATTTGCGCAACTGTTTTTTCATAATCAGCCTTGTTATATTTTTTATTCAATATGCAATATTCCTGATTTCTCAGTCCAGTACAGCCAAAAATGTGATTACTATAATGACATTCGATCGAATAATAAACATCATTGCCATACCAAATTGTGCTTGTGACAAAAGCAGAATGAGTACCAGTTGTAGACACAGCATCACATGTAAATTGACAGCCGTCCGGCGCGTTAAAGGTGCAATCATAACTTTCCTTACTTTTCGGTGTAAAACTCAAATTTTTGCAATCTTCACAATCGCGGCAGTCAAAAGAGTTCAGGCAATTACGGCAGTTGAAAATCATATCGCCTGTGCATTCTTCGCTGTTGTAGATATGCGCGTATATATGAGGTTCAACTGATTTTATCTCGTTAAGTTTTTTCTTTAAGTCAATCAGTTTTTGCTGATTTAGCGAGGCATAAAATTCCTTAATTTTTTTATATTCGTCTTTTGAAACAGGCTTATTAAAAACGTGATATTCCTTACTGCGAAGGCCAAAACAGCCGATGCAACTATGACAAGACTGGCAATCTTCTACAAGCAGGCAGTCATCGCAATTTCTGCAGCTATAAAAATATTTACAATCATAACAATCGATCGAGGAAATTCCTTCATAGCATAACTCACATGAATTAATAGACATGCCGTCGAAAACATTCTTGCATGAGATTATGAAGTGGCCATACATCGCGTCTTCATTATTTGTGCCGCCAAAAATCAGATAACAATTTTTTGAATTTATGGTGTGGCTATTATAATAGCTATTCTCTGCATTTGTATTGACGAGTGCAACGTGCGGTACTGAATTGTATAGATCTTGAAACTGTTCGGCAAATGGTCGGTTGGCGTCAAAACCTCGACCATAATTCAGCCCGTCCCATTTATCACTCCACCATTCAGAAGATTCATAGACCTTAAAAGCTGTGTCCGCTGGATACATGGAAATCATCTTTTTGCCTGACAGATCGCATAATCGTGAATGGAGACTTCCTCCATGACGAAATGATAGCCTTATCTGCAATCGGCAATCAGGGCATAGCCTTGGCGCTGGAATCTGAAATCTTTTGTCATTAAAAACAGGCGAAATTTTGTCATAAAAAAGTAAATCCTCTGGCGTGATTTCAAATTGCGATTGGCATTTTATACAGACTGGCATTGATCTAATTTAATAAAGTTCTTTGTAATAGCAATCTTCACATTCAACCTTTGTCAGATCATCCGGAGAATATCTGACTTCAATTTCTTTTTTGCATTTAGCACAATTTCTAAGATATAGTTTAAACGAATCTACTGATTTTTCCCTAATTTTACGTCGGCATGGCGGGCACAAACGCGGAATTGGTAGTTTCATCTTGCAGTAGAAATCAAGTTCCATTTGAATTAAACGAAAGTTACGTTGGCATTTTTGACAGGCTAAAATTTCTTGGCCAATACTATCCTTAATATCTTTGATTTCATCTGGAATTTTGTCCCGAGAAATGGTTTCTTGACCAATTGTAAAAGGTAAATTTTCTTGCCATTTTAAACCTTGAGCTAAGGCTGTTTCTTTAGTTAGCGGCGCGTGATCCTGTGCCACAGTTTCGTTATATCCGAATGGAGATATTGATGATGGGAAATACTCGCCCCATTCTCGATATTTCTGCATGTGCTCAATGATTTTGGGTACTAAATCTTCATATTCTTGTTCTGTGTACTGTTTGTTTAGGATGCAGTATTTCGCTCGTCTGAAACCTATACAGCCGAACATAAATTCGCACGAATGGCAGTTGTCACTATAAAAAATATTGCTTGATTTCCAGCAGTAATTTGTGAAGCAGGCCAAAAACGAATGATCTGGAACCATTGATTCATAGCCCCAATCATGATCCCCGCCAACTAGAATATCATGGCTTTTTCGCGGACTGTCTGCCCCGCCGTAATAAAATTTGCAATCTTCGCCATTGAAAACATTGAAGCCGTGTACATTTTTGCAGTTATTTAAACGGTCGCCAGAACAATTTTCACAATTGTTTTTGTAAGTTGCCAGGCGCGAAAAATCAGCCATAAATTTGGCAAATTTTTGCTTAATTTCTTGTATTTGTGAAAATGATCCGAGATTGATTTTGGCTAATTCTCTTTGATAGTCTTCTTTTGAATAAGGTTGATTGAAAATATGATACTTTTTCTGGCGTAGCTTGAAACAGCAAAAACAGTTTGAGCATCCTTTTAAATCAATTCCAAAATAGCAATTATCGCAATTGCTGCTGTCCTCAAGAAAAATGCAATTATAGGCTTGGATAATATTTGCACACTCATAAGTTAATTCTGAACCCCAACTCAATGAGCAGTCGCAGACATATTTTAGCTTGCCTCCATATCGCGCATAAGAGCAGTTTTCGCCATACCAAGCAGTGCTTACTAAGTAGCAATTTTTGCCAAACGCAAAATCATAGCAGTACTCACAATTCTCACTGTTTACGCCATTATCGTTAACCATACTTAATTTCGGAACTTGGTTTTGTAGGGTATCAAATTGCGCAAAAAACGGTTGATTGAAATCAAAGTCGCGTCCAAGATCCAATGGATTCCATGATTCTCCCCACCAACATTTATGACAGTAAACCGGAAAAATCGCATCCTGCGGATAAAGGGAAAGAATTTTTTTATGGCATGAATCGCATTGGCGGTTGTAATATTGGAATTCATTGCGCCAAATTTGTTTGCGTAATAATCTGCATTCTGGACATAGGGTAGGCAATGAAATCTGATATTTCTTGCCTTTAAAAGTTGGCGAAATTTGATCGTAGAAGACGAGATCATCTGGCGTGATTTCGAAAGACGATTGGCATTTAGGACAGGTGGGCATTGGAAATTTAGGGTTTAGAATTTAGAAGGGACAATCCTAGGATTGTCCGTACACGATAATTCATCACGTAGAGACGCATTGCATGCGTCTTTGTATTGCAATATGGGGCCAAAAAATTTTGGCCCGTACGTGGTAATTAATATACAGCCTCCAGATAGCATTTCTCGCAATAGACAGTTTCGGGTCTATCTGGAGAATAGGATGTTTGGATAGGAATATTACATTTATTACAGGTTCTATTCCAGAGTTTTCTGGGATTACGAAGTGCCAATCGATGAAGACGACGTTGATCGGGATGATAATGCGGCAACGGTAAATTTTGATCTCGGTAAAAACGTAGCTCCTGCTTGGTAATTAAGAATGGTCGTCTGGTTTCTTGGCACTCAATCGCCCAATTTAAAATTTCATCTGGCGCTTCTGTAATGATTTCTGGTAATTTTGAAGCTGGCACAGTTTTGATTGCTTGCGGCCTAGGAGCTTCGTAATCAGACCAGTTAAAACCTTGTTCTAGCGCTTGTTCTTTGGTGAGAGGAAAATACTCTTGGGCAATAGTTTCATTATAGCCAAATGGGCTAAGACTTGGATGAAAAAATCCTCCCCAGCCTTCGCTAAAGCTACGGCTGGCAGGCCATTCTACCCCCCTGCTCGCTTCGCTCGCTTCCCCCCTAGAATAGGGGGGACTAAGGGGGGTACTTTTTTGCATATGTTCAATAATTTTTGGCACCAGTTGATAATATTCTTCTTTGGAATATTGTTTATTTAAAATGCAATATTGTTTGTGTCGCAAGCCAATACAGCCGAATAAAAAATCATTGTTAAATAAATGTTGGCAATAATAGATATTGGTGTTCCAGCTCCCATGATCGCAAACAAAAGCCATGTCATTACCAAAAGCTGTTTCATGCATTTGTAGTTCGCCATGCCAACCTCCATATATATCAAAACAATCTCGGACATTGATAGCGCGATAAGCTCTAGCGCAATCTTCCAAATTGTAACAATCAAAACATTCCCTGCAATTTTTACAATTACGCAGATGATCGCCGGTACAATTCTCACAATTGATTTGTATTACAGCTTGTTCTGGAAAATGCAGGAAGAACTGATGAGAACGAATGATCGCGTCAGTAATTCCAGATAGGCCATGCTGTTGAAAATCAGCTAGGCGAGATTTGAATTCCTCCTTGGACAGCCGCTCATTGAACCAATGATGACTTTTGTAGCGCAGATTTTTACAGCCAAAACAATCATTGCAACCGATTAGATTTTTGGAAAAATAAACATTATGGCACTCGCTACAGTTCTGAGCATAAAAGCAATGATAGCACCGATCTATATCGATTGAGTTATAGCATAGTTCGCAATTTGCGCTATGATCACAATCCAGACAGTTGCGGCTATTATCAATGCAATAGCCATAGGCGCAGTCTTCGTTCTGAACTGCAGAAGATAATAAATAGCAGTTTTTATTACCTTTGGCATAATTTGTATAATCACTATTTTCTTGAACATCAATGCAGAACATGGCTAAGCGCGGCGTATGATTTTGCAATTGTAAAAACTGTTCGGTAAAGGTGCGATCGAAATCAAATGGCTGTCCAAAGTCGCAGCCATCCCATTTATCGCCCCACCAACAGGTCGCGCAATATATCGGCATTCTTGCTTTTTCATTGTAAATTGAAACCACTGTTTTCGCACATAAATCACACTTCCGACGATAGAATTTCCATTCATTACGAAAAGCCATTCTGAGTTGCTGCTGACAATGTTGGCACAGGCTTGTTTCTTGGATTGGGAAAGTACTTTTTTGCGCGGCTCGGCTTTGTTCCATAGCTTGCGCGGATTGGAAGGCAAGAGTTAGCTTGTCATAAAGCCGACGATCTTCTGGCGTGATTTCAAATTGCGATTGGCATTTTATACAGGCTGGCATTGATAATAATAGATGATTGATAATTTTGTATTGGGAACGGTTTGAAACCGTTCCTTACGGATAATCAACGTGGAGACGCATTGCATGCGTCTCCATTTGCATGCGTCTTTATATTGCATTTAATAAACAGGTAATCTTGCATCGGGAATGATTTTAAACCATTCCCTACCATTTTAATAAACGGTTTCTAAATAGCATTTCTCGCAATAGACAGTTTCAGGTCTATCCGGAGAATAGGATGTTTGAATAGGAATATTACATTTATTACAGGCTCTGTTCCATAGTTTTCTAGGATTACGAAGAGATAATCTATCTTTGTGTCTTTGATCAGGATGTCTTTTTGGAAGAGGAAGGTTATGCTTTCTATAAAAGTCTAATTCTTGTTTGATTATTCTAAATGGTTTATGTGTTA
>JAPLVM010000067.1 GCA_026397115.1 Patescibacteria group bacterium
AAAATATGCCTTACTTTTGCTCCTGAACCCTTGCTACCATCACCAAAATTCCAAGATATAAATCTCGTGTTTGTAATTTCAGGCAATTTTGAAACATCAAGCTCAACATCTAAAGGCGCGGCTGTTTGTGACTTGGAATAATATGTAATCGCAATAGGCGAATCAACATAAGTTTGAACAGGAACTTTTTTAGAATAATATGCGAAAAGAATGCCATTTATAACCAAAAGTATTGCCAAGGCAGAAGAAGCCGGAATCATAATGCGCTTAGCTTTGTCCTTGCCTAAAGGATCTTTTGACGTAAAAAACATAAACCCTCCAAAAATCAAAACTAAAAAAGCTGCGAAAGCAAATACTCCAAACATAATTTTAAGCCCAGTTTCCGTGCCTGTGCTTTGCTGTACTGCTGTATTTTGTTCTTCAGCTTGGGTTGAAACAATCTCCTGATTATTAGGCAAGTTTTCAACTTTAGCCTCATCTGCTTGCTGCTTTTCGCTAACTTCAGCATTCGCTGGGGTAACATTTACATTAGTTTTGGTAGAGCGATTATTTGATATCTGAATGACAATAATAAGTGCAATCACGGCAAAAATTGCTACCATTGCAATTAGCAACAAGCATCCAACTTTTTGCTTCTGCCCTTCCAAAGACCTAAAACTGGCCATTATGCCCTTATTTTCATTCTCATCTTGAGGCAAATCTTGCTCGATTTCCATATTATTCTTTTCCGCAGAAATAGGCTGATCACTCTGCATTTCAACATTTTCTCGAATTTCAGTGTCAGCACCACTTTTGCCAAGATTAATCTCATTTTCGTCGCCAGAAGCATTATCTGAAGAATATTCTTTCGCAGAAATGCTGACAGGAGTAACTATATGACGAGACTTTAGATCTTCTTCTTTGTTAGCCACTTCAATAAATTTAAAAAATAATGAATGATTTATAAATTAACTTTTTCATGAAGAACTTTCAGAGCTTCTTCTTTTTGCCTATCAAATTTATTTGCGCGATCTTCGTCGCTCAGCTCAACTTCAATGTCTGGCTTAATACCAATGCTATTTACAGGCTTGCCATCTGGTAGAAGCCACTCTGCAACTGTAACCTTGAGCGCACTACCATCAGGAAATTCAATTATTTCCTGTACAGTTCCCTTACCATAAGTTGTAATGCCAACCAAAGTAGCATTACCTGACTGACGCAAAGCACCTGCCAAAATTTCAGCTGCGCTTGCAGTTCCCTTGTTTATCAAAACAACCATTGGCAAACCCTTTAAGCGGCCTAGACCTCGTGCCTTTTTTACGCTGATTGTACCTCGATTATTTTCTTTGACAACAATAGTACCTGGCTCTAAAAATTCTCCGGCAACTGAAATTGCTCCATCAAAAAATCCACCTACATTACCACGCAAATCTAATAACACGCCTGAAATCGCAGAACCTGACGCAGAGATTGCTTGATCTATACCTTTGGCAAGCTCGCGCGGCGTGTCTTTATCAAATTGCGAAATGCTAATTTCCAGAATCCCATCTGTGTTTTTATTAACATATAAACTATTTAGATGAATTTCATCACGAATAATGCTTAATTCGCTTGTCTCATTCGCACCTTCGTGCAAAATCAGCAGTTTGGCTGAAGTACCCTTTGCTCCGCGAATCATTTGCACAACATCATCAACAGTAGTATCTGATGCTAATGGTTTATCATTTATAGCCACAATCCTGTCTTTTGGCCTGATGCCAGCCTTCTCAGCAGGAGAACCAGGCAAAGGAGCTACTATAATAATATTGCGATCATTGTCATAACCTATTTCTGCGCCAATACCAGAGACTTCACCATCAACAGCAACCAAAAAATTGTCAGCCTCTTTTGGCGGATAAAACTCAGAATGTGGATCGCCAAGTCCAAAAACCAATCCCCTGGCTGCTCCATAATTTATCTTGTCATTTGATATACCCTCAGGTTTCCAATATTTTGCATATACAGCATTGAAAATGTTTCCCAGAAAACGCGAATCGATTTCAAGATGCTTTGAATCGCCACCAAAAATGCTGCTGCCTGAAGCATATTTAGACGTGATTGGAGCAAACCAATTATAAGCTGTTTGCCTCAAACCAAAATCTCCGCATATAACGCCAGCCAAAAAAACTATAATAGCGATGATAACGATACTGATTGTTTTATAAGTTTTTATCATAATGCAAGCAACAGGAAAGACGTAATCTGAAATACTTGTATTTAGAGTCTAACAAAAATAAGGAATAAAATCTAATTTTAAGTTACAATATAATCGCTTCATAAATCAATATGCGAGACGCGAATTTCTAAATTTTAGATTATAGCAAATTGAGGCAAGAAGAAATTATCAAACCTTAACCACCAAATGTCTATCTTAGAAAAAATTGTTTATAAAATCATCGGGGATCCAAATGAAAAAGAGCTAAAACGTATTAGAAAAATCGTAAAGCAAGTTAATGATTTTGAGGATGAAATAAAAAAGCTCTCAGATTCTGATCTGGCAAAGCGCACCGAACAATTCCGTGCAATGTTTAGCAAAAGTGAAGAGTCAATAAAGCAGGAAGTAGTTGAAAACGATGTTTATTCTGAAAAAATTAAACGCTTAAAAGCAGAACGCAAAAAACGTGAAAAAGAAATCTTTGAACAAATTCTCGCAGAGGCTTTAGCAATTGGTCGAGAAGCAGGCGTAAGAGCTCTTGGACTGCGCGCCTATGATGTGCAAATAATTGGCGCTATTGCGCTTCATGAAGGCCAAATTGCAGAAATGAAAACCGGTGAAGGAAAGACTCTCTCCGGTATGATTGCGTCTTATTTGCGCGCTCTTCCTGGGCATGGTGTTCATATAGTCACAGTCAACGAATATCTTGCCGAGCGTGATAAAGTAATCAAAAATCACATGGCGCCTGAAGAAAGACGTCAGCAATACGCAACTGATGTTACATATGGAACAAACAATGAGTTTGGATTTGATTATTTGAGAGATAATATGGCGCAAAGGCTTGAGGATTGCGTGCAAAGAGAACATTACTTTGCGATTGTAGATGAGGTTGACTCAATTCTAATCGATGAAGCACGCACTCCGCTCATCATTTCCGCTCCTGCTGAAGAAGCCACCTCGCAATACATTGCTTTTTCCAAAATCGTAAAAGGCCTGCGAAGAGACGAGCATTATGAAATCGATGAGAAGCAGAAAGCTGTAGCGCTCACAGAAGCTGGTATCGCCGAACTTGAAAAAAGGCTTGGAGTTGACAATATTTATACTGAAAAAGGATTTGAAACAGTACATCATTTGGAACAAGCCTTGCGGGCTGAAGCCCTTTTCCAACTAGATAAAGACTATGTTATACAAAACAATGAAATACTTATTGTCGATGAATTCACGGGTCGCCTAATGCCAGGCCGCCGTTATTCAGATGGTTTACATCAAGCGCTCGAGGCCAAAGAACATGTAGAAATCAAGAGAGAGTCAATGACTTTGGCAACAATTACTTTCCAGCACTATTTCCGTTTATACGAGACATTATCAGGAATGACAGGTACAGCCAAAACAGAAGAAGAAGAATTCGCCAAAATCTATGGATTGCCAGTACTTGAAATACCGACTAATAAACTAATGGTTCGCGATGATCTGACAGACGCTATTTTTCGTACTGAAAAGGGTAAATTCAAAGCCGTCGTCAGAGAAATTAAAAGTCGATATGATAAAAAACAGCCAGTGCTTGTCGGCACAATTTCAATTGAAAAGTCTGAATATTTAAGCGAACTCCTAAAAAGGGAAGGTGTGAAGCATGAAGTATTAAACGCTAAAAATCATGCTAGAGAAGCTGAAATCATTGCCAATGCTGGCTTAGAAGGATCAATCACAATCGCAACAAACATGGCAGGTCGCGGAACTGATATTAAAATTGGCGGAACAGAAAGAAGCAATGACGCTTTAGAAAAAGTGGCATCAATCGGAGGTCTTCACATACTCGGCACAGAAAGACATGAAGCCAGACGTATTGATAATCAGCTCCGCGGTCGCGCAGGTCGGCAAGGCGAGCCTGGATCATCGCAGTTCTTCGTTTCAATGGACGATGATTTAATGCGCATTTTCGGAGGTGATCGCGTACAATCCCTAATGAATAAATTAAATTTTCCTGAAGACCAGCCGCTAGAACATAACATTCTATCGCGCTCAATTGAGTCAGCCCAAAAACGCGTAGAAGGAAATAACTTTGACATCCGCCAAAGACTTTTCGAGTTTGATAGCGTGGTCAATAAACATCGCGAAAAAATCTACTCTTGGAGACGCGCAATTTTGCAGAATGACAATATATGGACCGAAATAGAAACACTAATACAAGATGAGGTTGCAAACAGATTAAAAATAGCTGAAATCGATGGGCACAATGATGAAAAAATCAAAGATATATTTATGAAGACAATTCCAAACCTAAAAATTGAATCCATAAGCGAAAACGAAATCATAAAAACAATAGCCAAAATCATCCAAGAAAAACTCAAAAAACTTTCAAAAGAAGATCATAATAATGTACTTAGATACTCGCTTCTTCGGACGATTGATCGCCTCTGGATGCAGCATATTGATGTACTTTCAAATCTAAGACAAAATGTTTCTTTGCAAGCATATGGTCAACGCGATCCATTACTCGTTTATAAAAAAGAGGCTTTTGATCTATTTCAAAGACTCATGGATAACATAAGAATTCAAACTATTGTAACACTTGCCACACTAGAAATCAGAACTACTGATTCTATACGCGATGACGAGGCTATTATTGCCCGGAACAAACTGCGGACAAATGAGGCAGAGATTGAAGAAAATGCTGACGGTGACTTTACAGAAATCAGAGAGGAAAAAAATGCAGAGCTTGATGCAAGTCCAATAGCAAGAGTAGCTGATAATGAAGATGAGCCAACGACTGTTTCGCACAAGCGAGTAACAAGGCGAGTTTCAATAGATACGCCTAAACCAGCGATTCAAAATAACCCTAACTTTAAAAAAGTAGGGCGAAATGATCCGTGTCCATGCGGTAGCGGGAAAAAATTTAAGAAGTGTTGCGGGAGGTAGGTCTGGTCGCGGCTATCGATAAGAATATCTCAAGCCGCGACCAGTTTTCGTTTATACATATGATGGTCTTGGCAGCCAGTAATCCTCGGCAAACCCAAATAATTCCACCAATAATTTTTCGACGATTTCGATATAAAAATCAAAAGCCGAAACGTTTTTGAATCTCTTGCAAAAAATTACCTGATAGAATCTCCTTGCCAGAAATGGGGTGAGGCATTTGCTGGTTACCCTCGAAAAAATATATTTCCCGAGGGCGTAAGGTACGCTGGACATGTCTAAATTATCCTTGAGCAGCATTTTTTTAAAGGCCCGCATATCTTCATCAGATATTCGATGATAATGCGGTTTTATGATCCTTTCCGTCATGCTAACCAACCCTTGAGCAGTATCAAAAATTTCTCCCCTCTCAAGATCAGTCAGTGAAATGAGGGATACTAGATAGAAATAAACCTTTAATATCAAAGGCGGCGTGCGCTTCTCACTATGAATCATATCGCAAAACGATTTAAGGGCGCCATTAATCTGTGCTATCTTGGCCAGATATTTTGACCTGGAATCGACATAGCTTGCAATATATTTGTCGATCGCCGAAACTGCCTCTTGCAAATCCCCGCTTTGCAATATCGCATTAAGCTCACGCACCTGCAGCCCGCTTGCTCCATCGCCTAGCCGAGCATAAACGCACACGATCCTATAAATTCTATTTTTTGTAACGCGTATCATGTAACACCTCCTAGATGTTAAATTATGTTTGCGCCTACTTTTTATTTTCCGAAACGAAAGTTTAGTAACAAAATAGCCAAATGTCAAATTTATTTTATTGAGCAAATAAAAAATCCACCAATAATCGCGTTTTCGCATATATAATATCAATAATTCATCTAAACTTCTCATGCTCCTCCCCATCACCTCTCTCCAAAACCCTCGCATCAAACAAACCATCAAGCTCCGCGATAACAAACGCGAAAGACAGCAAACCGATCAATTTGTTTTTGAAGGCCGCCGCGAAATCGAGCGCGCCATGATCGGCAAAATAGAAATCCAAGAAATATTTTTCTGCCCAGAACTAACGCAAAATGACCAAGCACAAGAAATCCTGAAAACAGCCGAAAAATTACGCGTTAAACTATATGAAATCCCAAAACACATTTATGCCAAAATAGCCTTGCGCGAAGGAACTGAAGGAATGGTTGCTGTGGCCAAGTCACGCACATACAAACTCGAGGATCTGCATCTATCAAAAAGTCCACTTATGCTCATTGCCGATAATATTGAAAAACCTGGAAATCTTGGCGCTATGTTTCGAGTAGCAGACAGTGTTGGCGCTGATGCCATAATTATTACTGGAGATAAAGCTCTTGATCCAGAAAATCCAAATGCTATTCGTATTTCCCTAGGCACGATTTTTACCGTACCTACTGCCATTTGCTCAAGCGAAGATGCGCTTAAATGGCTACGCCAGCACAAAGTACAAATCATCGCTACTACGCCAATTGCTAAAACTATATATTTTGAAGCCAATCTAAAAAAGCCGACTGCTATTATAATCGGATCTGAGGCTTGGGGATTAAACGATGATTGGCTCGATAAAGCTGACATACAAGTTTCCATGCCACAAAAAGGAGCGGCTGATTCATTAAATGCAACAATGGCGGCTACTGTTGTGTTATATGAGGCGGTTAGACAAAGGAGGCTCTAAATGACGAATCTTCTGTCTGCGGTATTTAATGCGGTATTTAATGAAGCCTATTTTGGATTACCAATTAACATAAGATAGAATATCTCTGCTTTTATTTAGACTGTACAAAATACCAAACTTCTAATGTCCAATCTTCCCTTCTACACGGATAAACCTATAGTCTGCCTAGCTCCAATGGACGGATACACAGATTCAGCATTCAGACAGCTTGTAAAAAAAATCAATCCCCGAGTTCTTGTCTTTACTGAAATGATTTCAGCCGATGCCATTTGCCATTTAAATTCACGCACTGCGGCTAGATTTGACTCGGATGAAAATGAATCACCTCTAATAGTACAATTATTTGGAAAAAATCCAGAAACTTTTGCTGAAGCTACTCACCTACTTTCCCAAACCAGAATAGCTGGAATTGATATTAATATGGGATGTCCGGCGCGTAAAGTGCTGAAATCTGGACACGGTTCTGATCTAATTCGCAAAATAGATTTGGCCGCAGAAATAGTAGAAGCTGTGCGCAAAAATACGAAACTTCCGGTCTCAGTTAAGACCAGACTTGGCTGGGACAACGCAGATACGCTTTTTGAATTTGGGAAAAAAATACAAGATGCTGGCGCTGACTTCATTACAATTCATGGCCGCACAGTCAAACAAGAATTTTCAGGCCAGGCAGATTGGAAGCCAATTTATGAACTTAAAAAAATCCTCAAAATTCCTGTGATTGGCAACGGGGACATTTGTGATGAAAAAACTGCTAGAAATAGAATCGCTGACGAAAATTCAAAAGTCAGACTTGATGGAATAATGATTGGCAGAGCAACTTTTGGCAACCCATTTTTATTTGCTGCCTTTACTCCTGAATTTTGGGGATCAGCTACAAACTGCCAAGATAAATTGCCAGCTGAAAAACCTATTACCCTAGCGCAAAAACTTCCGTGGATACTCGAACATTGCAAATTAGCAATTCAAACTAAAGGCGAAAAAGTCGGCATGTTAGAAATGCGCAAGCATCTGGTTAAATATGCTCATGATGTTCCGAATGCTGCTAGATTCAGATCAAGACTCGTAAAAGTGGAAAAAGTTGACCAGGTACAAACTGTTTTCGATGAAATAATTTGGGAATCTGAAAATTCATAGTAGAATTATTCACTATAAAAAATTACTCATAAAATACATAGCAATCGAAAATGCCAAAAAATATTTATATTAAAACCACAGTTACAATTTTGATTTTCGGATTAGGCTTTCAAATTTGCAATGGCGATTATAGAACCGAACCAGATGAAAACGTTAATCAAGCTCAAAAAGTAGAGCTATCGAGTTCAGAAAAATCGACACCTGGTTCCCAATTTCAAGTATCTGGTTGGCTCCCGACCTCTTGGGACATAGAAAACGCAACTCAAAGCTGGGAAGCAAACTATCAGCTATTAAATGAAATCAACCCGATCTGGTACAAAATGTGCGTAAATGACCAGAACGAGATTATTTCAAACCATGGAGCTGAATCTAAAACTTGGATTGAAAAATTTCGCCAAACAAAAATGAGACTTGCTCCAATGATTTCAAACGCGTCAAATAACACTTGTCTCTCAAGAATTTTGAAGTCAGAAGAAGAAAGAAGCAAGCACATATCTGACATTGTAAATAAAGTTCAAGAGTTTAACTTTGACGGCATTGATGTTGATTATGAAAAAGTCAAAGTAGAGGATCGAGATCTATTTTCGATTTTCATAGAGCAACTCGCTAGCCAATTGCATAGCAAGAAAAAAATCCTCTCAATCGCAGTCCATCCGCAAAAATCCGGAAAAGAAAATTGGAATGGCCCAGGTGGCCAAGATTGGTCAAGGCTCGGCAAAGTAGCTGACGAATTCAAAATCATGGCGTATGATCATCATTGGCTTTCTGGTAGTCCAGGGTCAATCGCGCCAAAACCATGGCTTCTTGATATTTTGGATTTTGCTGTCAAAGTAGTTCCAATAAAAAAAATCCAACTCGGTGTTCCTTTCTACGCTTATGACTGGCCAATTGACGCGGAAGGCAATCGCATACACGGTGCTTCATCGCGTACCTTTAGAACAATCAATGAAGAACTCTGCCAAAAATATGAATGCTCCAGACAGTGGATTGTGGAAGATGCAACACCGATGATTAGATATTTTTCCGCATATGACAACCAATTTCATGCTATCTATTATGAAAACGCGAGATCACTGTCAAATCGCTTAGACCTAGTACGCGAATATGAAATAGGAGGAATAGCTATCTGGCGCATGGGCAGCGAAGATCCGAGCAACTGGCGCATTATCAATGAAAAATTACGCGGGCAATATATTAAAAGCTTTTCTGACTGCAACGCTATTTTTGATGAATATATAAATTCTATCTATAGCAACGCAGAAACCAACAAAGACCAATCATTGTTAGCTCAATCATGCCATGCAGCAAATAGACTTTATGAACTAAAAATTCTTAATGGCGATGGCCAAGGCAATTTTATCCCAGATGTGCCTCTGTCCAGAGCCCAGCTACTAAAAATTGCATTTGTGGCGCATAAAGTAGATGCGAATGCTATACCCAGCGATATAACCAATGATTTTCGCGATGTGCAAGCCGATGATTGGTTCGCTACACTAGTCACAAAGGCAAAATACTCTGGCTGGATTAACGGCTATCCTGACAATACTTTCAGACCAAACGCACAAATTACACGCGCAGAAGCTATAAAGATTTTTCTTGAAATCGGCTCAATACAAGTTGCTAAAACTGAAAGCTGGAGCCAAGGATACTGGACTAAAGGAAAAGAGCTTGGACTTACAAATCCAGATTGGCAAGAAAATGAAAACGCATTTATGACGCGTGGCGAAGCTGCATTGATTTTAGCCAGGTTTCTTGAGGTTGAATAAACCTAAATTATCTCAGCGGAACACAGAGAACAATGGGGTTTCAATCCATTGTTACGCATGCGCTATCGCGCAACCAGCAAACAATTTACTTTTAACAACTAATTAGTATAAAATAATTGAGCTTCGCAGTACTTTCATTTTTTCTAAAATCTTAAATCAAAACCATGACAATAGGTCGCGCACTTTCATATATAGTTATCTTTCTAGCCCTAATCGGTATCGCAATCGGAGCCGGATATTGGGCAATATATCGTGTTACAACAAACGAAAACCCTATCCCGAAAATTACAAATGCCGAGGAATTCAAGGCTGAACGACAAGAGCTCGAGGCGATCTTGGCCAAAGATCCAGATGATATGAAGGCGCGCCAAGAATTGGCATCTCTTCTTTACAACTTTTACACATTTGCGCAGGATGACGCTTTATCAGCTGCTGATGCACAATATAAAAAAATAGCGTCTGCCATGATTTCAGATAAAGACGACAATGGCGAAATTGCCAAAATTTATTTCCATCGTGGCAATATTGCTCGCGAACTAAAAAGTTTCGCTGGAGCAGTGACCATATATGAGGACGGGCTTAAGTATGATCAAACCAATGCCACTTTGAAGTACAATATTGCTTACACATATTTGAATGACTTGAAGGATTATAAACTTGCTGAAAAATGGATGGATAGCATAGGAGACCAGATGAAGAATGATCCTGCTTTTTATTATAATCTGGCTCGCATTTATTTTGAACAAAAACGCTATGGCGAGGCTGCGGCGCGCCTAGACAAAGTAATGGAAATAGATCCTGCAAACGCGGAAACAGTAAGAAATGATCTCTATAGGCGCACAATGGAAGCAATGGGACAATACGTCAAAGCAAATCAGCAAAAAAACTCCCCTATTGAAGCCCAGCTTGAGGTTAAATAATAAGCAATGCGTTATTTGAACACTATTCTCGCTATAGCTATCTTTATCCTAATAGCTATTCTAATCACTCAAGCTACTGGGGTTAACCAGGCTTTTTTAAATTATTTTAATCGCGAGGAAAAAGTTATTGTTTCTCAAAAAGCAGCTGAAATAAAAATCGCAAATAATCTCTCATTTCAGCAATATATAAACCAAGGCGATTTACTGGTCAAAAATGGATTGCTCGAACTTGCAATAGCAAATTATGCACGCGCTGCAATGCTTGAATCAAGCTCAGCAATACCAGACTTGCGTATCGCAGAAGCTTATTACCAACATAATGAATTCTCGCAAACAATTCAAAATGCTTTACATGCATTAAATAATCATCCTGATTCGACTCAAGCAAAAATCATGATGGCAAAAGCTTATTTGGCTTCAAATAACTTGGCTGAGGCACAAAAAATCATGCTTAATGTCCTAGATCCAGACGCAGAAGGTTCTTATTATAAAGGGCTCCTCGCTGCGATAGGAAACGATCGAGAAACAGCAGGAAAATTTCTTCATCGCACAGTGCAAATTGGAGAAGCTGACGCAACAGAACAAAATAAAGACTGGCAGACCAAAGCCAACCGTTTGATCAATGCTTATCGCGAATATGATAAATATCGCGACAGTCCAAACCCGCATTTCCGCGCCCTGCTTGCACAAGCGCTTTCTGAAAATAACCAACATCAGCTTGCTTTAGCTGAAATAAAAAAACTCGTAGCAGATTATCCAGAATACCGCGATGCTTGGATTATTCGTGGACTTGCCGAAATAGCCTTGCGCGACTTTGCAAGCGCAATCCAATCTCTTAATACGGTTATTGGGCTGGACCAAACATTACCAGAACCATATTATTATCTTTCACTGGCATATCTGGCAATGAACGATGCTGATACTGCTCTTCAGAAGCTGGATACGGCTGAAAGTCTAGGTTGGCAAGATGAAATGACGCTATCTGAAAAAAGAGCCCAAGCATATATGCTAAAGCAAGATTGGCGAAAAGCATCAGCTGAATATGAAAAAATTCTAGCCAAGCAAACAAATTTTTCTCCGGCATTTTTAGTGAAGCCGCTTTGGCTTTTCTGGGAAAAACTCAAGGAACCAGAAAAAGCATTAGAACCAACGAAAGAGCTTGCTGAAAAAAATCCTGATAATCCGCTTGCGCTAGCTTTACGTGGGCGGGCAATGCTGGAAAATGGACATGAAGCTGAGGCAAAAACTTATTTGCTCCGCGCGCTTGAGCTGGACGAAAAATTACCAGAAACTAATTTATATCTGGGCGATTGGTATGCGCAAGCTAAACATGATGCTGAAAATGCAAAAAAATATTATGAGCTTGCGTATAAGCTTGGCATGAATGGAGATATTGGGATAATCGCAGCAGAAAAACTTAAAGCGATAATAAAATAACGAATTTTCAATTAATTACCTTTATTTGAATCACAATTGGCCTAACCGGCTGATTCTTGCCCCAAACAGGAAAAACATCAAGCTCTATTTCTCCCTGCTTTTGAAGTAAAACTGAGAACCTAAATAAAGCAGTTGAACTAGGCTGAACTGTTCTTTGCGCCATTTCAGCAACGCGACTCGCGCGATTTGATTGCGCCTGAAACTTGATAAAACTATTGTTCCAGCCTGAAACTGACTTCAAATATGTGCCGCTGTCCCACGCAACATTTCCAGTATTTTTCAAAACCAAAGCAAACTGAACTACATCACCAATTTGCCCAACTCTTTGATTTGCTCCAGATACAATTGAAAACTGATAATCAGGTGATTCGTTAATGGCAATGTTTGTGTTAACAATAGAATTTTGATTAGACTGCCTGCTTGAAGCGCCATTTTGATCTGACTTTTGTGTATCATCGCCAATAGCATTTTGCACACGTGTATATTTCAAACCACCACGCAATTTTACAGCCTCATTGTACAAATAATTCCCTGGACAACTAGTTGCATTCAACTCTCGATGTCCCAGAATATTTGGCATACTAATATCGTGAAAAATACTCACGCCATTTTTCTGAATTGAATATTTTGAAGATAAATAATCTATTAGCTGTGACAACGAGCCACTAGCCTGTACTGGCACCTGCTGGTTGTCGAAATTGCCCATTACAGCAATTCCAATTGTCCCGATATTAAAACCATAAGCATGCCCGCCAATAGCTTTATCATCTCCAGCTCTACCCTGAAAAACTTCCCCGCGCTGACCAATTACATAATGATAGCCTATATCACCCCAATTTTTCTCAATCGCATGATATAAATAAATAGCTCTCATGCCAGCTTCTGGATCAGTAATATGTCCTGACGTTGCCGTATGATGGACAATAATTTTTTCTACTTTTTCCATGCTTACAAGCGGCCACCATAACTCATTTTTTTCACTTGCTTGATTTAAACTACTGCTAACTGTATGCGCTGATTTTAAGCGCAAATTCTCATCTGCGCCCCATTCAGCTCTACTTCGAATACGAAAAGCTGGCGTGCTACTAACGCCAGGCTCACCGCCAATTTGCCTGATAATGCTTCTATAGGCGACAATAGAAGCATCGGTGCTTGTAAGTAAATTGACTTTTGTGTTAATAAACGTGATTCTAGGGCTAAAAAATATATTTTGTGAACAAAATATCGGTTCATAAATCAATGGATCACATCTTGTCCACTTTATTTTATGAATATTTTCTCTCAATATTAAATCATCTGCCAAAATCCAAGGGCTCGCATCATCAAATTTCAGCCAAATAGGTTTTTGCGCATTATCAATAGCAACTGCATTAGCCAAAAAAGGAGACTCAATCTCTGCCCTATAAGCTTTAACAGATGAAATCTGATTATTAAATTCGCCTGCTTTGGCCATAAACGGCAGGAGAAACAGAACGCCAACAATAAAGAGAGTCGATTTACGCATTTAATCTAAAAAAAGTAATCGCGCTGCAGACAAATTTATTCTATCTAAAAATCAGCAGATACAAAAGAGCGCTCGCAAATATTTTGATTTTGAAGTACAATATTGGCACAATTTACAATTACATGCAGATTAACGAATTTCCAGAGATAAAAGAAAATGTTTTGCTGTCAGGCTACACCACATTAAAAATCGGCGGTCCGGCTAAATATTTTTATACTGCAAAAAAAATCATCGATTTAGCTAAAATTCTCCAGCTTGCAGGAAAAAATCGTTTGCCAATAAAAGTTATTGGCCAGGGATCAAAGATTTTATTTTCTGACAATGGATTTCCTGGACTTATAATCAAGAACGCCTCAAATGACGTTGAATTTTTAGGTAATGGTATATTAAAAGTGGCTAGCGGCTATCCTTTGCCGCTCTTAATCAGCCAACTCATTGAGCGAAATCTTGATGCTAGCTGTTTAGTCGGGATTCCAGGTACAATTGGCGGAGCTATATGCAACAACGCAGGCGCATGGGGCGGAACAATAAGTGACAGTTTTTTGTCTGCACAACTTCTTAATATGAACTCTGGCGAAATCTCAAAAATTGGTAAGCACTGGTTCCAGTTTGAGTATCGCAATTCACGGCTCAAGCATGATACAGAGCAAATAGTCATTGAAGTGAATCTCAAGTTCACTCAACAAAATGCTGCTGAACTTGCGAAAAAAGCATCTGAATATTTAAAACTTAGGCAAGAAAAGCAACCGGCTGGAAATACATGCGGTTCTGTTTTCAAAAATCCAGAGGGAAAAATCGCTGGCAAGCTGATTGAAGATTGCGGCTTAAAAGGTCATCAAATTGGCGGAATTAAAATTTCTGAGAAGCATGCGAATTTCTTTGAAAATACAGGCAAGGCAACTGCTTGCGACTTTTTAAAAATGGCTGAATTTGTAATAAATAAGGTTTTGGAAAAATTTAAGGTTAAATTAGAGCCTGAATTCCAGCCACTTGGTTTTGATGCAAAGGAAGTTAGATTTTTATATGCTTAAACTTTAGTTATCAGCCGAGCGCAAAAGCAATATGGACAAAATTATTCTTGGAATTGATCCTGGTATTGGTCGCTGCGGATTTGGAGTTATAAAATTCTCTGGCAACAATCCTCATTTTATTGACTGCGGTGTTATTGAAACAAGCTCGCAAGAATCCTTGCCGAAAAGATTATGCGAATTAAGACAAGATTTCATCAAAATCTTGCAAACCTTTAAACCTGATCTCATAGCCATTGAAGAATTATTTTTTACAAAAAATATCACTACTGGCATAGCTGTCGCCGGTGCACGAGGAGTGCTACTTGAGGCTGCGCAAAGCAAAAATTTTTTAATCACTGAAATTCAGCCAAGAAATGTCAAAATGGCTGTTGCCGGAATAGGAAACGCAGCTAAATCACAAGTTCAAAAAATGGCTGCCAGAATTTTGAAATTAGATTGCATGCCAAAACCTGATGACGCGGCAGATGCATTAGCAATAGCCTTAGCAGCACAAAATAATTTACAAATATTCAGGTAAATGAAAATTAGAAACATAATTAGAATAATATTATTTCCAATAGAAAAAATAACAATATTAGCTATTTTGATTTACCAAAAAATCTTTTCTCTAGAACATTCGTTTTGGGGCAGCAAATTAAATTATCGTGTGTGTAGACACTTCCCATCTTGTTCAGAGTACGCTAAAATTGCTATTCAGAAATTCGGACTACTTAAGGGCGGATCTCTTGCAATTGCAAGACTCTGTAAGTGCCATCCATGGTCAAAGCTTGAAATGAATGATCCTGTTCCGAATAGTTAAAATGTTGCTTTTCAGTATTGATTCAATTAAAATTTTCCAGCCTAAAATCAACAGGGAAAAGCTCGTTTCGCTTTAAAAAATTATTTCTATTTCACGGCACATTGTAATGTCTATGATAAAAAAATCTATCGTTCTAATAATCAGCCTGTTTGTCTGTATCAATGCAGCCCAAGCCGCTTCCGGTGATATTATTGAGCTTGGAGAAGCAATTGGTAATCGTCCGCTCGAAGCAGTAATTACAGCACCGACTTCGGTAGAGGCAGGCCGCCTAGTAGTTTTTGATGGCACAAGATCATACAATCCGAAAAAAAACAGCCCTTTGCGTTATTTCTGGGAGTTCGGAGATGGCACAACCTCAATTTCAGCAGAAGTTGGCCATAGGTACGAAGAACCTGGAAGATATATAATCAAACTAACTGTTGCAAATGATTATGATAAAACCTTTATCGAACACTCAATAGTTGTTTATAAAAATAGGGCTTTTTTAATCTCGGATGGCATTGCCGATCCAAAGGTAATTAATACTTTTCAGAAAGAAGCTGATGCTGGCAATATTCTTCTGGACGAGGTGCGCACTACAACTACTGGCACTGATTTTGGCTCAGAGCGGATTATTGTCGAGCTCATGAAAAAGAGGCAGGCTGTAATTGATGGCAGTCCGCTTTTGATTTTGTGGACAGATGAAGCCAGAGGGCTCGCGGCTTTAACAAGTTTTGCGCAGGAAAATAAAGCCATTGATTTTTCCGATAAAACAATTTTGGCAATAACTAATAGCTCAATCGACTCAATAAGCCCATTCGGAAAGATCGCTTATCGCGTTCTAAATCCTCGCGAGATAATTATATCGAGTCCAGACGCTGTCTATACATCCTTATTAGTAAGGAGAGACGCGATTGCTGAAACTTTAAAAACAGCGGAAAAAGATTTTATAAAGATTGATCGGCAAGCTGTGGCTTTCCGCGGATATAATTTCATGAGTCAAGGGGTAATATATCTTCTCGCGCATGGCATGCCTCAGCATAGTTTAACTTTACTTTTAATGTTACCGCTACTTGCGCTGGTCGCTGTTATTGCAAAGCATATCATCGGGCTCAATACGATCGGAGTATATATGCCATCAATTTTAGCAATTGGACTTGTTGCAATTGGATTTTGGCCAGGACTGGCTATTTTGTTCGCTATAGTAATTGCCTTAGTGCTATTTCGCCACTATTCAAAAAATCTGCGGCTAATGCAATATCCAAAAATGGCAATTTCAGCCATCATAATCACGCTTGTAATCACAGTTATTATAGGAATTACTGCCTTTTTTGGAAATACCACCCTAGCCAATTCAAGCGTTTTTCCTATTTTAATGGTTGTCTTAATTGCAGAAAGGTTCTCGACTATTCAAATTGCGAATGGACTTTCAGAAATGACAAAAGCATTTATAGGAACGTTGATTGTCGCAATAGCAGGCTATGGATTAATCGAAAAAATGGGTTTCTTTAAAACACTATTCCTGATACATCCAGAGGCTATATTGATAGTTCTAGTCCTGTGTATTTTAATCGGTAAGTGGCGCGGGCTAAGATTACTTGAACAATGGCGATTTTGGGAACTACGCGAGTATGATGATGAGGAAGTTTAGCTTCTAGGCAAAGACAGCCCCTGAAATCCACGCCCATGCAATAAATATAAATGACGCTATTGCAAAACACAGTTTTGTTTTATTGATATAAAGCATGGTATTTTCTAACAACTGCTGTTATTATACATTATTATGTATAGTCAGTCAATACGGATAACATATTTGTATATATAAGTAAACATATTGAAAAACAAACAATTTACGCATAAAATGTACGGTGGAATGCTAGCTTGATTTACAAAGGAATTCCTTTAAATTTCGTCATTCTGAGTCGGTATGCTAGACGAAGAATCTGCGTGAGTTTACAGTTCGCAAAACAGAGCGTAGCGAACAAGAACCCTATATGACTCTTGACGTAGACACTTCGCCTAAAATACCGGCTCAGTGTGACAGCGTCTTTCGCTCAATCTGCAAGATTGAATGAGCAATAAAAACCTTTATATGACAATTTCTTCAAGATTAATCTAAACACACCTCTAAATCATGAAGCAAAAACTCCCCTATTTAATATCGCTATTGGCAATAACAATAATATTTTCAGGGTGCCAAGAAACCCAAGATACAAAAATATTGCGTGTTGGTCTAACAAATAGCGTCACCTCTATTTCACCATTTTCAAATGAAGAAAACTCGCGCAATCATTTGATCAATCTGTATGAAGGTCTCGTGCGATTTGATCGCAACCTACAGCCAGAAGCTGCCCTAGCTGACGCATGGGGAAACATTGATCAAAACACCTGGGAATTTCATTTGCGAAAGGCTTATTTCACTGATGGCAGTGAGATGTCAGGCCAAGACATTATCAACTCATTTAACTTATTCAAAAAATATTATCCAAGTTCAGCACTAACAAACAATATAAAGGCAATCTTTATAAATAAAAAAGATGCCAAAAAAATTATCATTCAAACTCTGCATCCTGAGCCAACTTTACTTCGGCAGTTAACAAAAGTTTTTATAGTGAAAAACATAGGTGAAGAAAAATGGCTGGGAACAGGCGCGTTTCAATTAGATAGCCTAGACGAAACAAAGCTAACCTTAAAGAAAAATCCAAAATGGTGGGGCTCAGGCACAAGCCTAGAAACAGTTGAATTTCTTGGTATTCCTGAAAAGCGGCATAGGGCAAGGATGATTGAGGATGGAGAAATCGATATATTGGCTGAAGTGCCACCAGATATTCGCAATAATCCAGATCCAAATATTCTGCTTAAAAGCCTTCCAAAATTATCTGTCACTTTTTTGGGATTTAATTTGTCAGAAAAAATCAACGAAGAAGAAAATCGATTAGCAGAGTTAATTGTGCGCAAGGCAATTTCACTTGCCATTAATAGGGCAAATCTAACAAATCAATTGCGCATCACTGTGTATGCTCAGCCTTCGTCTCAGTTTGCTGGAGTTAATGTATTTGGCTTTAATTCTGATATCAATATTCCAAAGACTGATTCTAAAGAAGCAAGGATTTTACTTAACGGAGATAAATTTTATCTAAATCTTGATTTTGTATCATCAATGAAAAAGCTAGCTGAAAATATTCAGCTCCAGCTTGCAAAAATAGGTATTGTTGTAAAGCTGAATGCGCTTACGCCAGAGGAACTTACTTTAAAACTTCAATCAGGTAAATCGCAAATGGTAATAGCAAGCTGGCTGGCTGATTCTGGCGACGCTGGTACTTTTTTTGAAAAAATGATTGCAACAAATGGGTCTGAAAATTATTTCAAAATAGCAAATCAGGGATTTGATGAGAAAATAGCTGGTGAAGCTACTTTGATTGAGCCGATGGAGCGTCTTCCAATACTGCAGAATTTAATGAGGGATGTTGTTGAAAATGAGATTATTGGAGTGCCGCTTTTTGAGGAGGAAAAGGTATATGCCATTCGGCCAAATGTGCAGTTTGTGCCGAGGCAGGATGAAGCGATATTTGCGCCTGAAGTAACTGTTAACAGTTAACAATTAACTGGTAACTTATAGATTCAAAAAAAATTGGGCTTGAATTTAGACTAATTTTCGGCTAGAATAATATTGGAATTCATATATTTCTCGACTATATAATTTATAAGTTAAAAATGAATCTTGATACAAAACTAGACAAGACAAAATTAGAAGGTACGGCTAGAAAACTGATACAAAGATATTTGCAGGAAAATAGAGCGCCGAAAGAGGAGGATCAGGAAGCAACGGAAGCGGCTTTGCTAGAACAGATGGCTAATTTATGCGGTGATTTAATAAAAATATCGCCTGCACCGGACCAGCTAGCTAGTTTGATTAATGATCTGGATGCTCTGGGAGAAGCGTTCCAAAAGGTCGCGCGGCTAATTATATCCGCCAAAGTTCATGACGAACAATTATTGCCTTTGATGCAAGAGATGCAAAAGATATCCAAGACAATGGCGGAGACGATCTACAAGGCGTGGGAACATAACTTGCGTCGCGAGAACGAGGAAGCAAAAAGTGCATAGTTCGTATTAAAAATCGTTTTCAACACAACTGAAATTCGCCAAAAGGCTCGCCAAATGGCGAGTCTTTTGCATAAAAAAATTACCTTAAACCCTAGCTTAAAAACATCATCGCCAGAAGTGGGGCAATGATTACTGAAATGGTATTTATGACTTTGATCAAGGCATTGATTGCCGGACCGGCTGTGTCTTTGTATGGATCACCAACAGTATCCCCGACGACCGCGGCCTTATGCGCCGCGCTACCTTTGCCGCCAAAATTACCATCTTCAATATATTTCTTGGCATTATCCCATGTGGCACCGCCATTGGCCATTTGAACAGCAACCAGTAAACCGCAAATAATTACACCGATCAAAAGTCCGCCGAGGGCTAATGGGCCTAGAATAAAGCCTACCAGCAGCGGAGCAATTACAGCAATTACAGCTGGAACGATCATTTGCCTTAGAGCTGCATTGGTCACAATCTTAACGCAAGTGCCATATTCAGGCTTGCCAGTACCTTCCATGATTCCTTTGATTTCACGAAATTGACGACGCACTTCTTCAACTACGTTGTGCGCGGCTTTGCCAACAGCTTTCATGCAAAATGAAGAAAACAAAAATGGGAGCAACGCACCGATCATTAAGCCAACAAGAACTTTTGGATTGGCAATGTCAAAAACAACAGACTGAGTCTGGCCAAGCGCATGCGTGTAATCTTGAAATAGAATCAACGCGGCTAAAGCAGCAGATCCAATCGCATAACCTTTGGTAACAGCTTTGGTAGTATTGCCAACAGCATCAAGTGCGTCTGTATTTTTACGAATGCTGTCTGATAGACCGGCCATTTCTGCAATGCCACCGGCATTATCAGTAATAGGTCCATACGAATCCATAGCAATAACAATGCCTGTGGTAGATAGCATGGCAACAGCAGAAACAGCTATACCGTATAAACCGCCAAGCCAATAAGCGCCTAAAATAGCAGCGCCAAGAACAATCACGATTGGAAACGTGCTTTCCAGACCTTTTGCCAAACCAATAATTATATTTGTGCCAGCTCCTGTCTCAGACGCTTTTGCGACTTCTCTAACTGGATTGAAATTTTTTGATGTGTAATATTCGGTAATAACAATGATCAAAGCGGTAACGACAACGCCAATTACTCCTGCCCAAAACAGATTCATGCTAACGCTAAAATACTTGGTAACGCCCCAGAAACCAATCAAAGACAATATTGCGGTTGCAATCACACCCTTGTAAAGTGCGGCCATAATTTTTTCAGATTTACCGAGACGCACAAAAAATACACCGATAATTGAAGAAACAATAGCAACAGATCCAAGCATCAATGGATAAAAAATCATTGACTCGCCAAGTCCCAAAATACCTGCAAGCATCATTGCCGCAATCAATGTAACAGCATAAGTTTCAAACAAATCAGCTCCCATGCCTGCGCAATCACCAACATTATCGCCAACATTATCAGCAATAACTGCTGGATTGCGAGGATCGTCCTCTGGAATACCAGCCTCAACCTTGCCCACTAAGTCAGCGCCAACATCAGCCGCCTTAGTGAAAATACCACCACCAACACGAGCAAACAAAGAAATCAAGCTCGCGCCAAAGGCAAATCCCATGAGCTGCTGAGGAATTTTAATCGTTTCAAGACCAAAATTTTGATATGTTAAAAAGATACCCGCGATTCCCAAAATCGCCAGTCCAACAACAGACAGACCAGTAACACTACCACCCTTAAAAGCCAAAGAAAGAGCTTTTTTTAATCCGTTTCTAGCTGCCTCTGCAGTACGCACATTTGCGCGAACTGAAATCTGCATGCCAATTAAACCGGCCAAAGCAGATAAAATAGCGCCAACCAAAAATCCAATTGCCATATAAAAATTAAGGCAAAAGCCAAGAATTAAAAATATAATGATTGTGAAGACGGCAATGACAGTAAACTGCCGTAGCATATAAGCGTTTGCACCCTCAGAAATAGCTGCAGCGATTTTACGCATCTTATCGTCACCTGTTGGTTTACGCATAATTAAAACGGCAAATATGCCTGCAACTATCAAGGACAAAAGCCCAGCTGCCAAAGAAATTAGTAAATATTTCATGATTTTAAAAATATAAAAAATATAAAAGATTTAAGAGCAAAATCAAGATCTGCCAATTTTTGATAAATTTTCCTTAATTCAGATAAAGAAAAATTGCGGATTTGAGATAAAGCCTTATTAGCCACAAACGGATGTAGCTTCAATTCTTTGGCTATATTGCCAGCATTAAGTTTATTACTTTGAATCCAGTCTGAAACCAAAAGTAAACTACGAAAATGATTTGAAATCGTTGCAAGTAAATAAAACTCATTCTCACCTTTTTCAAGTAAGTTTTGCAATTCAACAATAGCTTTTGGCAATTTCCTAGCGCCAAGCGCATCAGTAAGGGCAAATATATTAGATTCTGCGTCAGCAGGCGCAACTATCTCTTGAATTAATAACGACGTAATTTCATTATCAGCTGCGGCAAGCGCTAATTTTTGAATTTCATTTTCAAGACGAAAACCATCCATTCCAACACGATTGCAAAGCTCGATCGCAATTGGCATTGAAATTTTATTGCCAAATTTCATAGCCATTTCAACTGCCTTTTTTGCAAGATCCTCTGCCCTGAGCTTTGGAAATTCATGCACATCACTTGCCTTAAGCAGTTTTTTGAATAAAACTTCACGCTTATCTGGCTTTGTAGTTTCAGCTATTAAAAAAATAGTTGTCGCTGGAATATGATCGAGAAAATCAGCTAAATGACTTCGCCAAGTTGATTTGCGAGTATTCCATGGATCGCGCAGTAAAACCATTCTTTTGTCACCGATAAAGGGAAAAGTCTCAAGTGCGCTCGTTAAAAGCTTGATATCCGCAATATCATCCCCAAAAAAATTCTCAAAATTATGCTCCCCACGCTTTTCAATAAATTGATTTTTCAAACCTCGCATCTCTTGAAAAATAGAGTATGCGTCTTCACCATATAAAAAAATTATATTCTTCATGGATTACTGAGGAAATTTTAGTTCTTATCAATCTCAACCTCTTTGAAATTTGGCTTCCTAGGCTTATCTTTTTCAATTTTAATAATTTTCCGCATGAAAATTACAACGGCCAAAATGAATAAAATACCCAATCCAGCTAAGCCCCACCACCAAAGAGGATTGATGCTAACTGAAACAATAAAATAAATCCCTGCCCATTGATTAGCGCTATCTCGAACTGCTAATTTACCTTTATATTCCCCAGATTCAAGATACGCGTGCCTTGCAATCTGATCTTCTGACTTTATTCCGTCACCAAAATCCCAAATATATTGCATAATTTGACCGTTTTGATCATTCGACTTGCTCGCATCAAAAATAATTTCTTCTCCAATAGCCGCCTCTACGACATCGCTCTCAAACGACAAAATCGCTTTTGGCGCAGGATCATTTGGAGCAATATCAGCATTATCACC
>JAPLVM010000025.1 GCA_026397115.1 Patescibacteria group bacterium
ACTCAAAACTTACTTACTGTTTCTTGGACCGTTGGCTGAGGATCGTTCTTTCACAGATTCCGGAGTACAAGGATGCAAGAGATGGGTTGAAAGAATTGTAAAGCTTGAAAGTAAGGTTGGTAGCGTGCAGGATGATGAGAGTGTTATAAAAAAGTTACATCAAACAATTAAATCGGTTGGTGAGGATTTGGAGGATTTGAAATACAATACAGCGATTGCCAAACTAATGGAACTTACAAATACATTGAGTTCGTGCGAAAAGATTTCCAAGCCTATTTGGGAGAAGTTTTTAGTTTTGATTGCTCCGTTTGCACCGGCTGCGGCTGAAGAAATGTGGGTAAATCTTGGACATAAAGACTCGATTTTTGTTGGCAACAATTGGCCGAGTTATGATGCTAAATTAATAGTTGAAGATAAGATTGAATTGGTAATACAGATCAATGGTAAGGTACGTGATAAGATTATGGTGAGCGCGGATATTACTGAGCAAGAGGCTATTAGGTTAGTTAAGCGTTCTGAAAAATTAAAGAAGTTTCTCGGAGAAAGTGATTTTAAGAAAGTGATTTTTGTTCCTGGGAAGTTAATAAATATTGTGGTTTAAAAAGGCCGCAATAACAAGTGGTTGCAATTACAAATTGGATAAATTTACATTTGAAGTTGCGTAATAACAAGGAGTTGCAACCCCTTGTTCGCTTTCCGTCCATTACGCTAATCTACTATTTTAATATGCGTATCGCTTATATTACAAACGCTCGTATTCCGACTGAAAAAGCACATGGTTACCAAATTTGTAAAATGTGTGAAGAATTTGGTGAAGCTGGTAATCAAGTCGAGCTTATTGTGCCCACCAGACATTTGGCTATTTCAGAGGAGGCATTTGCCTTTTATAATCTAAAAAAGCTTTTTAGCATCCAGTATCTAACCAGCTATGATTTTATGAAATATAAGTGGCTTGGCGCAGCAGGTTTTTACTTGCAGAGTCTATCTTTTTTTCTCAGTTTGATTGATCTTCAGTTGCCAAAAGATACGATTGTTTATACTAGAAATCCTGAAATCGCTTGGCTTTTTAAACTATGCGGCTATAAGACAGTCTATGAATGCCATGATTGGTTCGGCAAATACAAGCGCTTGGCTTTATTCTTTTTGCGTAAAAGTGATTTTATAATTGCTACTAACAGTTACATTAAGCGTGAGTTTTTAAAACATGGATGCAGAAATCATATTTTAACAGCGCCTAACGGAGTTGATGTAAGCAAGTTTGATCTTTATCTCACAAAAAATAGTGCGCTTAAAAAAGTTTCTTTGCCCAAAGCAATAAAGGAAAAAATACTCACGCATCATGTTTTAATTTATACTGGGAGCTACAAAACCATGGGACAGGAAAAGGGTATCTCAGAAATTTTATTGGCGTTGACGTCCAAAAAGTTGAGTAAGAAAAAGGTGTTTTTCATGGCTATTGGAGGAAATGAAACTGATATCGCGTTTTACCAAAAGTTGTCTGCTAAGCTCGGCGTTTCAAACTCTGTATATTTCATGCCAAAAATGAAACAGAAAGAACTCGCTATTTACTGCCAGCTTGGAGATATTATGCTTATGCCGTTTCCTGCCAAGGCGCATTATAAATATTTTATGAGTCCGCTGAAAATGTTTGAATATATGGCATCTAAACGGCCGATTATTGCTTCAGATTTGCCAAGTATTCGGGAAGTATTAAGCGAAGAAGATTGCCTTTTCTGTGAGCCCGGAGATCTTGACGACTTGGTTTTACAGATCAATAAACTATGCGCTGACGCTAAGTTGGCAGATAGAATTTCAGCCTCAGCATATAATAAGGTGAAAAAGTATTCTTGGAAAAACAGAGCAAAGCAAATTTTAAAATTTCTACACTCATGAATAAAGAACAAGGATTCTCGCTCGAACATTATCTCGGATTTAAATATAATGACGAACAGAGATTCATCAGCTATTTTTATCAGTTACAAAGTGTAATTGGTTTACACCCGCAGAGTGTTTTAGAAATCGGCGTTGGCAGTTCCCTAGTTGCGAGTTATTTGCGCAAACTAAAAATCAAGGTCGATACGCTTGATCACAATGCTTCTCTAAATCCAGACATTGTTTCTTCTGTGTCGTCAATGCGACTGGCCTAAAAAGACCCCAGTTTTGTCTAGGGATTAATTAATAAAGACTGTCTCCATATAGGAAAAAGGAGTAGTATTTTTCGCGCAAAGCAAAAAATAATTAACTCCAATTTCCTATGCAAAAGTATATCTATGACTGCCTAAAA
>JAPLVM010000047.1 GCA_026397115.1 Patescibacteria group bacterium
GGTTCCCGTAGAGACAATTCATGTTCCCGTGGTTCCCGTAGAGTCAATTCATTTTCCCGTTGTTCACGTAGAGACTATTCATGAATTGTCTCTACTGGTTTATTATCAATAAAAATAATTCCATGGACATGGTCTGGCATAATAACAAACGCGTCTAAAATACAATTTGCATAATGGTTGGGCAGGTCATTCCAGCAAGATAAACAAATTTCCATTTGCCTTGTAGCTGCCAGCCTCCCATCTAAAATTTCCCCAAAAAATCGTTCCCTGTTTTTCGTGCAAATAGTCACAAAATAAGCTCCGTCGCGAGAATAATCCCACTCCCGAAGCCTAGATGATGGAATTCTGTATTTATTTTTAAATTTTAAATTATTTCGATTTTCCATATCAAAATTTTATAAAATCGTTAACCTACAGGTTCGAATTTTTTCAACTATAGATTTATCTTTATTTTAAATTGACTATCTTTCTTTTATGTTAAAATTCTGTCGGTTTTTCATTTGAAAAATATGCCTCTGAATACTGAACAAATCGAACAATTATATTGCCTTGAGCTTGAAATACATGGAAGCGTGCAAAAAGTATCTTTTCGTGATTTTATGGCTGATTGCATCGCAAGCTGGAATGCCTGCGGCAGTAATGAAAATCAAGTTACCGGCTTTATCAAAAATGCGGAAAATAAAAATGTTGTGTCTGTGAAACTTGAAGGATCAGAAATTACGCTTGAGAGAATTTTGCCATTGTTCTATATTGGCTCTCCGAAATCACAAATTGAGCGAGTTAAAGAAAAGAAATGGGAAAAGATAGAAAAGCGACAGTTTAAGAATTTTTCGCGTAAAAACTAGGCCCAGATGGCGGAATTGGTATACGCGCTAGCCTTAGGAGCTAGTGGAGAAATCCATGCGAGTTCGAGTCTCGCTCTGGGCACCAGTAAAAAATTCTTCATGAAAAACTAATTTTAGGTTTTATAAAAAATCTTTAATTTCAAAACCGTGGCTCACAATAACATTGAAATTGAAATTCAGGTTACTGTTGAAGATCCTAAACCACTCATGGAGTTTCTGAAAAAAAGCGGCGATTTTCAATCTGAAAAACACCAAGTAGATGAATACTTTTCTCCGGCGCATAGGGACTTTATTAGCGTCAGACCAACAACAGAATGGCTACGACTTCGAGATGCAAATAAAGAATATTTTATAAGTTACAAAAATTGGCACTTTGATAAAGATGGCAAGAACCAGTGCTATTGCGATGAATTTGAAACTAGGGTTGAAAGTATTGATCGGATGAGAAAAATCTTTTCAGTTCTTGATTTTAAGCCAGTCGTGATTGTTGATAAATTGAGAAAGATTTGGACGTATAAAAATTATGAAATTGCCATTGACGCGGTAAAGAATCTTGGTGATTTTGTAGAAATTGAATATATTGGTAAGGATGAAAAGGCAGATCCAGAAAAGGTTAGCAAAGAAATGATTGATTTCTTGAAAAAAATCGGCTGTGGAAAAATCATGAAAAATGAAGTTGGCTATCCTTTTCTTTTGCTATTTCCGAAAGAGGCGAAGTACGAGGCGCAGTGATTCTGCTTACGCTAGTTGGTTCCCCTACTCAAAGCCCTGCTCGCTCAGGCTTTCTAAAATATGCTATAACAGGAAAATATTGTCATATAAAGGTTCTGTACCCTTATATGCATTCTGAGGATAGCGAAAAGTCTACGTCAGTAGCGAAACAGGGTCTTTTTTCGCTATGCTCTACGGCCCGAGTGATGAGTTTACGTAGATTCTTCGCCTGAAATACCGGCTCAGAATGACAGGAAATTAAGGTGGGTTAGGATGATAAAAGTTTAAGTAGTTGGTAATCATCATAGAAAAAATAAAACTATGTCATCCTGACCCCGATTTATCGGGGGAAGGATCTACGTCAGTAGTGAAACTGCTTTTTTTGCTGGTTGCTTATGAGTGTGCTTCGCTTCGCTCTGTCGTCCGAATGCATTACTTACGCAGATTCTTCGCCTAAAATACCGGCTCAGGATGACGGAAATTTTTGCCCTGTAGATCTGGCTTTTATTGCAAACCTGAATGAAAACTCAAGGCTTGATTCTTACTGAAACTAAATCATTCAGGCTACAAGACTGAATGAGCAAAAAAGAGGTCGCGGTACTTGTTTTGATGATGCTAAGTACCGCGACTTTAATATAAATTTTCGGCAAGGATATACCGTTATGTATCAGCGCCGCTGTCCGCTATTTCCAATAATTGAACGGAAAGCGAAAACTTGGTAGAACCGGATACTTGAAGAACTCCCGAGACACGAAGATCTGCATCTAGATCATCTGGCGATGTATCAAAGAAATAGCAATCTTTGCTATCGAGCTTAAGTCCTTCTAGATTACACGCGATAGAAGAAACGAGGTCATCCAGCTCAACTTCCCGATTTATTTTCTTGGGGAAAGTTATCGCTCCCTCATAAGAAAGCTTTACATTTTCTCCATCAATTCCTTCCTCATATTCAACGGTTACCCCTTCTTTCCACATATCCCGCTCTTCAGCGACAAATGAAGATTCGATGGCTTGTTGCACGATTGCATTGCATTTAAGCTTAAATTCTTCCACTAGCGCTTCACCCAAAATTTTGGGTATACCCACTTTAATTTTACAAAAATTTTTGTTTTGACCCACTTTTTTTCCTCCTGCTTTATATTTTAGTGACATACACTAATGAATGAATGAATGTCAACATGATTTTTATATTTTGACAAAAGCCGAATAAGCAAACCGTGATTATGATTTAGCAATCTCAGAAATCAACGTTGCCCAAACAGCTATTTTTCGCTATAATAATATGACCATTTTATGATCGAAAAAATAAAAACAAAGAAAATATGCCAAATTCGCCTACTGAGCGCATAAAGATAATCGTGATGCTGTTTGCTTTTCTATCCGGAAACGTATTTTCTCTGCAGCCTATTTCTGCAATAGACGAATCAGCTGTAAATAACAACCTTGATCTTTTGCGTACGCCGGAAATTAACCAGCTGGCGCAAGTGAATCCTGACCTGCTCTCAACAAATATTTCTGATGTTTTTCAAAGGATTAAAAAACAAGACAATGCTGAGGTTGCAGCGGCGCTGGCAGACGTGGCTGGGGTTATGAATGTAAATTCTGCTGAAGAAACTCAACTGGTAATTGATAGTTTGGACGCCAAAATTCATGAGCCTGTTTTTGGCAGCGGTTCACTAAGCGAAAATAGTGGCGCTGCTGATTCTTTACGTAAACTTGAGGAAGCAAATATCATTGATTTTGTGGTTGATAAGACAGCTTGGACTGTTTCTATTGCTGATCCGACTATTAAAGAAAATCTGGAGACAAGCATGCTGGAGACAATGCAAACTCAATATCAGGTTGAATTTCCGCAAAGTGATAGTACTGTTTTGAAAATCAGCAAAAAATTATTGAATGATCAGCTAGTTATTGATGATGCGGCTTCTTTGGATTCAGGATCTGGTGAAAATGCTGAGCTTGAGAAAGAATCTACTGCTAGCGAAAAAAATACTTATATTGAATATTCGCCATTTTTTGCTGAGAAACGTGTTGGTACTTTTGCTGCCAATAAAATCTTGTATAGCGAAGTCTGGCCCGGAGTTGATGTGCTTAATACATCAGTTCCCAATGGTATTAAAGAGGATATCATTGTCAAAAATAATCAAGCGCCAACTGAGTTCTTATACGCAGTGAAAACTAAGGGACTAGTCGCTCAGTTAACTGGGCAAAACAAAATTGAATATGTAGACTGGTTTGGAAATGTGGAGATGTATATTCCAGCGCCGAAAATTATTGATGCGCTGGGGAACGAATATCAAGCGCAGTTGAAACTGCTTTCCAAAAAAGAAGCCGAGGCATGGCTCAACGAAAATAATCCGATTAAAAAGCAAAAGTTCGCTGAGATGCAATATAACGAAGCATCTAAAAGCTGGGTACCAAAGGAAATTCAAGATATTCAGATCAATCAGGCTGAAATTTTTCCAGATAGTTTGAGTTCGTCTGGAGCTGTTTTGCAAGTTTCAGAAAAAAGTGGATCTGGCGCAATAATCATTCAAAACGAGACAGATACAAATAATCTTGAGATGGAAACTTCTTCTGGCGCTTCTCTGGGCTCTGGTCAGAGCTTGCTCGAGGAATTGAATGAACAAGCTGAGCAAGAGGAAATCCGTATGAAGAACGAGGAAATTAGTAATACTGAAACTTCGAACAGCGGTGCTAACTTGCAAATTGAACTAGGACAAGAGCCGGCTTTTAGCGACATGTTGGAAAAAGCTGATGGTATAGAATCTGATCTGGCTGAACCAACTGAAATAATTGAGCCTATAAATCCTGAACCAAATCCAGAAGCGCTTTCCAGTCAAATAAAAACAGCGGCAAATCAAGAGCTATTTTATAAATCATTTTGGAATAAAATTGTGGGTATTTTTGGCATACCAACAACATATGCTGAGAATAGTGCAACTGCTGTTGTAAATTCAGGCGCGTCTTTGACCCTAGATTCTCAAACTGAAAATAGCTCAGGATCTGGACAAAGTGCAACTGAGCCTGAACAGCAATCACCAGAAGTTAATCAGGAAAATTTAGAAAACGATGAGCTGAATTTGAATCCTATTGAAGTAAGCGAAAATGGTGGAGAATTCTTATCAATTCCAAAGGATGAAACTATACAATTTGGTGAGCTTTTAGAGACTGCTGAGGAGCTGGTCTCTGAAACGAGCTCTGGAGACAATATTCTCAATGAGACAATTAACGCTGACCAAGAATTAATTGAGGTGCCAAGCAGTATGTATTTCTTATTGCTTGCCATTCCTGAAGAAATCAAACCAAATCTGATTTATCCAATCGATCTTGATCCATCTACACTAGTGAATTTTCATGACATTACACTCAGCCAGAAATGGTGGCATGAAAATGACGGGAGATTTTCAGAGCTTAAAAAGATTTTAAAACTAGAAAATGATCCTAATCCAGTCGCGAAAAGTGGTACTGGCTGGACTATTGGAAACGCTGGCATTGAGATAAAACCGGCACAAAATGCGTTTGCTTCAAACACACAAATAGAATTTAATAATGATTTTGATAAAGGGTTTGTGTATAAGGGAACAAAGACCGATGAGACTACGTTTATACCTAAATTTTTGACTGAAAATAGTACGCAAGTTTTTGACAGCCAGATTAGAGATGATTCGTATTTGGCGTATCCATCAAGCTTTGTCGATATACTTTATAGTTTTCACGAGGGCGATAATCAGCTCAAGGAAGTAATTTTGCTAGAAAAGCCCTTGCAAGCATTTACTGGTTTTTCAGCACTCGCGCCAGCTCTTGATCAAATTTTCAAACAAGAAAATGATCGGACTTTATATACTTTTTCTTGGGAGATTAGTCGCCCTGATAAGTTCTCTCTGTATCGCAACTCTGATGGCGAAGTACTTGTCAAAGATGAAAACAATAAATCAAAACTCAAAATTGACAGTCTGTTTTATCTGGATAGTGTAAACCAAAAACATACGGAAAATATTCATTGGCAACTCGATGATAATGCAGAAATAAGCCAAACTACGCTAGATACAAAACACACTCTTACCTTGGTCATTGAAAATCCTCTGGATGCTGAATTTCCGATTATGATCGACCCTACTATTGCTGAGCTTGGACTCACAACAGATTTGGTTGGCTACTGGAAAATGGATAATAACTGGAATGATTCCAGCAGCAATGGCAATAATGGGACTGGTAGCGGCAGTATTGCTTTTAGCGATAGCGGAAAATTTAGCCAGGCTGGAAATTTTGATGGTAGCGATGATCATGTGGAGATTGCTAATGAATCAAGTTTTGATTTTGAAAGGAGCAATTCGTTTTCCATTGGCGCGTGGATAAAGACTGCCTATACAACGGCCGATCAAGTAATTGTTAGCAAAATGAATAATACCTCTCCGTTTGCTGGCTATGAAATGCGCTTAACCGGATCTGGCGCCTTGAATTTTTCGCTGACTAATACCCAAGATAGCAATTGGCTCGCAGAAACAAGCGAAACAGAAAATCTAAATAATAATGCTTGGCATTACATTGCTGTTACTTATGATGGCTCATCCGGCTCATCTGGTCTTAAATTTTATATTGATGGCAGTTTAGCGGCTACTACGGTCGGAGCAAATTCTTTGTCTGCCTCAGTTCTCAATGATATTGCTGTAAATATTGGACGCCGCACAGATTTAAATACAAATCGTTTTAATGGCTTGCTCGACGATGTGGCGATTTGGAGTCGAGCTTTGTCTGCAGATGAAATAGAAGGAATCTCCGGATGCCAAGTGGATAGATGGTTTACCGGTGGAATCTGCGCTGATGTGACAACTGGATATTACTCCCCTGCCAATGACAATAGCCGTTATGAATGTAGTAATAAACCAGCACATTCAACATATGCTGACTCTGGCAATGGCACAAATAACTGCCCTTATATTTGCGATACTGGCTACTCTGGAGCCGATTGCACAGATACTACAGCACCAACGATCACAAGTGTTACAACCAGTTCCCCAGCTTGCTCAACAATTAGATTTACTGTTAATGGCGCTAGCGACAATGGCTCTGGATTACACGCAACGCCATATTCCTTTGACAACGGGTCAAATTGGCAAGCAGATAATTACAAGGATTTCTCTGGCACTGGACATACTATATTAGCCAATCAGATCAAAGTAAAAGATACTGATGGAAACCAATATACATATGCCAGTGAAGCCTCAGATACGGCCGTAGCCTGTAATCAAGCTCCAAATGTGCCGACCCTAGTTACTCCGGAAAATGAGGTGGTGACTAGTGATAGCACGCCGACTTTATCAGCTCATTACTCAGACCCAGACGCAAATGATATTGGAACCACAAATTACCGCATTGCGACTGGTAGCGGCCAAAACTGCTTGGACAATGTGAATGTCGTTGGCTCGGGAACATCAGCCATAACATCCACAAATTCCGCTGATACTACTTGGACACCGACCTCGTCAATAGGCGCTGATGCTACATATTATTGGTGCGCACAAAATAATGATGGCGAAGACACATCAGCTTGGACATCAATGGGCTCTTTCATGCTAAATACTGTTTTTGATGTCCTGGAAGCGACTTCTGGCAATAATCAAGTTGGTGGATTAAACGAGCAACTGACCGGTGAATTAAAAGTGCGTGTTGGAACCGGCTCTGGCTCTTACGCTGGCGCAGGTGACGTCACTGTTACTTTTGCCATCGACTCAGTACCCTCAACACCATCAGCATTTGGACAAGTTTTAACAGTTGGAACCTTTGGCCAGAATGTAACAGGCAGCGGAACCAGCACCATGACTATAAAAACTGATGCCAATGGCTATGCCAGCGTACTTTTGAAACTTGGGGACAGGGCAGGAACATATACTGTAACCGCTGATTTTTCTGGCAATACAAGCGGCGTGAAAACATTTACAGCCGTAGAAAGAAAAATTATGAAAATTTTGACAGATAATATAGCCGTGAATTTACTCAGCGAACCAAATGCTGAAAATCCAAGCGCTGACACCTGCCAACTTGATATCTCGACTAATGCTTCCAGCTACGTAGTAACTGTAACGCCGAACCAGTGGCCGACAAAAGATACGAAAAATATTGCTAACTGGGGCACATCACTGGGCTTTGGATGGGATGACAATGATACTCAACCAACGCCAATTGCATTTTCTTCTTCAGGCGGTAACCCAGCTGAAACAACTATTAAAAATTGTAGTGGTGATGCATGTCAAGGAACTTTGGAACGTGATCTTGATTGGAATGTAAGGGTAGACTATCTTCCTGAGGCTGGGAGTTATAGTAATAGCGCGGTTTTTGGGGTTAAAGAGGTTGGGTTCTAGGGTTAACGTAAAAAATAACAGGTTTTGTCATGTTGAGCCGGTATTTTAGGCGAAACATCTACGGCAGTTTACAACTCGAGCCATAAAAACACTCGCCATTAGATTAAATAATGAATCGAGATGCCTGCCTGTGTAGACCCTTCGCCTGAGGTACCGGCTCAGGGTGACAAAGTTTTTTTATAACATCCAATCGTTGTACCTACGCGTTGATAACGGCGGGTTTTAACCCGCCGTTGCCCTTAAACAGCACACGCGAAACATTGACAAATAACAATCTATCTTGTATAAGATAGGTGCCGTATTAAAAAGTTGTTAAAATCTTGATTTTTAACAAGACGGAGGGATTATAGACTGTATGGCTGAGGAGCTAAGATATTGGCTCTTGAGCTATATAAACTATACAAAAAAAGAAAATAAAAAGGGAAGGCAAAAAATGAGAAAAATGAATATTTTATTAATATGCATGCTGCTTCTAGCAGGAGTCGCTTGTTCGATTACGAACAGGCAAGAAAAAAATGAAACGTATGCGGAAAAACTCGAGGATTTCGTCATTAAGGCCGGTGGGAACTTGGAAAATCTTACGGTGGATAACAAAACTTATTTAATGGGGAAAAATTTATATTACGACGAGGGAGAATCTGATGATCCGCTAAGGACTTTAAGTTTTGCGCTGCTTGAACAGCCAGATAACCCAAACCAAGTCAATCTCCAAGCCATTTTGTCTTTTCATGGCGGAGGATTTGCTAGCGGCGAGAAAGAAGAGCCAGAAAACATGACAAGCGGACTTTGGAGAGAAGCCCTATCGAAAGGAAATACGATTATCGTGTCAGCAGATTACCGTCTGGCGCCATCCAGTACCTGGCCAACTCAATTTTTTGACGCGGCAAGGGCGCTGGAATTTACAGCAAAAATTCCTGGGGTAAATCCTAAAAATTTAACTGTGATAGGCCACTCCTCAGGTGGCACTTTGGCGGCGCTAGCATTCGTTGAACCTGAAGCTATGTTGAATCGCGCCATTGAAATTGGTTTACCGGTAGCTACCGTTCCCAAGTTCACACCTGTGAAAAATATCATCATTCTTTCAGGCATAATGGACTATCCTCAAATTAATTTTGAGCACCTAGCGCTACAGGATCCAAAGGATCAAAGACAAAAAGAAATGATATCTGTTGAATATTGGGTTGGCGTTTACGGGCTAGAATTACGTAACAAACCACGATTCCTGATTTTCCATGGAATGGGAGATTCAATAATCCCAATTACACAATCAATGACGATTTGTAACCGGTTATTGGGATACGGAGCCCAAATAAATTTCTTTCAGCTACCTGGCGGACATGAATATTCCCAAGAAGAATGGGGAACGATTGAGCAAAAAATCCGGTCATGGCTCATGTAAACATCAAAAATACGCGGGGTTTTCACCAAAAACCCCGTCTTTAACATAATAGAAATCGCTTTCATTGCTCTACTGCGATTAAAAACCATCGTTCTGAAGCAGCCGTTCGATTTTCCATCGAATATTTAATCAAATCATATTGACAGATGGTTTTTTTATAGTGCTATAGCCATTAAACTTATTGATTCTGACGCTCTATTACTGTATAATTATATGAAAATTATATTGAGCCAAATTCTCGACAAAAACTGCCAAAAAACACATGCTCGAACAACATAAAACAAACATCAATCTCAAAAAGATAGCCACCATATCCGGCATTATCATCACCATGATGATCGGGTTTTTCATGATGCCCCAGCAAACTCAAGCTACATGTACAGATGGCACATGCAGCGGACCAAAGACATGTTATGCAAATGAGTATTCATGCGCGAAAAGCTCGTGCGGTGCGCAATGCGAAATAAATAGCGACTGCACTTCTTTGCCAAGATTCGTTTGTAGCGTAGCTGAAGGTATTGTTGAATATCGTACCTATACATCCTGCGACACCACAACATCTTGCGCATGCGTATATACCCATGTAGACAACACTAACTGTACAACGACGGCCAGCTATGATTCTGACGGTGGAGTTATTTATACATCCGCTGGCTTTGTAACCGACTATGCTGGATGTACAGCAGGAGAAACGGTTTGTAACACTTATACTGATTATTATGATTCGTGCTCAGGCAACGTGCTAACTGAATACTCTGCCAGCGGTACTGGCAACAAAGATCATACCTCTGCCGCATATACTTGTAGCAACAGCGATGCCTGGGTATCTCCGACTCTATATCAATTGGATGGTTCTAATGTTCTGCAAAGGAAAAAAACTCAATATACTTGCGCGACTACGACTGTAAATGGACATGCTAATACTGGCTATTGCTCTGGCGCGGATGGATGGGTCGATCAAACAGCTTGCGGCGCAGGACAATATCATGAAGTCACCCATACTACTATCGGTTGCGAAGACGTTGGAACTGGATATTACTCCCCTGCCGCTAATAACCTCAGATCTCAATGTGCCGCAGGAAGATATGGATCGACGACCACCAACTCGGCCAGTACGTGTAATGGTGCTTGTACAGCTGGTTATTACTGCCCAGCAGGGTCTGTGTCTGCCGCAGCAAGCGCTTGCGGAGGTAATGGATTTTATTGTCCAGCTGGTAGTGGATCTGCAACTGCTGTTTCATCTGGTTATTACTCAACCGGCGGAACATCAACCACCAGGACTGGACAAACTCAGTGCGAGGCTGGAAACTATTGTGTTAGCGGTGTGCAAACCGCCTGCCCGGCAAACAAGACTTCTGACGCTGGATCAACTTCTTCATCTGATTGTAAATGGGAAAATGGTCAATCGTGCTCAGTAGATGGGGATTGCTATGAAGGGAACTGCGACGCTGATTTTGATACTTCAACCAAATATTGCCATGCCACGGCAACCAGCTGCGCTGATTACACTCGAGGAACGCCCTGGGAAAGGGCAACTGGCTACGAACTTTGTAGCGGAGATACCTATTATAAATCTTGTAGCTCAAGTGTTTGGGGCGCGCAACAAAATAATCCTGATACTGCTGACGACTATTGTACGGCGCAAGGAGATAGTCAAGGAGGATATGATTTGGCAGCATATTGCACTAGCGGAGCAAGCGGTGGATTTACAAATCCAAGCTGTGTTGCTTGTACTGGCGGACACCGAGCAACTACCGCAAAAAATGATTGTCAGACAGCTTGCGCTGGATCTGATGATAATTGTATAACTGGATATTATTGCAATGGAAGTAATGATTGCGTTATAAAACAAGACAGCGGAACTTCTTGTACGGCAGATAATCAATGCTCGTCTGGCAACTGTGACACAGATTTTGGCGGTTCAACAAAGTATTGCCATGCCACAGCAACGAGCTGTGCGAGCTATGCTTCAGGAACGCCATGGGAAAGGGCTAATGGTTATGAACTTTGCAGCGGAAACAGTTATTACAGATCTTGTAGCTCAAGTGTTTGGGGCGCGCAATCTGACAACCCTGACCCAGCAAATGATTATTGTACAGCGCAAAGTGACAGCCAAGGCGGATATAATTTGGCTGATGTTTGTACAAGCGGAGCAAGCGGTGGATTCGCAGAACTCGGCTGTAATGCCTGTACTGGCGGTCACCGGGCAAATGTCATGAAAGATGGATGTTTAGCGACTTGTAGCACTGATAGCGAT
>JAPLVM010000052.1 GCA_026397115.1 Patescibacteria group bacterium
ACAATACCGTCAATACCAAATTTAAGATCATCACGAATTTTGCCGATTTTATCAAAAAACTCACTTATTTCCTTGATATTAACGCACTTTTGATAAAGATTATCCGGAGCGATTGGCAAGCCAATCCTTTGAAAAAATTTAAACAACTCAGACTGTGATTTTGGTGGATTTTGCAAATTATTCTGACCAAGCTCGTAAAATATCATTTTCAGTCCACGCTTAGCGGAAATCGTTGGGTCCAAAGTCCTGACAGTTCCTGCTGCTGCATTGCGCGGATTTGCGAATAAGTCTTCATTGTTCTTCTCCCGTTCCTGATTTATTTCGACAAACTTTTCTATAGGAATAAAGACCTCACCGGAAACCTCAATATTGATCGGCTCTGGTAGCTCAAGCGGTACGTCAGAAATAGTCCTGATTGAATGAGAAACATCTTCTCCGATTTTGCCATCACCACGAGTGAGAGCCCTGATAAATTTACCTTTTTCATAATGTACAGTGATATTAAGCCCATCAATTTTTGTCTCACAGAAAAACATTCCCAACTCAGATGAGAATTTCTTGCCACGCTCTATCCATTCTTCGACCTCTTTTTGCGAAAAAGCATCAGGTAATGACTTTTTTTGAGTCAAATGCTTAATCGGTGGAAGCTGCTCAGATAGCGGCGCACCTACACGCTGAGTAGGGGAATCTGGCAAAATTAGCTCTGGATATTGTTTCTCGAGCGTTTCCAACTCTCTTTTTAGCGCGTCGCGAGCCTGCTCAGAAGTAAGATTCTGAGCATCACCAATTCCAGAATGATAGCTTGCGTTCCAGTTTTTAAGCCATTTTGAGAGCTCTGATATGCGTTGTTTGGCTTGGGTTGAGTTCATGGGAATAACGTTTAGGTTTAATGGAATAGAGAAATTTAAAATTTTTGAATCTTCTTAATCTCTTTGTCAAAATCGCTCGCAACTTTATTATTTTCGCTAAAACGATATTTCTCATATTCTTGACTGGCGATCTGCTCAGCTGTTTCTGCGCTGATTTTTCCGGTATTGGTCAATATTTCTTTTTCACTCAATTTCAAGAATTCATCTAGCTTGGTGATCCAGTCTTTCATTTTCATGACCCGACCATTAGTAGCCTGCAATTCAGCAAAATCCAAGTAAAGCGAGACAATCAAGTTTAGCTGTTTAAGCTCGGATTCGTCCAAATAATTTTTCGCAACATGAGTATCGGCAACCGTTATATAATGTCCCTTAAAACTTGATAATCCCATGTTTTGTTTTCTGGCATTAGCTCTCTTAGCGATCAACTCTGCCGCGGTATGTCCATGTACTGCAAAGTGCATTTTATTTTGCACAGTAGCAAAAAATTTCTTTGTTAGTTTATCATCTTTTCGATAATCAATACTAGTTGCGTAAATGTCCGTCACTTTTTGATAGAGCATCCGTTCACTCGAGCGGATATCGCGGATGCGCTCCAAAAGTTCCTCAAAGTATCGTGATTTGTAACCACCCTGCTTAAGACGTGTGTCATCCATCGTAAAACCCTTGACCATGTATTCTTTAAGTCGCTCGGTCGCCCATTGTCGGAAGAGAATGCCGCGATCGGAATTAACTCGATACCCTACGGCGATAATAACCTCCAATGCGTACATTTTGGTCTTATATTTCTTGCTATCCGCGGCAGTTATTAAGAAATCCTTAATAACTGAATCTTGCTGAAGTTCAGCAGATTGAAAGATATTTTTGAGATGAATGTTGATGTTGGCTACTGTTGTGTCAAACAATTCAGCTATGAGTTTCTGCGTTAGCCAGACGTTCTCATGTTCAAATCTAACTTCGACACGGGTTTTTCCGTCTTCAGTTTGGTAGAGGATTATTTGAGAATTATTTTCCATAAAGGAGTTTGAAAGTTGAATTATTCGCTATTTTGATTGCTATTATAAACTCCCATGCCTTACTACAGTCTTAATATTGAAGAATTCTTTTTAGACTTTCACCTCTTTCCAGACAAGTTTAATAGTATCATCGAATAAAAAATTCTTAATCTAAAACTCTTTAAATATCCTTTTATTTCCATCATTTTTCATATTTAATAATATCTTTTGATCTTCGTTGACATAAGTTGAAAGGATTTTCCCAACGAAAATTATGTGGTCCCCAGAGGCAATTTTCCTAAATAATTCGCATTCGAAATTTAAGGTGGCATCTTTTATCAAAGGCGATTTTACAAATTTTGCTTTTGTAGTTTTAATTTCTGATTTGGTGAATTTATCGACTTTATTTCCATGGGTTGATCCAAACAGCAAAAGAGATTTTTCAAGTTTTTTGTTCGGAACAGCAATTACAAATTCCTTGCTTTGCTCAATTAATCTTCGTGTATAGCATTTCTTTGATAAAGAAACTGCAAAAAGAGGTGGCCTTATAGAACATTTCATATTCCAGCCAGCAATCATTCCACTGGGTTTTGACTGCTTATCAATCGAAATTACAAAGACACAGCTTTCCGGCTTAAATTTATCAAATGCTTTTTCTACCGAAACTTTCTTCATGCAAAGAAGGATTAGGATAATTATTAAATTTGCTCGCCGACTGGCCGTGCCATTCGAAGCGTAGCCATATTTAAGCATGAAACTTAAGGCTGGCATGCCCATGCTTCGCTCCTTCGGAGCTACGCAGGGCATTCTACGCTACGCGTAGAATGGTGGGCATTACAGGAATCGAACCTGTGACCTCACGAATGTGAATCGTGCGCTCTAACCAACTGAGCTAAACGCCCATTACTAGTTGCTAGTTACTAGTCGAACTGCATGGATTTTACTGCAGATAAGCCATTTTTTCAAATCAAACATTAATCTCGGACATAAATTCTGCAATATTCTTATTCTTAATTTTGATCGGATTTCCAGCTTGCCAGCCTGCCTTGAGTAACGCCTTTAATATACCTTTCTTTTTCAAAACATCAAAAAATCGCAATCTGCCTTCGTATTGATCCCAATTTGTCATTGCAAAAATCTGCTCTAGCCTCTGGCCAGTAATATAAAAAGTATTTTTTTCTTTACGCAAATCCCAAGAATCAGAATATAAATCTAAATGCGGCTGGAAAAGCACAGGTTCGCCAGACCTTTCCTTCTGAAGTTCAGTTCTCTGCGCTCGATCTTGTTTAGCCGCTTTATATATCTCAGGCATCAGTTCATCTATTCCTTGTCCTGTAACTGCTGAAATTGCAAAAACATCCTTTTTAGATGCTCTTTTGAGCGCCTTAACCAGCTTTGTAAAATCTGGTACTGCATCGATTTTATTTAACGCAACAATTTCATGTTTCTCTGCTAGAGTTTTAGAATATTTCTTCAGCTCAGCGCGAATTTCCTTATAGTCTTTCACTGGATCTGCTGAGGTAGCATCAACTAAATGCAACAGAGCGCCGCAACGCTCAATATGCCGTAAAAATTCATGGCCAAGTCCTTTACCTTTTGCCGCGCCTTTTATTAGCCCTGGAATATCGCAAAGCACGAAACTGTCGTCATAAAAATTGCATACCCCAAGATTTGGTACAAGCGTTGTAAAAGGATAATTTCCGATTTTTGGACGAGCATTGGAAAGTCTGCTGATCAATGTTGACTTGCCGGCATTCGGCTGGCCAATTATGCCTATGTCTGCAACAAGTTTGAGCTCAAGAAAAATTTTTCTTTTTTCAATTGGCTCGCCCAATTCAGCAAAATTTGGAGCTTGCCTTGTAGAACTTGTAAAATGGGCATTTCCATATCCTCCGCGACCGCCCTCAGCTATCTTGTATTCCTGTCCTTCTTCAGTCAAATCAGCAATTAAAACCTTATTTTTTGGAGTTTCTATTACTTTGGCTTGACCGATGAATTGAGTTTCATAGTATTCGTTTGTATTTTCAACATCGTCTAAATTAGTCTCTATCTTGCCTTTTTCCATAGGAACTTCATAAATAAGCGTTCCAACTGGAACCTTGATAATCAGATCCTCGCCGTTGCGACCATGCCTTTTAGCTATTCCGCCATTTTGACCATTTTCAGCCAGCCATTTCCTTCTTGCTCGAAAATCAGTTAACGTGTTTATGTTATTAACAGCCTGAAAAATTACATTTCCACCCTTACCACCATCACCGCCAAAAGGACCGCCCTTCGGCATAAATTTTTCAGCACGCCAGGCAACAAGACCGTTGCCTCCATTTCCGGCTTTTATCACAATTTCAGCAGTATCAACAAACATGGGCTTAAGCCAACAATTAACAATTAACAGGTAACAATTAACAGGTAGCATGGAACAATCTAATCTAAGTTTAGCAAATTCTATGTAAATAAGATAAGATTCATCTAGTTTTTCATTATCTTTAAATTTTTTTAAATATGGACTTTATCAAAAATGAAAAAGCTCTGCGCGAAAATGATCCAGAAATTTACAATGCTATTTTAGGGGAGGAGAACCGTGAGAAAAAAGGTATTGAGTTGATTCCTTCTGAAAATTATACATATCCAGAGGTTTTCGCGGCAAATGGCTCAATTTTGACAAATAAATATTCAGAGGGCTATCCAGGCAGGCGCTATTATGGAGGCCAGCAATTTACAGATATTATTGAAAGCATTGCTATTGAGCGTGCCAAGAAGCTGTTTCGCGCCGAACATGCGAATGTCCAGCCTTTGTCCGGCTCGCCAATGAATCAGGCTGTGTATTTTGCTTTTTTAAAACCAGGCGATACTGTTTTGAGCATGGATTTATCGCATGGCGGACATTTGACTCATGGCCATCCAGTTTCTCACATGGGCAAAATTTTTAATTTTGTGCGCTATAAAACCCAGCCTGACAATGAAGGCAAAATTGACGCGCAAGAATTAATACGGCTAGCTCGTGAGTATAAGCCAAAGATAGTGCTTTGCGGCTATACTTCCTATCCGCGCGATTTGAATTATGAAGATTTTAAAAAAGCAGCTGATGAAGTTGGCGCAATCACAATGTGCGACGCGTCTCATTACAGTGGATGGATTGCCGGTGGGGCAATGAATAATCCTTTTGATTATGGTTTTGATGTAATGACAACTACGACACATAAATCTTTACGTGGTCCTAGGGGAGGAATGATTTTGTGCAAAGCGCAACATGCCAAAAAAATCGATAATGCTGTTTTCCCAGGATTACAAGGCGGTCCGCATATGCACACGATCGCTGGAATTGCCGTTGCATTAGGCAAGGCTCTTGAGCCTGAATTTCAAGATTATGCTAGGCAAGTTTTGAAAAATGCCAAAGCACTTGCGCAGGCTCTCATAGATAATGGCATGAAACTGGTCACAAACGGCACAGATAATCATATGATAGTTGCAGATACTGTCGCAAGTTTTCATATCAACGGCACAGAAGCAGAAATCGTTTTAGATAAAGTTGCGATTACAACAAATAAGCAAATTATCCCTGATGATCCAAATCCTCCAATGAAGCCGAGCGGTATTCGGCTTGGCACGCCGTGCGCTACGACGCGCGGAATGAAAGAAGAACATATGCAAAAAATTGGCAAATGGATGGCAGACGCTCTCAAAAATCATCAAGACGAAAATTTCTTAAGTCAAATCAAACAAGAAGTCGAAGCATTTTGTGAGCAGTTTCCAGTACCAGGATTATAATGCGCGGTTTGCGTCGTTGGCATTTAGCGCGCTTCGCACGCCATTTTTTGCCAACACCAAATGGTCCAGCAAATGTATGCCGATTATTTCTCCAGCACTTTTTATTTGCTCTGTAATTTCATAATCTTGAGCGCTTGGAGTAGGATCACCAGCTGGATGGTTGTGCACCAAAATAATTGCTGACGCGCGAAGCTCAAGGGCTGGCGCATAAATTTCTCGCGGATGGATCAGGCTTGCGCTCACAGTGCCGCGCGTTATTTCCTTTTTGTCTATTAGCTGCTGATGAATATCAAGAAATAGGGCGACTAGCTTTTCTCGCTTGCTTGAAATTAAATCATGGCAAAATCGAATAACATCCTCAGCTGATCGAAGCGTTATTTTGAGCTCACCATTATGTATAAGTCTTTTAGCTAAAGTGCAAGCAGATATTATTTGCATTGCTTTGGTTTTTCCTATGCCAGGGATTTTTTCCAGTTCTTCGATTTTGGCATCAACTAGTTTTTGTCCAAATTTCAAAAGTACAAGTCGCGCGACCTCTTTCACATTATGTCCTTTTATTCCGCTGCCCAGCAAAATAGCTAGAAGCTCGCTGTCAGTAAGAGTTTCAGCTCCTCTGGACAGCATTTTTTCGCGTGGTCTGAGAATTTTTGGAATTTGATTCATCTGAACATCGCCCTTTTCATAGGCAATGGTCATGCTTTTTTTAGGCATTAATAGTTTTCTTTATAACTTCTGGACGGAGCATATATCCAGCGTTTGTAAAAGAACTGATAAATTTTTTGTCACCAGCCATTTTCCTAAGTCTGCTTATATGTACTTCCAACGTGTTAGACAGCAATTCGTTTTTTTGTTCACCCCATACACAGCTTAGGATTTTTGAGCGTGGAACAACACGCCCAATCTGCTGAGTAAGGATTTTCATAATTGCAAATTCTTTACTTGATAATCTATTGCAGTGATTATTTATACAAAATTCACGAGTTTGCGGATTTAGAACAAAATAATCATTTTTAATTGGCATGCCATGCTTACTTTGCCTGCGAAGTAGCGAGCGGATTCGTGCCTCAAGCTCGAACATGGAAAATGGTTTTGGCAGATAATCATCAGCTCCGCTATCTAGTCCTGTAACGCGGTCTTTCACATCGCTCCGGCGTGTAAGCATAATAATAAGAGTTTGATCGCCGCGCTTCCTAAGCTCAGAGCAAAGCTCAAATCCATTTTTGCCAGGTAAATTAATATCAAGCAAAATAAGATCATATTCATTGTGCTCTGCAAAATAACTTGCCTGTTCCCCTGTATTAGCGCATTCAGTTTCATACTCTTTTCTTCGAAGCGCTTGAGCTAGGCTGTCAGCCAAATCCAGATCATCTTCAACAATAAGTATTTTTGTCATTTTTTATAGATTTAAGGTTTATTAAAATATGAGTCTATCTTAGCTCATGCGTGTTAATAAAAGATTAAAAAATCTTATTTCTTAAATTTTTAGCGTACGCGCTATCTTATCCAAAGACCGTTCCTCTTGTCCCTCTGCCTCAGGTATCTGCCGCGCCAAGGTATCCCTTACATCCAAAGGATTTAAATCCTCCAGCTGAATAACAATCTCTTTAATCATTTTTCCTTCTTTTATATCAAGATGTAGTGTAGTTACGTGCGGCGGATCATATACAATCCAAAATTTGCGAATGTTTGCATATTGCCAAAATTTATCGCCAAAATGTACGCCAAATTCAGTAATGCTTATTGGAACAACGCGCGGTTTTTCATGCGAGATTAGATAATAAGTTCCGCCAAGCAGGGCAAATACCACCGCGGTGGTCCATTGGCCATAAATTAAAGCGACAATTACCGCAATAATTACTGCAATGCCTGCAATAATCCACCAGGTCGTACCTTTTTCATGCTGGATCCATTCGCGAGCATTCCAACCTAAAAGGATTTTATCATCAGGATGTATTTTTTGAGATTCTTGCATAGAAATTTAGAGTTTAGAGTTTTGAATTTAGAATTTAGTATTGGGTGTAAGTTTCGACGAGTAAAGCTTATTTAAGGTGTAAGTATCTATTGAGATTGTATAAACCACCTCTAAGAAACTAGAATATTTATTTATATAATTTAAATCCATATTCTTCAATTTTCTTCATACCTTCGTCTAATGTATCTACATCACCAGAAACTTCATCTGGATTAAGTGAGCGGTCAAATCTTAATTTTTCTTCGTGGGTAAGCATATCATCAATTATATGAGTAGAATTTCCGTTTAAAGAATCTATAAGTTTGGTAAGTAATAAACATGTTTGTCCGTTAAATATTACTTTTTGTTCTGATTTTATAGACGAGTATTGTTCTTCTTTTAATTTAAAATCTCCATTATTGAAAATATCAATGCAATCTTTAGCATTTTCAATCTTTAAGTTAGCATTTTCTAGGTTAGAGTCTGCACAGCCAGATAATGAAAACGAAGCAATTATGGTTGCTCCAATAATCATAGAAGTGATTTTGAGATTTTTAAACATTAGATTAAGCGACATCAATTAAACTGTTGGCATATAACAAAAGAGCCAATTTAATAATATGCAGAAACAAAACGCTCTAGGCGATTGCTCCAGAAATTCAAAATTCAAAATTGTAAATTCAAAATTTTATCCTATTTCTTCCCAGAAGTCTCCTTGTTTAACCCACAAATAGCAATTAAAAGAGCCCCCATGCCAATAATTGCTGCCAAGCCAACTATGATCCAAATGGCGCGGAAATCAGCAACAGCAAGCTTTTGACCACGGATTATACCTGCTACAACAGCAGATCCAAGCCCTGTTAAATAGCCAAAGAACAAAGTAAGAATCACCAGCAATTTGGCGTGAACGAATGCTCTGACTTTTCTCATTTTTTATAAAATTAAAAGTTAAATCTGATAAGATTTTAGCACATGAAAATATTAGTTAAAATGAAAAATTATATTGTTCTTGATTTTGAAACTAGCGGACTCGAACCTCGCAAAGACGTTATTATTGAAATAGCAGCTTTAAAAGTTCAAGACGGGCAAGTTATTGACACAATAAACTCACTGGTAAATCCGGAAAGAGAGATTTCGCCGGTTGTTCAATCTGTAACAGGCATTACAAATGAAATACTTGCTGATGCTCCAAAAGTAGCAGCTGTAATTGATCAACTGCGCGATTTTTGTGGCGATTTACCAATTGTTGGGCACAATGTAGAATTTGACCGTTCATTTTTGCGTGCGGTAAGCGATGATCTGGCTGGGCCAACAATAGATACTTTTTTTCTGGCTCAAGTTTTGCTTCCGCAGATAGGTTCCTATTCTCTGAATTCTTTGGCCAAAAGCCTGGGATTTTCTCATGAAAATGCTCATCGCGCGCTAGGTGATGTGCTCGCTAACAAGAGTTTACTTGAGGCGCTTGATAAACAAGCCTCGGATTTAGATGAGCATGCCAAAAAGCAAATGGTTGATACCATACGTAAATCCGCGATTCCGCAGTATGGTGACTGGCTTGAAGCAGTTTTAGACAGCAAGTCTGAGTTGCCAAAAACAGAATATGAAGCAAGAAAATATGAAATATCTTTGCTCAGTAATGAAACGCGTGAGCAGTTAGACAAGATTTGGAAATCAGGCGAAAAAATAATCGCTGAAACATATGGAATTCGCGAAACAGATTGGATACAGTTTTTAGCAAAACAAAATAATCAGTCTGTTTTTGTTTGCCGCGAATATGCATTTTTAAAACAACTTTTTGCAGATGACAAAAGAATTTATTTTTTGGAAGAAGGTAACTTTGCTTTAAACCTTGATAAATTTAAGCACCTATTGCTGCAAAATAAGTTCACAGATGCAGAGGCTCGGGTAATATGGAAGATCTTAGCCTTTGGCAATGAAAATCGCGCTGAGCTTCGTATTGGTGGAGCGGATGAATTTCGAGTTTGGGAGAGAATTGCGCAAAGCAATGTCATAGATTTTGAAAGCAAGGCTCCTTTGATGGTGATTTCTCAGAAAGCTTTTTATAATGTATTGAATTTTGGACAAAACCGTGATACATTGGTTATTTCTGACACGCCAAGTCTTCTCGATGCGCATGATATTACCAAGAGGATTTCTTTGCATGATGGCGTTTTTGCTGATACTGAAGTAGAGCCGGTTGTAAAAGAGTTTTTTGTAAATGCAGGTAAATTCTTTACATATACAGAAGATGGCAAATTTCCTACAACCATAGTTTTAAATAATTATTTTTGGCAAAACCCTGAACATCACGCCTTGCTCAGTTTGTTCATCAAGCTCCAAGAAGATTTGCAGAAATTTGATTCTGCTTTTGCGGACAGCTTGTCAGTTTTTATGAATCAGGATTTGACAGCTCGGCCGGAGTATTTACCAGTTGTTTGGATTTGGCCTGATGGTCGGCTAAGCTTTCAAGCCACTCCAATTGATGTTCAGCGCAGTTTTTTACCAGTAGTTAACGCCTTTGATAAAGTAGTCTGCGGCTTGGCTACAAAATTTGCCGGTTCAATTTTGCGTTATCTTGGCGGACTAAGCAGCGAAGATTGGCCAGGAATATCAGCTGACCATCGGCCCTTTTCAATGGCTGAGTGCTATTTGCACCATAGTGACACAGAGAAAAAGGATGATGCCTTTTTGGAAAGCGGTTTATTGTCAGCGGTCTCAGGATGGCTTAAAACAGATGAAAGATGTTTATTGGTTTTGTGTAATTCTGTGCATATGGCTGAAAAGAATTTTTTAACAATAGAAGGCTTGTTAAAGAAGACTGGCATGCATAAATCCTCATCATCAAGTGAAAATGACGAGGCAAAAATAGCAATTTTTGGAGAAGGAATGTCAGGCGGCCGGCGCAAGATTCTAGATTCGGTTGCTGATAGTAGCGGAAGAAAAATTTTAGTTTGCCGGTATGAATTTCTGCCAGAGATTGAACTTTATAAATCAGAATGGAAAACAATTATAATTTCAAAATTTATTTTTGATCCACCTTCGCAGCCACTTTTGCAAATTCGAGCAAAGCTTTTTGATAATAGTTTTGAGCAGTTTACAGTTCCCAGAATGCTTTTGCGTTTGTTTAGGTCAATGCCCAGATCAATAGAACGAATCATCTGTCTTGACCATGGTTTAATCAAAGATTGGGCTGAGGCTGTGCTTTCAGCGCTTGGGGTTGGATTGCAAAAGAAGAACACAGAGGAGTTGGGGAAGATATTTTGACGCTAGTTTTACTCTAAATTTCTATAGCTACTCCTCAAACTCTTCCTTATTTGCAAGCCTGTCCCTATCAACCTCAGACATTTTCTTGTATTTGCCAGATATTTCATCAAGCGGCACTGCAATCACAAACGTGTCATCCTCATCAGTAATTTGTAGTTTCACAATATTATTAATCACATCATTTGAAACAACGCGGCCTGTTTTTTTGCCATCAGCAAATTTTACATTCTCGCCAAAAGCTGGAAAATTGGCTCCAAGCTCTTTATAAGCTTCAACCTCATATTGCAGACAGCATAAAAGTCGACCACATTGGCCCGAGATTTTTTCCGGACTTTTATATGTGAGATTTTGCGCGCGGGCAACTTCCATTGTTACAGAAGGAAACTGCTCAAGGAAATTGGCGCAACAAAGTTTCCGACCGCACACTCCAAATCCATCTCTTAATTTTGCGCGATCACGCGGTCCAATCTGCTGTAAATGTACTTTCTTTTTAAATTCTTGAGATAGCTTCTGTACAAGTTCTCGGAAATTGACCCGCTCTTTTGCTTGGAAAAAGAAGGTTACGAGCTTTTCATCAAGTGAAAGCGCCGCATCCCAAATATACATGGGAAGTTTTGCCTTTTCAACAATAGCCTGCGCTTTTTTGCTAAAGTCTAAAACAGCTTTTTGAGCGTGTTCAAGTTTTTGTTTATCGTTCTCAGTTATAAGCCTGAGGATGGAAATCTGTCTTTCAGCTTCAGTAACAGCTTCAGTACGATCATCCATGGAAAGAATCTGGGCGACTTCTTGCGCGCCGTCATCAGAAATAATGACTGTGTCATTTGTCTTGTAATCATTGTCATTGGGGATTTCAATGATCTCTTTGGTAAGGGTCAAAAGTAGGGTAATCATCTTAATTAAGGTTATGTATTTTGAACTGGACAGAAATTATATCAGAGATTATGTGATTTTTTACCATTGACTTTTTTCCATTTCTTGTTATCATATTTGCCTGTTCTAAGCTCTTTAAAAAGTCGGCGAGTTCATTCTTAACACTCTGAGAATCAAAATTGATTTTTGGATCTTTAAGAATGAACAATAATGTCATCGTTTTTTAGAAAGGAGGAAACATGGCGAAAGAAAAAGTTGAATCTGAAAAGAGACGGCGCAGACACAATGACCGGCAGAAAAGCCAAGATTGGGCCAGAGAAAACCAATTTTTCAGAAGCGTAATATCCGAGATTTCCGTTTTCTACCAATGGCTGGTTCTAAAGTTGATAAAGGACAACGGTGTCCTGAAGGATAAGGCCCACGCTTTTCTGCATGAAAACATTAATCTGCGAGGAAGGTTGAGCAGATACGAGAGGGAAAGAATAATGCAAGCTGAGGAATTAGCCCAGGCGCAAGACGACCTTCGAGAAAGTAATAGACTGGCGAAAGAACGAAAAGATACAAGCCGGACGTTTATGTTTTTAGCCTATATTTTGCTCGCTTGCCTGGTAGCGCTGATGTATTTCCATGCCCGCCATCTGCAAGGGCATGAGGAGCAAGCCGCCAAATCAGCCGTCCAGACGACATTACAGCCCGATCAATCTCCAGCAAATCAGTTGGGAAAAGAAATTGAGCAAATTCGGTTTTTCATCAAGGATCCAGATATGCTCAATTTAACCCAGCGGGAGATGCGGATCGATCTAACTACGCCATTCGGGATAAAAATCCACGGCCGCATTATTATCCCAAGAGCGGTAAAATACAAGGGCTAGCTTGATCTTAAACAAAAACATTGCACGCTTGATCAAAGCAGGCGTGCAGAAAAAGGTTAGAGAACGAGTCATGCATTGCGTGATTCCGGACCTAACCTTTTTTTCTACCCAAATTTTACTTCCCGCTGCCTTTCTTTCCCTTCTTCATAAACGGAAAACTATTCACTTCTCGCACAGTCTTCGCATCAGTCAATATCATGGCCAGTCGATCCAGTCCAAAACCTAGACCAGTAGCTGGTGGCATGCCATATTCTAGCGCTTCCACAAATTCGTCATCAGACGTAAATGCTTCATTTTGATTATGAAGCTTTTTTTGCGCGGCAAAACGCTCGGCCTGCTCCAGCGGATCATTTAGCTCAGAGTAGGCATTGCACATCTCAGCGCCGTCAACTAGAAGCTGGAAAACATGCGCTTTGGACGGATCATCAGGACTTAGCTTGGACAACGGCTTCATCTCTATCGGATAATCCAGCACAAAAGTCGGTTCAAAAACAAACGGACGAGTAGTGCGTTTCCAGAGCTCATCAAGCAAAACCATATAATCTTTAATCTTACTGACGTCCAATTTAACTCCAGATTTCAGGTTATTTTTGATTATTTTTTGCAAGTTAGCCAGATTGCCTTTTGCCAGATTAATATCAATGCCGGTTTTTTCCAAAACCAAATCACGGAAAGTAATGCGCCTAAATGGCGGCGTAAAATCTAGAACAAGATCGCCATGTGGTACTTTTCTAGTGCCTTTTACCTTATCAATAATATATAAAAATAACTTTTCAAAAAACTCGAGCTGATCATCACGATCAGCATAAGCCATATAATATTCGCACATAGTAAATTCCGGATTATGGTCACGATCAACACCCTCATTTCGAAAAGCCTTGCCAATCTCAAAAGTCTTTTCAAAAGCTCCGACCATCATTTTTTTCTGCCAGAGCTCGCCAATGCACACTCGCAAATAAATATCTTCATCAAAAGCATTGATATGTGTTTTAAAAGGCATGGCTGCCGCGCCGCTCGCTGTATTTTCCAAGATTGGCGTTTGCACTTCCACAAAGCCATTTTCAACCATAAATTCCCTGGTAACATTAGCAATCTTATTTATCATCAGCACTTTTTCCCGTGATTCTGGATTGAGCAAAAAGTCCAAATAACGCCGACGATAAAGCTCATCCTCATCTTTGATTCCATGCCACTTTTCCGGCAATGGCCTAATTGACTTGCTCAAAACAGTTACGGTTTTAGCTAACAAAGAAATCTCGCCAGTCTTGGTTTTGATAATCTCTCCAGAAATTCCCAAGATATCTCCAACATCTATATTTTTAATCAAAAATTTAAACCTATCTTCGCCAATCGCATCAGCCCGCAAAACAATCTGAAAATCTCCAGACTGATCACGCAATTTCCAAAAAGCCAGTTTACCAAAGGCACGCTCAAACATCATCCGACCTGCCACGCTCACATCTTTTGTACTCTCCGGCAATTTACCTGCCTTTTCACAAGAATGCGTGCGAGCGAACCTAGTTGGATATGGATTTTCGTTATTATCACGAATTTCTTGTAGTTTTTTCAGTCGAGCTTCGCGTATATTATCAGCCATAGTTTTGATTTGATGAATGCGTTTATAACGCAAGTATTGTACGTAAAAGAGCGAAAATATACAAAAAATTATGCGGAAATAAATCCAGCTTGCAATTTACTTATTTTCAGCTACAATGCGCTTGAAGTCATCTTGAGGGAAATTGGCACCCCTCGCTACATAGATGATGAGAAAGTGAAAAAAGCGGGTGGAACCGCGATCTGAATTGTCAAATCGCCCCGCGAATGTGTTAAATCAGCATTCGCTTTTTGGTTAAAATTTGAGCGCATTAAAAATGCCTTCCTCGGACATTTTCCAGAGATTCTGCTTTCCATCTCGTGTATTGCCATGCAGAATTGGTAAGTCTGACAGTTTTCGATTGGGCAACTTCTTATCGGGCAAGACTCGAAAACAGATGTCTTTGGAAGGCTAAATTTTATTTGTTACAAGTTTATTCTTAGCTTTTATTACGTCAATCACTTAAATTATATTTTTAACATTTTTTTAACATCAAAATGCTCACTCTTGATAAACTCACCTCCCTTTGCAAACGTCGCGGATTTATATATCCATCATCAGAAATTTACGATGGTTTCGGTGCTATTTATGACTATGGCCCACTCGGAATTGAGCTAAAAAACAACATTGCCAAAGCATGGTGGAAAAGTATGGTCCAGCTCAGACGCGATATAGTCGGTCTTGACTCAGCGATTTTTATGCATCCACAAGTTTGGGTAGCATCCGGACATACTGGTGCTGGCTTTGATGAAGCCCTGATCGAATGCCGTGGCTGTCACAACCGCATTCGTGCTGATTTTCTTCTCATGGACAAATTCGGCATTGATGCCGACAAAGCTCCAATCGACGAAATAAATAAAATTCTAAAAGATTTGCGCAGCCAAGGTAAGAAAGTCACTTGTGAAAATTGCGGCTCAAGCGATCTAGCCGAAGCCAAGCGCTTTAATCTTTTGGTGAAATCAAATTTAGGCTCGCCAACAGATGCTTTGTCAGAAGAAAATGTGGTTTATCTACGGGCAGAGACATGCCAAGGAATTTATTTGAATTATAAAAATATCGTTGACACTATGCGAGTCAAGATTCCTTTTGGCGTTGCGCAAATAGGTAAATCTTTTAGAAACGAAATAGTCGCTCGGCAGTTTATTTTCCGCACAAGAGAGTTTGAGCAAATGGAAATGCAATATTTCGTAAAACCAGGTGACGACGACAAATATTTTGAAGAGCTAAAAAAGCTTCGTTATAACTGGTATCTCGAATATGGAATAAGTAAGGAAAATCTTAAGTGGCACGAACATGAAAAACTAGCGCATTATGCTTCGGCTGCCTATGACATCGAATACAATTTTACAGCCATTGGCGGATTCAAAGAACTCGAAGGCATTCACGCACGCGGCGATTGGGATTTATCCCAACACACCAAACATTCCGGCGTTAAACTCGATTATTTTGACGAAGCTACTAACGAGCGTTTCACGCCGCACGTAGTTGAAACAGCGGCCGGATTAAATAGAAATGTACTCGCTTTTATGAGTGATGCTTATTGCGAAGAAGAAGTTGATGGCGAGCAAAGAGTAGTCTTGAAGTTTGATCCGCGCATTGCGCCAATGAAAGTTGCAATTCTTCCTTTGCAGAAAAAGCCAGAAGCATTAATCGAGAAATCAGATGAAATTTGGCAGAACCTCGCGAAAAATTGGATGTGTGATTTTGATGTCGCTGGCTCAATAGGCAAGCGTTATCGTCGGCAAGATGAAATTGGTACGCCATTTTGCGTCACAATTGACTTTGATACGATCGGACAAGGGGATAAAAAGCTTAAAGACACAGTCACTATCCGTGAGCGTGATTCAATGAAGCAGGAGAGAATAAAGATCAAGGATCTCGTGGAATATTTGGAGGAAAGGCTAGGGGATTAAAATTGGTAGAGACGCCCAAATTGGGCGTCTCTACCAGGCAAAAATCATCCGTTTTCCAATTTTGCGGATTGCAAATAATATATTGCGAAATGCGATCAAATTCGTCCTCGTTTTGGATCACATGATCATAAAAACGAGATTGCCAAGCAAAATCCGGATTTATTTTACGTAGTCGAATCGTGCATGCCCGCTTATATTGGTTGATAACGACACCTAGATTTCCTGGTTTCCAATGCGTTATATTTTTGTTTGAACGAAAATTTATTGCGGTAGCCGTAGAGACGCCCAATTTGGGCGTCTCTACAATATTGGGCGTCTCTACAATATTCATTGATTCATATATATGCGCAAAATTGTCTGGTTTATCAAAAATTAAAATCCCGTGCATATGATTTGGCATTACAATCCATTCGCCCAAAACAATAAATGGAAAATGATTAGGAATTTGCATCCAGCAACCATAGGAGATCTTTCCGGCTTCTGAGAATTCCATTTTTTCATCTATGATTCGCCCAAAATGACACTCTCGATTTTTTACGCAAATAGTGATGAAATACACCCCATTCTGTCCGTAATCATAGCCTCCAAGGCGAGCAGATCGGATACGATACTTATTGCGGAATTTTTTAATTAACCCATTATTTTTGTATGGCGACATTTATTTATTCTACATTAAACCTAGACAAGCCTAATTATATAAATCAGTAGATTTTTTTTATGTTAAAAATAAAGTTTTAATGCTCCATCTAGAGATTAATAAATAATCGCCAGTCATCAGTCATCTGCCGTCAAAAACCTCGCCGGCTGACCGTGCCATTCGAAGCGTAGCCATATTTATCGCATTAGACTTTAAGGTCAGCCCATGCTTCGCTCCTTCGGAGCTACGCAGGGCATTCTACGCTATGCGTCGAATGGTGGGCGATCAGGGACTCGAACCCTGGACAAATGGCTTAAGAGGCCACTGCTCTACCGACTGAGCTAATCGCCCGAATTTGACTGCAAAAAGTTTAGGTTAAAAGACAGCGTTAGTCAAAAATTATTTGGCTACCTGTCAAAAGCAAGCTAAAATATGCTCGCTTTTATAATGGTGACTGTAGCTCAGTTGGTTAGAGCGTCAGGTTGTGGCCCTGAAGGCCGTGGGTTCGACCCCCATCAGTCACCCCAGAGGGAACTTATTGAGATTTTTTTAGCGCGCCAAAAACCGCCGAACTTAATTTATAAGATACAGCAGTTTTGGCTAAGCCTAAAACTAAATTGGCAAAACCATCTTAAATATCGCTCCGCCATCAGGATTATCCTCAACCCATATCTTGCCCTTATGAAGCTCCACTATTCTTTTGCAAATATAAAGCCCCAAACCAAGTCCCTTGCCTTTTGACGTGTCATCACCATGAAACTTATCAAATACTCTGTCTTTTTCCTTGTCAGGTATACCTGGGCCATTATCTATCACCGAAATCAACAGGCTATTTTTTTTCTCTAAAATAGACATTTTTAAAATCACTAGCTTGCCATTGCCAGCGAATTTAATTGCATTTATAAAAAGATTATTTATTACCTGATACATTCCGGTCCCAAATGCGACACTTACGGTAATTTTAAGTTGATTGATTCCATAAAGCAAAGTGAACTTCTTTAGGTGTGAGGAAACCTAAGCATTTTCTTGGCGTGTTATTTAATC
>JAPLVM010000054.1 GCA_026397115.1 Patescibacteria group bacterium
TAAGGGTACAGAACCTTTATATGACGAAGCCTTATCTTTTCTATAGCATTTACCAACTACTTAAGTTTTTTGACATAAGCCTTACTTTAAAATAACGATGGCTAACCATATAAGTTATTTCAATACATGCGACAACGCGCATCAAAAACCTATTATGTTTATATAATCGCTAATGTTAATCATCGCGTTTTATATACTGGCGTCACAAGTAACCCAGCCAGGAGAATATCTGAGCACAGAGAAGGCATATTCAAAGGATTCTCCAAGAAATACAATGTTAATAAGTTGGTTTATATAGAAGGAACAGAAGACATCATGAGTGCTATTACTCGAGAAAAAGAAATTAAGGGTTGGTTACGCAATAAGAAGATTGTATTGATTGAATCAATGAATCCGACATGGGAAGACTTGTCGCCAATGCTGGGTTTATAGTAGCTTTAACTCCTGTCATTCTGAGCCGGTACTTTAGGCGAAGAATCTACGTAAGGTCATCGCTCGGATAGCAGAGCGAAGCGAAGTAACTTATCCTGTTTCACTACTGACGCAGACTCTTCGCTACGCTCAGAGTGACATAGCTTTATTTTTTCTATAATGATTTCCAACTACTTTTGGATATTGGATGATTGGGCACTGAGGCTTTTTGGAGCCTAGCGTCTAAGATCTAATAGCTAAAATCGTAAATGGAGGTAGCGTAATGGAAAAACAAAAATTTCTGCAGCTTATTTTTTATGGTTTGACGGCTTATGCTTCATGCTACTTGTGGATTGGGGCATGAAAGGTCAAACGATTATGAAAAAGCCTGGGCAGAGAAAAACAGGCAGGTCAAGGAAGAAAGTTAGGAAGCACAAAGTAAGGAACAAAAAACGCACTAGTCAGAAAAGAACTGGCTAATAAAAGGAGGAACGAGTTTGAACAGAACAACATTTAAAAAAGAAGACAGGCCAAGGAAATATCAAAGAAAACCACCGAAAAGAGTAGCGGCTGATTATCGCGGGGGCAGAAAAGGAACTAGCAGGTATAGCATCTGCGGAGGGAAATACGTTTTCCTCTGTTGGAAAAGAGCGTCTTATGCTCGGGGTCGAGGAGGTTTATTATGAAATCGGGTAACGTGGCATCTTCATCAGCAAGCGGTAAAAACAGTGGCGGCGGAGGATCTACTTGGTCGCGGAATCTTGATAATGAATGGGTTGTACCTGACAAAGAGTGGAAGCCGCGAAAGAAGAAGCAGAAGAAAAGGATAAAGAGTAAAAGGTGGTGAAGTTTGCCGGCCGCAAGTACTATTGAAAATAAGGCTGCCTCTGGCTACAAGGTTTGGAAGGTGCTGGATGGCAGAACACCGCCATTTCGAAAGGCTGGACCCGAGGAAATAGATACCGGCCCCAAGAGGTATCAAGCATATCGCAGAGAGGTACTTCGACGAAAAAATGGAGAGGGCGGCCCATTAAGACCGTTCTATACAATTTCCGCATGATAGCTCACTGCGGAGGGGACCTTGGTTTACTGGGATATAATAGCAAACCAGAGGCCAAGGTTCCCAAATAATTTCATATTTGACCATTTACCTATGAAAACGCTAAAATCAACCCGTTTTCATATTAATTAATAATTTATCAATGTTCCGTAAAATATTTAGTATATCAGTTCTTATCGCACTTAGCATCGCGATTATTACAATATCTCAAAGCACTCAAGCCGCAGGCTTGACTATTTCACCGCCAAAGTTTGAAGAAGCAATAAATCCAGGTGAGACTGTTCAAAAACTTATAAAAGTTACAAACTCTGGCAAGGAGACGATTGAGCTTAATGTTTCTGTGCAGGATTTCGTTGCAAAAGGCGAGGGTGGTCAGCAGTCTTATGTTGAGGCATCTGGAGATTTGGCTTCGCAAAAGTCTTCTTTGGCTTCTTGGATCAAATATAATCAAGAGCCTGTGACTGTTTTACCAGGTGAGACTGTTAAGGTTCCTTTTGAGATTAGCGTGCCAAATGATGCTGAGCCAGGTGGACATTATGGCACTATCTTTTTTTCACCGCCTGCCAATAAAGGTGCGCAAGTTTCTATTGTGCAAAGAGTTGGTTCTTTGATTTTGGTGCGAATTAGCGGTGATATTAAGGAAAATACAAAGCTTGATACATTTGATACTTATAGCGTTGAATACAATGATAAAGGTGAGATTGCAGATATTGATACAGCAAAGTTAAAAGACTATTCACCGTCTTCATTTTTTGAGACATTACCAGTTAAGTTTGTCACAAGAGTTGAGAATACTGGCAATGTTCATACAAAGGCGCGTGGCAAGATCGAGCTATTCAATACTTTTGGTGTCAAATTAAGTGAGATAGGCGTTGAGCCTGTGCTTAATAATCAAGGTCTGGAAACAGACAAGAAAATTGTTGATTATATTCCTTTTAATCCTGAGGGTGGCAATGTTTTGCCAAATTCTTTCCGTGGTTTTCAGCAAACATGGCAAGGTTATCCAAAGCTTGTGTTTGATGAGACAACTGGCAAGAAAATAGTGAAGTACAGCGGGTTTGCAATAGGTAAGTATAAGGCTGTTTTAACATTGCAATATGGTTCTCAGAACACAAGTTTGCCAGTTCAAGAAGTAATGTTTTGGGTAATGCCTTGGAGATTGATTTTGGGACTTGTGATTCTTGTGGTTGCGCTTACTGCTGGTGGCAAGGTTTTGCACAAGAGGAAAAAGTCGTCTAGGAAAGCGATTGAGGATGAGATCAGGAGGAAGGTTTTGGCTGAGATGAAGAGAGGTTAATTTTACAATTTTTAAAGACCAAGCTATGAAAAACATTCTTATGAAAATATCGGTAAAGGTGCTTTTAGCATCTCTTTTAATGACTTTGATTTTGCCTGCGCATGCTGACTTTATATCTGGATCTGATCAGCTCTCTGACAGCAGACCTGACCGCATTGTAAATCACTTGTTTACCATTGATTATGCAGGCGGTATTGGAAATACAGGAGAGTTTAGATTCATATTTGATGACAACTTTATGTTTCCATACTTTGTAATTGGCTCTGATGTTGAGATTGTGAATGCCAATGGTGGTGTTTTTGATGCGCCTACATTTGATCTAGCAGCAAAAATAGTGACATTGCCTTGGACTTCTGAGCCAAGCTCTGGCACAGTTCAAGTTCGTATCAAAAAAGTGACCAATCCGAGTAGCGAAGGTACTTATGACATGAATATAGAGGCAGGTCCTGATTCTGCTATTACAACTCACTCTGCGTCATATAAAGTGGCGATTACATCTGGCGTGGCTGTGACAGCCCTTGTTGTAGCTGATCAAGCAAATCCAACATTGAGTAATATATATCCATCTACGAATCCGATTCTAATAACCCACGACAGTTCGCAGGGAATGTATTTTTATGTGCATGATGTGAACGACGATGCGGTTTCTTATGTTATTGTACCGCCTGCGACCATTGGCGGTAGCATTGGTTCAGAAACACCAACAAGCCCAGTCACAGGTACTCAAGCAGGAGTAAAGGTATCATTCATTTATTTTGCAGGAGCAACGCGCGGAAATGACAATATTGTTGTTTCTTTGAGTGATAGCATTGGTGGCGATGATCCGACCACTTATAATATTCCCATCAGAGTTACAAGATAATAATCATTCTTGCTTATGAACAGTATAAATCGCGCCATTATTCCGGCTTTAGTTTGTATGTTGGCGTTTGTTTTAACGGCTTGCAATAAGCAAAAAGTTGTAGAACCAAATAAAGTTCTCAAGATAGAGCAAAGGGTTGTTAATCTAAGCATGGATGAGCATTTATGGCAGCAATATGGTACAGCGCGTTTAGGTGATGTGCTTCGTTATTTTACTATTATTGAAAAGGTAGGGGATTTCAGTCAAGATGAAATTAGAGTAAAGAATTCTCTTCCAGCCCAAGTTGCTTATTTGTCAGGAACAACGGTCATAGAGGACCAAGATGGCAATGATTTGAATGCTCCCGATATTAACGGCAAGGACGGCATACTTTTATCACTGGCAAAGAAGCAAGATGCCTTTTATTATGATGTTGTTGTAAAAGATGATGCTTCGTTTGATAAACAAGGACCGATAATTGCAAATGCGATTACTGTTTCAGATTTATCAAATGATCAGATAGATGTTGAGGACAGCCGTGTTGTTGTTTCATCTTCAAACAATCCGACTGGCAATACAAGCGGTCAATCTCCAGTAGTTCCTTCTTACCAGACATTTACAGTTTCAGAGGAGAGCTTAAATCCAAATTATCTCAAAGCATTTCCAGATAAGGTCTTTTCTGAAATAGATACAGCAATCACCATTACAGGTGAGGGTCTTGGCAGTATTAGTAAGGTTCAGCTTGATGAGTCATCTGAGCTTGCATGGAAATATCTTGGATCATCTATTATAGCTAGTATGCCAAAGGGAGCTTCTCTAGGCGAGCACAGGATTTATATGCTGACTGCAGATAACTCAGTGAGGCAGGCTAAGGTTACAGTTGAATCTGCTGGCGAGCAGGCTGTTATTCAAGAGGTTTCGCCAAGCAGCGTTAGTATAAATAAAGCTCATGAGTTTTGGCTGCTTGGTTTTAATCTTGATAAAGCAGGTGAAATCAAGATAGGGGATTATAGTGTGAAAGAGACAAAGCTTATAAACAGTCGTTTACTTTTTGTGAAGTTTGGTGACGACATTCCTCAAGGCTCTTATCCAATTTCAGTTTCAGGCGGACTTGCCCCTGATATTGAGGTTGCTATTAAATAATCTTTTTATTTCTTTATCTTAATCAATATGAATAAGATTAAAAACTGTTTTACATGGCTGGCATTAGCCAGTTTAGTTACTTCTTTATTTGTTGGATTTACTCCGCGGGTTTCAGCAGAAGAAGATTACACGCTTACGATTAACGCTAAAAAAGTTGGCGATGAGACATTTTGGCCAGCTGTAACTTTAAACGCAGGCGATATTGTTGCAATGAAAATCCATTATTTATCAGAAGCAGAAGTTCTGCCTGACCGTAATCAAATTGATATATTTCTGCCAGCAGGGCTTGCTTGGCCGTCTTCAGGCGAAGGTGCGAATGGTGCTTTTACAAGCATTGCTGACATTTCGGGTTTCACTGGTCTTGATGATAGCGATGGCAACTCAGGCGATGGTTTGGCTTATGACGATGACGCGGTTGAGGGGGATCCCCAATCTGAAATGGATTATTCCTCGAGCGTAGAAGGGAATCATCTTAGGATAACTTTTTCTTATCCTTCAGAAGGATTTGTTGAAGAATCCGCTAAATTAGCCTTTGCAAATTTTGCTTTGCGAGCAGTAGTAATAGATGCGAATGCTTTTGATGGCGAAGACTATTCAATTTATGATTTTGATGGGTTAATCACGCTTGATGAGAATGTGGTTCAAATAACAAAAGGTGGGGATGGCGGAACCATTGCTAGCGCTTCAAGCTCAGCATTAAATATTACGCCAATCATTACTGAAATAAATCTAGACAATGGTGATAATGCAAGCGGTACAATCGTAACAATTAGCGGTGTTGGTTTTGACGGCTTAGCTGATACGCCTGCTGATAATACTGTTAGACTGTCGTCATCGGATAATCCTGATCTATGCCCTAATCCAATTTGTACTTTAGCTAATATTGATGATGTTAAATATGAAATTACAGGTGCCACAGTACCCTCAGGCATTACTCTTGGCGCATATCGCGCCTTAATAACAGCTACAAATGGTACAAATCCAGATGCAAGCGAAAGCTCAGTTAGCTTTGCGGTCAAGGCTGTTATAACAGCAGAAGAGGCAGAACCCGCAGTACCAGAAAGCACTGCTTTGCCAGATGAAACAGGCAAAGTATCAATGCTTCTAAGCATTCATAATGGGTCTCTTGCTGATGATACAATCAATTCATTTTCATTTAAGAATACTTCTGGCACAGCCATATCAACTGATATCTCAAGAATCTCTGTTTATCGTGATGATGATAATGGTACGTTTGAAGGATCTGTTCCGACAGTTGCCCCTGGGGATAGATTTATAGGCCAGGCAGAAGACACCACTGGTTTTGGCAGTGAGGAGGAGGGGACTGTTATTATTTCTGACATTAGTGAAACAGTTTCCGCAGGCACGACCAATAACTATTGGATTGTTTATGACATTTCAAGTGATCCAAAAGACGGTGCAAGCATACAGGCTGGTGTGCAAGCTACTCTTTCTGGCGCTGGAAAACTGACTGAGGTCACGCCTACAAATGCCATTACAATCAATGGTATTCCAGATATTGACCCGATTGAGGCAGGTCCTGACAGCGAGAATCGTGCAAGCTGGACCTCGGAAACATGGTTTAACAGCTCAGACGCTGGAAATGATGATCAAGTTTCATTTAGCTGGAATGATCCCAACTCTGTTACTGGCGATACATTCTATTATGTTATAAATGATACATCAGAAGACTCAATCTTTCTTCCCGAGCCAAGCTTGCTTGAGCGTAAAGAACTTCGTGTAATTGAATATGAAAGCACAACAGATCCTTATTTGGATGATGTTGATGTCAACGAAGGTATATCTTATTTGCACGTGAAACCAGTAAACGACGCTGGTCTTGAAGGCGTGGAAAGGGTTTTTGCCATTCAATATGACAAGACATTGCCGCGTACAACCTCATCTTTGGAAAGTGAAGGGTTGCCTACTCGTGATGATTGGTATACTGCAGATGTACAAGTTACTTTAGATGCTACTGATGAAAACTCAGAGGCAAATGAAGTCTCTGGCGTTTCAAGCATTAGATATTGCATTGATCAGACTGACACATGTGATCCAGCCGTTGATCCGCGCGATTTAACAAGCATAAGGGGATTTATGTCCGGGCGTGCTTCAGGCTCAGAATATGACGGACCATTTACAGTCAATACAGAGGGCACCAATTATGTCCGCTATCTAGCCATTGATAATGCAAATAATACTGAAGAGGTTCACTCTCTGGAGATTAAGCTTGATAAAACAGCTCCGGAAACCCCGACTTTTAATCCTGACGGTGGCGCTGACGAGAATAAATATGATGTTATTGTGACTTCTTCAGATGAAGGAACTTCTCTTTTAGATGAGATCCATTGCACACTTGATAACACTACACCAACAAGTGTTTCAACTTCTTACCAAAGTGGTAACACAATTACGCTTAATCAAACGGCCACATTGAAATGCTTTGCTGATGATTATGCTGGTAATGTAAGTGATGTTAAATCTGCTACTTATACAAAGAAGAATGATGATACAACTAGCGGTGGCGGAGGTGGTGGTGGCGGTGGAGGCGGAGGATTCCGCAGCGGAAACACAACATCAGTACCCCTTCTGTCTGTACCTGGCCAAGAAGAGGAAACTCCTCCTGAAAATATAGAGAACCAAGAAGAAAACCCAGAGCTTGGTTCACTTAGCATAGCTGATCCATTTAATGACATCTCAGGTCATTGGGCTGAAGACTTCATAAATAAGTTGCGTTTGCTTGGCATTGTTTCCGGCTTAAGTAACGGCGATTTTGAGCCTGACACGAATATTACTCGCGCTGCGCTTGTTAAGATAGCTTTACTTGCCAGCAAGATTGAGGTTGATCTGCTAAATACAGACAGCGGTTATCTTGATGTACCAGCTTCATCATGGATTGCTCCTTATGCTAGGGTTGCCCGCCTCCGTGCCATTACCGAGGCTGTCGATAATTTTAATCCAGGTGCAAATGTTACTCGAGCTGAAGCACTTCGTATATTGCTTGTAGCTTCTGGTCTGGATGTTGGTAATGAAGAGATTAACTTGTTTACTGATTTGCCAATGTCTCATTGGGCACAAAAATATGTAGCTTATGCTGTTTCGCATGGTATGGTTCAGGGTTATACAGTTATTGAGGATGGCAGCGAGGTGCATGTTTTCCGTCCAAATCAGTTTGTGACTAGGGCTGAGGTTGCGAAGATGGCCGCTGTGATGATTGATTTGTTGTAATGTAACGTAATTTTTGTTGGGCGTATTGTGACCCCCCCCTAGAATAGGATGAGTCAGGGGAGGTGGAATATGCGCCAAAATATGGATTAAGGGTAACAAAATTCATCTCGATTTTGCCTTTCCAAAGGCAGAAAAAGATAATGATAATTCAGGAGTACCATCAGGCGCAACAAAAGCAGGAGACCGAGATAATGATAACCTGGACTATGTCACTGGTGGGCGATACAGGATTCGAACCTGTGACCTCACCCATGTCAAGGGTGCGCTCTAACCAACTGAGCTAATCGCCCGAAATTTAGTAACTAGAATCTAGTTCGCCAAAGGCGAACTTGGTGGGCACGGGAGGGATTGAACCTCCGACCTCACGATTATCAGTCGTGCGCTCTAACCAGCTGAGCTACGCGCCCAATTATTTATTATTTATTATTTTCCACGCAAAATTAGCGCGAGTATTTTAAATAAATCACTTATACTTTGCAACTGCTTTTATCCTTGACTAAAATCAGCATAATCGCATGAAACTCATGCGTATTTCAGCTTAGAAGCTGATAAAACATAAACTTTAATTTATCAAAAAGGAGTGAGCAAAAATCAAATTTTCATGGTTTTAGCATTAGTTTCGCTTGGAGTCCTAGGCTTCGGCGTATTTTATCCGCAGCTATTAAATCTCTATATTTTGCTGACCATGTTTTTTTCAGCGCTGCTTATTCTTTTTATACCAAAATTTAAATATAAACTTTTTATAATCACGTTTTTAGTTATATTAGCATCATTAATGCGTGCTTGGTTTATTCCGCAGATACCTGATTTTCAAGATATTGATTTTTGGAATACTACTAATAATAGCTTTAAAAAAACTATTATTGAAGGAATTATATGCGATGAGCCTGACGTGCGGCATACACAGACCAAATATACTCTATGTGCTGACAAGATTTTCAATCCTGAAAAAAAGACGCAAGCTGCTAATGGCAAGGTTCTAATTACAACTAAAAGATGGCCTGAGCTTGCGTATGGAGACAGAATTAAAGTTACAGGTCTTTTGCAAAAGCCGCTTGTTATAGATGGCTTTAATTTCAATATAACTGTTATTGCGGCTGCCATAATGGCTATCTTTGGAAAATTGAATCGTAGGTTTGGCGCAATAATGGCTATCTTTGGAATAGTTTTATTTATTATTTTCACAGGTTGTTCAGCATCAGCAGTAAGAGCAGGCATTATGGGCGGAATTGCAGCATTAGCTATTTTTACAGGACGACAAGGGCATGCCACCACAGCGCTTATATTGGCCGCTTTAATAATGGCTTGGCCACAACCATTAATTTTATGGTATGACGTTGGCTTTCAACTTAGCTTCTTATCAACCGCTGGATTGATTTTTATATCTCCATTTTTGGAAAAATATACATCTTGGATTCCGAATTTACTTGGTTTGAAAGAAGCATTTTTGCTTACTATTTCAGCTCAAATTGCAGTTGTACCGCTTATTGCTTATCATTTCGGACGGATCAGCTTAATTTCAGCAATCACCAACCTAGCAGTCGCGCCATTTATTATTTTTGCAATGGGAGCTGGCTTTGCGGCTGTTTTAGCTGGAATGATATCTTCGGGCTTTGGCATTTTTGTCAGTATTCCGGCCTATTTCACACTCAATATTATTTTAGCTGTGGCACATTGGGGCGCAAAAATAAGCTGGGCTGATATTACTATGCAAATTTCAATGTTAGTAATGATTTTTTATTATGTATTTATCGTTTTTGTTTTCGGATGGCTTTTGCGAAAGAAGATAAAAAATTAGATGATACCTTGTCTTATGGATTGAAATATGTTATATTTATATAGATCTTGCTTTATTAAACAATGATCGCTCAAATAAAAGAGTGCATAAACTCAATAAATAAAGACCAAAAACAATTTTTCCGCCACCTATTTATACGGGATTTTTTCAGCGGAATAGGATCGCTTGGCTGGGTTTACCTTTATATTGCAGGAGTACCATTATTACAAATACTACTTGGTCTTTTAGGATTTCGCCTACTTGAGGTACTTATATTTTATCCGCTAACTCACCGTTTATTTAAATGGATTGAGGCAAAGAAAATTTTGCTAATTGGGATCATTCTGCAGGCAATATCTTTCATCGCGTTTTATTATGGTAATTTCCATTGGTCAATTTTTGTTGCAATTGTAATTTTGCATGCGGCAACAAACGGTTTTTATTGGTCAGCCAGAAGTAATTTTGAGCGTCTTACACCTTCCTCAGGCAATATTGCCAAAGGCGTAGGCATGACCAAATCCTTGGGTAATTTGGCAGGTATTTTGGGACTCGTAGTTTTTTCATTTGGATTAAGCCAACAAAATATTTATGTATTTATTATCGCAGCCATTGGTATTTTGCTCTCCTACATTCCAATACACTTTATAAACGTTAATATTGAATCCCATGATTCGCATAAGCCATTTTTAAAAACAGTGCTTGGCGGAAAATCAATAGTTGAGTTTTTTAGACAGCCAATCATTGTATTACTTGGATCAAGAGCTGTAATCAGTGAATTAGTCGGTATGATCTTGCCAGTACTGCTAGCCTTTTTTAAAGTCGGGCTTGTAGAAATAGGTTTACTTTTTGGCTTAATGCAGTCAATAACTTCTTTTTCAGCCTTGATAATGGGTATTTCTGAAAATGATAACAAACAGGGTTTATTCTATTTTTTCGGAGGCCTTGTGACCGTGCTTTTCGTAACTTTTATTTTCATGTCACCAAATTCGATCTCAATCTTTATGTTACTTTTTGGCATTTTTGGAGAGACTTGGAAAACAGCCATTTCATCAAAAATACACCGTTACACATATGATCACTTTCAGTCATCATCTTCCGGCGGCGTTGTAACAGAATGGACTGACAGTTTATTTAGAATTTTGGCTTATCCGCTCATGCTTGGTATTTTGGGATTTGGCCGCGAAGCCTCATTTCATCAAATGTTTTTTGGATTCGGTTCGATTGTCATGACTACTTCAATGAAAGCGGCAACCAAAGCAAATGGGCATTCTATGCTACCGCGCTTATTGAGCA
>JAPLVM010000073.1 GCA_026397115.1 Patescibacteria group bacterium
AATTGGCATTAAAAATCCAAGAACGCAAAGACTCAAAGATTTAGAGGAAGAAAAAAGGATTTTTATTGATTTTTATAATTCTATTTATAAAATTTCGAATGAATCCGTGGAAGAAACGATTGCGAAATTTAGAAAAAATCATATTGATTCCGACTACATCATAATTTTAGCCAGAAATACGAATGCGCTTTCCCAAGATGGATTGAAGTTCGTTGATTTTTCTGTCAAGAAAAACATAAGAGATCCTCTGTGGAAAAATTATGGACAAATCGTTAAAAGCCTAGCTTCTCACCGAGATGCGGTGATCGTGAGGCGTTTTCGTAGAATTATTCCAGTAGAAAGAATCGTAAAGTTGGCCGACATGCTTTATTCGCTACCGTCGATGAAATAACAATTCTTGCAGTCCTACTGTCGTATGATCACGAGAGTGATAATCGGCGCATTGCCGTTAGTTTTTATTGGCCGCAATTGGCGCTAGCAGCTCCTGCGTCAGCCGTGCCGCTACCAAATCCAGGACTTGGCTGATCTGCTGATAGAACTTGGTCGCAAGCAGATGGCTTTTGAATGAATGAGCTACAAATAGTTTTAAGCAAACTTGCAGAATCGCGCTCTGATTGCGCTTTTTGGCCATTTATAACAAGGGTAGGGGATCCTTCTACTCCATATTTGACGTTTTCTTTCGCATAGATAGCGAATGGAGGAAAATCGCCTTTCCATCCTGTTTTGTTCTCGTCCTTGAAACTCTTCATGACTTTGAATTCTTCGTCTGTGGCACTCACGCAGCTCTGCATTGTTTTTGTGTCAATGGATGCTTCTGTAAGGCATTTGTCGCTCTCGCCAGAGGTGATAAAGCAGGAAAGATAGGTATGATATTTGGAATTTTGTTCTTTTTGAATGCAATATTGGCTTAGCTCTTCAGCAAGCTCTTTTTCGCCGTGCATAGCATAATCAACAAACTTGATTTCAAAGTCAATCTTATCGCCAAGAAGATCTGCGACAGGAAGAATTCCCTTTTCTATCTGTGTTCCAAATGGGCAATGACTCATGACAAAAACTTCTACTTTTGGTTTTGCCTCCTTGGAAATCTCTGTACTGGCTGGAGTAGTGTTTGCAGCTTGGGCATTTTTTTCTTGGAATTGGGCGCTTACAGTATCAACATCCACAGAATCGTAAAAGAAATATTTTCCGTCTTTAGTCAGCCCAGGAAAATATTTTTGCCCATTTTCCAGTTCAATGGTGAATTTGTAGATACCGCTTTCAGTTTTAACATCTTTTACTTTAACGCCTCCATTTGGCATAATCACATCTGAGATAAATTTTGTGGCACGAGCTAGCGCTGCTTCTTGTGACAATGCATTAGTTGCGCCTACTTGATCGAGAATTCCAGCGCCTGCGCCATTGTTGCGCACAGTATAGTCATCATAAGCAAAAGCAAATGTGGCTAGTGCCAATACCACAATCACTATGATTGTGACGATTTTTCCAATGTTCATTTTTTTCATTGTGAAAAGATTAAAAATTAACTGGGATTATTTTATAGTAAATTAAGTTTTTGGGAAATAAAAATTGGTTTTGCCTAATTAAAAAGATAAAATAATTTTGAATGTATTTAATTTGGCCGATGAAATCAAAAGCTCAATACCGGTGTAAAGAATGCGGATGCGTTTCTCCTCGGTGGCTTGGCAAGTGCTTGGAATGCAATGCTTGGAATTCATTTGTTGAAGAGCAAGTTGTAAAAAATCCGCGTAAATCATCATTGCGTGCGGCATTGCCCGCGGCTCTGATAACAACCATGGCTGATGTGAAAAAGTCGGTTTATAAGAAATTATCAACTGGCAATTCGGAAATTGATAATGTTTTGGGTGGGGGATTGAATTTAGGAGGAGTTTATTTGCTTAGCGGTGATCCGGGAGTTGGTAAATCAACTTTAGCTATGCAGATTTCCATTGACCTGGCCAAAAAGAATCATAGCGTTTTTTATGTATCAGGGGAGGAGAGTATTGAGCAGATTAGCGATCGAGCTTCTCGTCTGGGTGCGAATGGAGCTGAAGTTAAGAATTTGCATTTTATTTCAGATAGTAATTTGGAAAGCATTCTTGCCTCGCTGGGCGGCCGGAGATGTGCTTTCATGGTTTTTGACTCTGTTCAGACTTTGGCTTCGCTAGATATTGATTCTTCATCAGGTTCGCCAACGCAGGTGAGAGAAGTTTGTTCTCAGATTGTTGATTTTGCAAAAAAGGCAAATGTTCCAACTTTATTAATCGGGCATATTACTAAATCTGGTGATTTGGCTGGACCGAAATTTCTGGAGCATTTAGTTGACGCGGTTTTGTTTTTGGAAGGTTCTAAAGAACATTCTTTTCGTTTACTTCGCGGGCTTAAAAATCGTTTCGGAAGTGTTGAAGAAACTGGCGTCTTTGAAATGATGGAAACTGGTTTGGCACCGATTAAGAATCCATCAGAATATTTGCTCAGAGGAAGGATTGAAAATGCCCAAGGCGCTGTTATTACCTCTGTTATTGAAGGTAATCGGCCGCTACTGCTTGAGATTCAGGCTCTTACTTCTCGCTCTGGTTTTGGATATCCCAAGAGAACAGCCAGCGGTTTTGATCTTACACGAACGCAGTTAATAATTGGAATTTTGCAAAAGCATGCCGGACTTAAACTGGAGAATGATGATGTTTTTGTGAATGTGGTTGGCGGATTTCGCATTCAAGATCGCTCGGCTGATTTAGCCGTTGCCTTAGCGATTGCTTCATCGTTTTTGGGAAAGGTATTACCAAAGGATTTGGTTACGTTTGGAGAGATTGGTCTGTCTGGCGAGATTAGGGTTGTTTCCAATATGGATCGTCGGATTCGCGAGGCGCGAAAGTTAGGGTTTAAAAAGATATTGGGACCAGCTGGTCTGGAAAAAAGTGCTGGGGTTTATCCTTTGACAAATATTGCGGAGGCGGTGAAAAGGTTGAGGGAGATGTAAATGGTACTATGCTAATGGAATTTGAAATTTTTGCTAGTTTCAGATATTATTATGTGAGGTAATTTTGATGATTTATCGAGATCAATTAATTAAAGGAATCTCTGAAAAATTAAGAGTTTGAGACGTTGTTCTCAAAATTTGTAAAAATTAAGGTGCGGTTAGTGTAAGAAATCTTTGATTTCTTCAGGTTTTAAGCAGTTTTTACAGATTTTAGGTACAATCATCCGTCAAATTGTATCCAGCAGATACTTACGAGACATAAACAGATTAGATAAAGCAAATAAAGTATTGAATTGCATGGAGTTTTTGAATAAACCTTTATATCTTACCTTGGTATGATGCCATTGGCATTTAATGACTTGAAATGGATGCTCAACCTTTGCTCTAACTGAAGAAAGCTTTTTATTGCGCTTTTTTTGGGAAGAAGACAGTGGATGATTTATTTTACCTCGATCGAGTATTCCCCAGAATATCCCGTCTTCTCTTGCTTGTCTCTTCTCCTCTTCCGAGTAATAACCTTTATCACCGAATTTTGCTTTTTCTTCGCCGTGAAATAAGTCTTCAGCCATTTTTTTATCACTAACACTGGCTGTAGTATTTTCTACGGAATGAACTAATCCGCTACTGCTGTCTACTCCAATATGAGTTTTCATTCCAAAATAGTAATTACTGCCTTTTTTAGTTGAGCTCATTTCCGGATCTCTTTTTTTGGATTCATTTTTAGTGCTTGAAGGAGCAATGATGATGCTCGCATCAACAATGGTGCCGTTTTTAAGCATAATGCCTTTATCCACCAAAATATGATTTACTATTTCTAAAAATTTTTTCGGCAGTTTTCTTTTCTCAAGTAAATGCCTGAATCTCAAGATTGTGGTTTCATCTGGTATCTCATCTGCCAAGAGATCAATGTCTAGAAATTTCTGAAAAGAAATACGATCATAGATGGCTTCTTCAGCAGCTGGGTCACTCAGGTTATACCATTGTTGCAGAAAGTATATCTTGAGCATTGCTAGGCAATCTTTTTTAGGGCGACCAGCTATTTTTTCTTCTCTTTCATAATAGGGCTGTATCTTAGCCAGGAACTCTTTCCAAGGAATAACTTTATTCATCTCATTCAAGAATTTTTCGCAACGCAATTTTTTCTGCTGACCTAATGCGATGAAACCGGTTTCAAAAGACATGATAAAAAGTAAATTATAACATTGTTATTTTATCACTTTATCCTTTATTTATCACGCTTTTTCGATGTTTTAAATGGTGATTTTATCCTCGCAAGCAGAGGTCATTTTGCAGAGAGTCCTTAAAACTGAGAAATCTAGAATATAAATCTTTCCATCGTTACCCTTGAAAACATTTGTTTTGGTAAAATCGCCATGCACAAAGCAATGTGGCAGTTTATCTATTGGGATTTTAAAGTACTCAGCCGCAGCAAGTTTAATTAATCTCAAATCTTCAGGTGAGATAAATTTCTCAACTTTTTCTAGAGTCGTCTTTATATTGGGTATTGCCCACGAATCAAATAAATACGATGGGTGATAATCTATACGATTAATGCGAACTGCCTGTTCGATAATCATCTTTAACTCATCAGCATCAGGAATACGATTCAGCTCGATAAATGGTTTTCCCTCGATAAATTTCATCAGTATCAAAGATATCCCGTTAGCTTCGTTATCAGTATAGACTGCGTTATCACTATCAGTTTTGATTAGCAATGGATGACACACACCAGCTTCAATAGCTTTCTCAATTATAGTTACATAGCGCGCAATATTTTCCTTACTACGGATCTTTGAAAATATTTTTGCAACAAACTTACCACCGTCGGTATTAACTATTACATTGCAATCTTCATAACCACTTTCAATCACAGAAAAACTTATTAGCTTCCCAATTTTATATGCATCGCAAATTCGCCTTATTACAGGATCCAAGTTTCCAGAATAATTCAGCCTATCAACAGGATTTTTTTTCTGCATCTTCACATCTATTTAGATAAATCTTTCTTCTGCACCTTCTTCCCAATAACAATCTCAGCCACCTCGTCAGCTCTTTCCACAAATTTGAAAGTCAATTTTTTCAAAATCTCTTTATCAATTTTGACCAAATCCTGCTTATTTTCCATAGGAATAATAATAGTATCAATCCCAGCCCTGAGCGCTCCAAGCACTTTTTCCTTTAATCCACCTATCTTTAGCACACGACCAGTTAGAGAAATCTCGCCAGTCATGGCGATATTTTCCGGTACTTTTTGACCTTTAAATAATGATAATAAGGCTGCAAAAATAGTTATGCCCGCAGACGGGCCATCCTTTGGTATCGCGCCTGCTGGAACATGTACATGTACATCATGTTTTGAAAAAGTTTTTGGATCTATATCAAACTTTTCCGCATTTGATTTCAAAAATGAAAATGCCGCAGATACGCTCTCGCGCATTACTTCACCAAGCTGACCAGTTAATTTAAGCCCACCCTTTCCTTGGATTTTCACGCTTTCAATAAACAGAATTTCGCCGCCAACAGGAGTCCATGCGAGTCCAGTTGAAATACCAGGACGATCAAACTTATTTGTTTTTTCAATGTGATGTTGCTGCGGCCCCAAATACTTTTCAAGATTTTTAGCTGAAATACGCAAATTTGAAATAGATGAATCAATAATTTCCTTAGCGATTTTACGACAGATTTTACGAATTTCGCGCTCCAAATTACGCAAGCCAGCCTCAGCTGTGTAGTGTCGAATAATGGATAGCATAGCGTCATCCCCAATTTCTACGCGCCGACGAGTGAGCCCATGCTGTTTAAGTGCTTTAGGAATGATATGCTTTTTAGCAATCTTGAGTTTTTCTTGCTCTGTGTATCCTGAAAAACGAATAATTTCCATGCGATCACGCAAAGGTGAAGGTATTGGATCAAGCTCGTTCGCTGTTGTTATGAAAAAACAGTTTGAAAGGTCAAATGGCAGATCAATATAATGATCATTAAACTCTTTATTCTGCTCTGGGTCAAGGACTTCTAAGAGCGCGGAAGCAGGATCGCCACGAAAATCATTGCCGATTTTATCTACTTCATCCAGCATAAAAACAGGGTTATTCACGCCGACTCTTTTTAATCTTTGAATAATGCGTCCAGGCATAGCGCCAATATATGTGCGCCTATGTCCGCGAATTTCAGCCTCATCACGCATGCCACCAAGCGAAAAATGCACAAACTTGCGGTTTAACGCGTCTGCAATAGAATTTCCAAGCGATGTTTTGCCAACTCCCGGAGGGCCAACAAAACACAAAATCGCGCCATCACCACCGGTTTTATCTGCTAGTTTCCGTACAGCTAGAAATTCCAAAATACGCTCTTTTGCTTCATCAAGACCATAATGATTTTCAGAAAGAACTTTTTCAGCTCTCTTAAGGCTAATTTTTTCTTTTGTTGATTGCAGCCAAGGCAGTGCCATAAGCCAATCTATATAATCTCTTTGCATGGCATAATCAGGCGAACTCTGATGCTGCTTGGATAATCTATCCAGCTGCTGCTCTATTGTTTTAATAACAATTTCAGGATAATTTCCAGCCTTTAGCTTATCACGTAACTCAGTAATTTCAGGATCACCATCAGTAGCCTTTTTATCGCTTTTTTTCAGCTCTTTTTGAATTACTTTTAACTCTTCTCGAAGTACATAGCTTTTTTCCTGTTCTGACAGCTTGTGCCCAAGTTTTTCTTTAATGCTACGACGTATTTGTTCAACGCGGAGTTTATGATCAACCATGCCATAGGCCAGTTTTAACGCTTTTGCCAGATCAATTTCGTTTAACAGCTGCTGTTGTGCTGATGTGCCAAGCGATGCGAAAATGCCAATCGTATTTATGATTCGAGTAGGATCTAGCTCATCTTCTATCTCTAAGATAATTTCCTTTGGAAATAGCGGTGATGAAAGCTTTATATATTCAATAAAAATTGCCTTAAGCTCATTGGCAATGACTTTATCATCAATATCTAGTTCTTTAATTTCATCTATAGTTTCGATTTCGCCGACCAGATACGGACGAGTTTGAATCAGGCGATTTAAGCGAACCCGCGTCGCGCCTTCAACAAGTACGCGAATTTGACCTTGCTCTGTTGGTGAGGCAATTTTAACCACGCGAACCACAGTGCCTATTTCGTGAAGCTGCCTAGTAATAGACAACCTCTCAGCTTTCTCATCTTTCCTTAAAAAAATCGCAATGTCACGATTTGTTTCATTCGCAAATTTAATTGCATCAACGCCATTTTGATCTAGGAAAATAGTGGCGTTTGCCTCAGGAAATATAACAAGGTCGCCTAAAGGTAGTATAATTGATTCAGAGGTCATTTTCTAAATTCAGCTAATTTTTCCAAAAAAGTACGTTAATTTTAACAAAAGCTAATGAATATTTCAATTTTTTGAACATTTTTATGGTTTTTTATCAAATTATTAATCATTTTTTATTTTTATAGAGGAGAATAAAAAATTTGTACAACGATATTGTTTTTGTTAAACTTCGGGTGAATTATATGAAGTTTTAGCTCATATAATAAAAATTCATATTTTAATTACAGATATGAAATGCCCAAAATGCCAGAGTGATATTACAGAACACGCACATTTTTGTCCGTCCTGCGGTGAAGAAATAGACGTAGCTTTTTGCGTTATGTGTGGTAACGCAAAGAAAAAAGATTCAAAAATTAAATTAGATAAAGTCATAGCTGCTGCAGTAGTTCTCGGGATTTTATTATATCTCGGCTATGCTTACTTGCGCACACATAATGTAAGCAAGCAGCAAGCAGCTACTCAAGTTCGCGCAGGGATTCAGCATATTGCGGAACAGGGCGAAGAGCTATTAAATCAAGAACTGCGTGGTGTAGCTGAAAACGCTTCCGCAGTGCTTTCCGCGCCGGAAAGTTCATCACTTAATTCTGAGAACATTGTACAGCCCGGTATTATTAACGACAGCGCAGAAGATCAATTTAAAGTAGTTGATGACACAGAGCTTCCTTTTGCTGATAAAATCACGCACGATTTAAAAGCCATGGTTGGTCCAGATCTGAGTCACGAACAGCTGACAGCCATCGCGCATTCTGTTTTAGACGATCGTACTGCTTCCGCGCCAAATGATATATTTGTTTTATCTATTTTCGATGGTGAGCCAAATGGAAGCATTGCCTTGATAGAAGAAGATCCGCATTTTGTAGCAAAATTTCTATATTTAAATAGGCTGCTTCAGCCTGGTGAAAGTGTGCCTGAAAAATATTTAGAAATAGCCTCAAATTTGTTTGTTTATTGGGCGGAAGAATAGCGATTTTTTGCTAATTTTGATCAAAATTTATTATTTGTCATGTCCAAAAGCAAATCATCAGGCGCAGTGAAAAAGGAAAATAATATTTTTGCTGAAAATAAAAAAGCTTATTTTAAATATGAATTTTTAGAAAAATTTGAAGCTGGCATTGTTTTAACCGGTAGCGAGGTTAAATCAGTTAGAGCAGGCCAGATTTCCTTGGCCGAAGCTTGGATTGGTTTTATAAATCTTGAATTATGGCTTAAGAAAGCCAATATTGCTCACTATAAATTTGACGCAAGCCGTGATTATGATCCGATCCATGATCGTAAATTACTTTTGCATAAATCAGAAGCACTTCGGCTAAGCGGTAAAATGGCTGAAAAAGGCTTCACATTAATTCCTCTTAAAGTCTATGCTGCTCGCGGTAAAATTAAAGTGGAAGTAGGATTAGGTCGAGGCATGGCTAAATATGACAAGCGGCGCAAGATAAAAGAGAAAGATGAGAAAAGAGCTTTAGATCGGCAGTTAAAACGTTTTGTATAGAATTTTTTGATATTTTTGTTTGATCATGAAACTAATAGTCGGACTCGGGAATATCGGCATTAAATATCGTTATACGCGCCATAATATCGGGTTTGATGTTATTGACGCTTTTGCGCGCGAAATTAACGCGACTAATTGGGTAGTTAAAAGCAAGCTCAAAGGAGCTGTTGCAGAAGGGGATTTCCAAGGTGAAAAGATTATTTTATTAAAACCAACTACATTGATGAATCGAAGCGGACAAGCTGTTTTGGCAACAATGCGTTTTTATAAAATATTGCCCGCAGATATCTTGATAATTAATGATGACTGGAATCTGGCAACTGGAATTACGCGTTTGCGTGCGCAAGGTAGCCATGGCGGTCATAATGGGCTTAAAGATATTATTACGCAGTTAAAGACGCAAGAGTTTGCACGTTTGCGTATTGGCGTAAGACCGGATTGTGCGCAAAAGACAGATGACCCCTTGGATTTTGTGTTGGAGACTTTTTCTGAACAAGATCAAAAAATTATTCTTGATAAAATTGTTCCAGAAGCGCTGGAAAAATTACAATCATATCTTCTTGCCTTTCCTTAGTATCTGGCAATGCTCCCACTTGATTTGCACAACAGCTCCAAGCGCAACTAAGAATACGAGAGCTTTGACAATAAAACCAATAAAGCACAGGCTGAAATGTCCGAAATGTATGCAGCTGATCAAATATATCACCATCAAAACCGCAGTTCCGATAATATATGACAAAAGCATTCGCCAAAATGAACTGCTTGATTTAATCGGCAAGATCCAATGCCCGATTACAAAGGCATCAACTATGCAAACAAAAACAAACAATATAGGAATTAAGAGAGCCGCGATTATTGCAAAAGGTATTCCTATAATCGTGACCGCGAGAATGATAGCAACTATAGGTAAAATTATTATTGTCAGTATGCCAAACCCGAGGTTCTTCCAGATTTGCTCTTTGCTCACTTCAGCAAAATTAGCAATGAAGTTCTTGGAAATCAAAATCAAAACAGCAGCCAGTATTATGCTCACAAGCGCAGACAGCCACTGAATTGAGTGCATCATACTTTTGTACTCGCCAAACTCCTTTTCTGGATTAAATGATTTCTGCTGAAAAATAATTTCTCCTCCAACTTTGTCACGGTTTGGCGACATATCAGTTGGAGCAGCCAGCTTCAATGTTCCATTGATTTTACCAAGATCACCAAATTTTAGACTTTTTTGAACAGTGATATTTGCAGAGCCAAGAATGTTGCCATTAATCCATACATCGCCACCAATAGTTTTGATGTTTCCATTAATGCGTCCCGACATGTCTAAAAGTCCGCTCGCGATGGTTAGATCACCGGAAATCACGGCTTTATTTGTCAGAATAAGCTGCTGCCCAGCAAACATGACATCACCATCAACGCGGCTATTTATAAAAAGTATATTGCCAGCAGCAAAGATATCGTGCTTAATCGGCCCATTTATGATGATATTTTGTCCGATACCAATGAAATTACCTTGCACCTCATTTTGTACTTGTAAGTTCTGTCCAGCCAAAGCAAGATCGCCGCTAACCACATTGCCAATATTGATCGACATCCCAGCACTAATCAGATTGTCTTTCACTGGATTTTGCACTGATACACTACTGCCCACATTAAACTCAGCAGCCAAAGTAATGGCAGGGATGAGAGTGGCAAATAATACTGCCAGCAAGATGCGGGTAAATTTCATGTTATTTGATAAATTATAAAAATAACTATTTGGAGTGTAGCACTTAATTTACACGCATTCCAGCATTTAGTAATTTTGATTTTATTTTTTCGCTTGACTTGATTGACGATTTTGAGCTGCTAGACTAAAATGTATCTAGTTTACATATCAGTGGGAGAGTCAGCTGTCTCTGATTCGCTCGTACCACGCAATCGCAAGGTCATGGCCAAAGTTGATAAATCAGCGTCCTTTAAAAAGACGCAAAAAGGTAAAAGTAGCAATAAGACTACTATTTCTGCAAAAGCGGAAAGCAAGAAAGTAAAAAAGGTTCATCAAAAACACGGTAAAAAATATCGCGAGGCAGCCGTTAAAATAGATCGCTTAAAACAATATTCGCTGAACGAGGCAGTTTTATTAGTCAAAGAAACATCGCCGGTTAAATTCGATGCTTCTGTTGAAATACATGTAAAACTCGGTATTGATCCTCGTCAAGCTGATCAACAAATCCGTGGCACAGTTGCAATGCCGCACGGAACAGGTAAAAAAGTAAGGGTCATTGCTTTTTGTGATGAAGTTCAGGCAAAATCCGCTAAAGAAGCAGGAGCAATAGAAGCTGGCGCAGAAACCTTAATTGATAAAATTGTTAGCGGCTGGCTGGACTTTGATGTTGCCGTGGCAACCCCAGAGATGATGAGAAACATGGGCAAAATCGCCAAGACCTTAGGCACGCGCGGCTTAATGCCAAATCCAAAGGCTGGTACTGTTACACCAGATCCTATAAAAGTCGTCAAAGAATTGCTCGCTGGTCGTATTGAATATCGCAATGATCAATATGGAATAGTACATTGCGCAGTTGGTAAGGTGAGCTTTGCAGCGAATCAGATCGAAGATAATGTTCGTGCTTTATTTAAAGCTTTGGTTGAGTCACGTCCGACAAAGTCAAAACGCACATACGTTCAGTCTGTAGCGCTAACCAGCACTATGGGTCCAGGAATTAAATTGGATCCGAAAGAAATCAGATAACATCGTCCTCAAAGTCGCCTGACGTGTTTTATTACAACATCAATGCAGGCGACTTTGGCGAGACAAAAGTTCCTCCCAGCCTTTCATCTCGGAAGCATTTTAGCTAACGCTAGCTTAAAAAAACGTTAAAAATAAAATTAAAGTTCAGCCTTAATAAAAAACATAACCGACAGCCAGTCTAATTTTTTTCTTGCCCAACCTCTTTGATGAAATTGATCAATATCTTAGCTACTTCTGATCTAACAATCCCATCATTCGGCCTAAAAGTATTTAAGCCCTGATCGCCATTTATAATACCTTTTTCCCTTGCCCAATAAATATATGGAGCAGCTAGCGATTTCAAACTCACATCGGTAAATGTAATCTCAGATGTAGTTTTAAGCTGATCACCGGTAATACCAAAAAGCTCGCACATGAGCTGTATGAATTCAGCGCGAGTAGCTGGACGATCAAGCTCCAAACTCGACTCAGTCACAAGCGTTGCTCCGCGATTTTCAGCAGCCCGAATATACTGTTGCGCCCAATGTTCCCGAGTGCTCAAGCTAGTCGGCTGCGCTGGATCAAGGTTTAAACCAGCAGAAATCACTCCCATTTTGATTATTTCAGCGATAGTTACTTGATTTCCCGGACCAAATTGTCCAGTTTGATTTCCAGCTGAGTCGCGATAACCGCTGATAATATTGCGCGCCTTTGCTTCTTTTATAAACTGGGCGAACCATTCAACATCATCAGTATCCCAAAACGGGATTAACTCATCCTGATATTTAATTTTCTGAGACGCATCACGATTCTCGGGAAGTGACTTTATCGTGGATTTCATCCATTCAGAGAGAAAAGCCTCTATCTCTACTTTTCCGCGGTTCGACTGATAAATAAATGCACCCATATCGCTAAAACTCTTTCGAATTTCATCAGCATATTTTCCATAAAAATTTATGCCAGACACCTCATTTATCAATATCAATACTCTTTGATAATAATCTCCCAGACTATTTCGTTGAGCAAGTAAACGATCTTTTGTCAGCTCAAATGTTTGTAAAATTTCTATTTTTTGGCGTAAAAGCATCTTTACAGCCTCAAGAGCTGGATTATCTTTATAGAAATTTATTAAATTATAAATATGTTTGCTGTTTTGCAAGGTGGCACGCATAGTCGGCGATACCTGCTGTAGCAATGTATCGCGATAATTTTCCAAAATTGCTGAAGAATCAGTTTCAACTGTGCCATCTGCGCTCACATACGCTTGCGTTTCGCCATATGCAAAGGCACTCGTCGGAGCAATGATAAAATAGCTCGAAAGAGCAAGTATTAAGCCATATATACCATTTCGACAAAGCATTTCGCCTTCTTGAATATTGATGAAATCAAACTGATTTTATCAGGAAAATGAGTTTTTACAAATAATGTTTTTTTCCGTACAATCTATTCGCTAATTTTATTTTTTATTCATTTCAATGGGACTATTTAACCAAGCCAAAGATATGTACAGCATGCGTGCCAAAGCCAAAAAATTTCAACAAACCTTAGCAGATGAGCTGATTGAGGTTGAAGCTGACAACGGCAATATTATCATTACGATTTCAGCTGATCAAAAAGTTCAAAAAATCGTGATTCAGCCAGCCGCGATGAAAAGTAATACTGAGCTTGGAGAACTCTTGAAAAAAGCCTTTAACAAAGCAATCGAAATAGCGCAAAAAATCGCGGCAGAGAAAATGAAAGCAATGGGAGGATTTCCAGGCTTAGGGATGTAGATTAGATAGGCTGGGCATGAATAGACATGAACCCAGCCTACCATTAGTTGTGTGTAATTGCGTGGGCGTTACCACGCGTAGAATATCCTGTTGCTATAATAATGACCTTGGACTTCCGCATCTGAAGATATTCCGGCATCTCGATTCTCATAATGCGAGCTCCCAAATTCATCTCCGTATTCCTTGAATATCGCTTTGATCTGGTTATAAATAGCCTCAGAAACTTTCAATTCGGCGTATTGAGCTTTCTCCCAATAGCGGCGGATATCAATACCTCTAGCGTAAACGCCATTAGCGTTGCTAAGCCACAAACTGAAAAGCCACATTGGCCGACGTTCTGCACGACCAGTCGGGAACGATATCTGTTGTACTTTCCCATTCGCGTCTTTACCTACGAAAGTCAGGTCACGGCCAAACGTTTCGAGGCAAACCCGATCAACCTCGAATGTAATCGGTTTCGGCTCTTCTTTAACGATTTCGCCGGGGAAGCTGTTATTGCGCGCATGGGCGAAATTAGCAGACAGAAGAAGTGCTGCCACTCCGAATGTCAAAAGCAATACAGAAAGTAGTTTTTTCATTTAATCCTCCAATGTTTTTTTGTTTTTTTACAGTCTTTAAAAGACTGGATCGAAGTTTAATCCAGTTAATCATAATCTGTCAATAGCTGTTTTCTATTCAGTTTTTGCAGACTTTACCTGCTCATCTTTTGATATCGTCCTCAGGCACCTCGTACATATCCGAAAAGAACGCAACATACCATTTATATTCAAACGAATAGACTGAACATTTGCCTTAAATTTACGCGCTTTTTTTGGCGCTTTAAACTTCCATTGAGAAGTTTTTACATGGTGTCTTATATGACGGCCAACAGCCGTGCCTTTCCAGCAAAAATCACAAACGCGAGCCATATTACTATTAAAAGTTAATAAATAGAACAAGCAATTTTTTATTGGTTTTTCGCAGAAATCCTTTTTAGTTTGTAAAACCAGCGAGAGTATTTTAGACTAAGGATGGATTTCTATCAAGACAGAATTTATTATGACACAGTTTTTCAATGACATTATTTATATTATCATAGCCTTGCTTCCGGCAATTACAGTGCATGAGTGGGCACATGCTTTTGCCGCTTATAAACTAGGCGATCCTACAGCAAAGACGATGGGCAGGCTAACGTTTAATCCACTCGCTCATCTGGATATGCTTGGCACGCTTGCACTCATATTTTTTCATTTTGGCTGGGGCAAGCCAGTACCTGTAAATCCCGCAAATTTTCGCAGGCCGCTTCGTGATCAGGCGCTTGTATCTCTGGCTGGACCAGTATCAAATATTATTTTTGCGGCTATTTTAATGATTCTTCTAAAATATTTGCTTGCGCCGAATACGATCATTTTTACAATTCTAGTTCTTATAGCTCAGATCAATGTGATATTAGCTGTTTTTAATCTTTTGCCATTTTATCCGCTGGATGGATCGAAAATTTTACTTTTTCTGTTTAAAAATCATCAACATAAAATTCTGCGTTTTTACCAAATGTCTCCGTCTATCTTGATAGCGCTTTTAATAGGGGATTTTCTTTTGCGTAATATTACAGGATTCTCAATTTTCGGCTTGATTTTCGGTACTCTAATTGATGGCGTGAATATGCTGATCTATACGGCAACTTGAAATTATTCTTGAGTCATCAATCCGCTATCTTGATCCACCAAGCTGTCAAAGACTCAAAATCAAGCAGATTTTTTCCACCTGCTATGCTGGCAAAAGGCTTTATTATTTCACGCCAATTTTTTGGTAGCCATTTATCGATTTTACCCAAATCCAAAAACGTTAAATCAGTTTTCATACCTTCAATTTGATCTAATCCATCTTTGAAATCATCAGCCTGACTCAATGTGTTTTTACCACTATTTACTACATCGATCATATTAATTAGAGCCTGCTTTGACGTAGCCAGAAGCAAATATTCATCAGAAACTGTATAGGCTAGATCAAACGGAAGCTCTGGAAAATCCAAAACAGTAATGTCCAAATTGCCAACTTTTGTGACTTCGCCTTTCGCCGCTTTACCTATTTGCAATACCTCAGCTGTTTTTCCGTCGGGAAGCTGAGTTTCTATCATTTCAGGATACATGGCTGGTATTTTCTTCAAAAGCAAAGTCTTTAAATAATCCATTTTCTCTCTCAGGAAAGTACCATCGTTTTGGAATACAGCCATAATTTCAAAAGTGCCACTTCCGGTTTTGCTATCTTGCTCAACGCCAATTGCATATGGACCATCAGCAAGCTTTAAAATATCATCAGTTAGCGATAAACCAGTACCTTGCTCCCAATATACCTGCCGCCTTTGCCAAAGTTCATTAAGCACAGGCGCGCTTGTACGCAAAATATTATTTAGATCGCGCCAATCAGCTTGCAAATCCGTGCTTTCATAAAACGCAATGGTTTGCGCAGGGAAAAATCTGGACAAATCATGCCTTGAAGCCTTGACTCTTGAAAAAATTCTACTGGCAGTTTCACTCAAACCCTCATCATAAACAGTTTTAGTATTGATCAGCAAACCATTATCATTGATAGATAGAGAAGCTCCGCCTTGCTGTATCAACTGCGCTATTGGCTGCCATAGTTCTTCTTCTGAAATAGTTTGATTTAATACATTAGAATTTTTATCAGCCTGGTTATTTAGTCTAGCTCCGTCAAAATATACAAACGCAGCTCCTTTTGGCAATCCATCACGAATTTTAATGAAATTTTCGCTTGAGCTAAGTTTCTCGCCATCACTGTCTAAAATTCTTCTCAGAGTCTCAGAATTACGTGCAAACCAAATAAAATCTCCGCGCGCTGTCCAAGATAAAGCACGATTTTTAGCTGAGACAATATCATCATTCCAAGCACCTTTTAGGTCTTTTTCCATTTGACTAAGCGCATCATTAGGAAAATCCGCTATTGCCAATGCTGGCTCGCGATTATTTGTAAACGCAAACGCAACTTGCGTTAAGTCGATCTCGCTCAACTTCTGCCATCCTAAAAATAGCGCAAGCTGATTTTCTAAGCCTTGTGACTGTAAATACGGATACTTGCTAAATAAATCATTCCAGTCGTCAGCTTGGCCATTTCGCAGATCAATCTCAGCATAAAAAGCTATGTCAGATACTGGCAAAATATCAGCTGGTGTTGCGTTAAAAACGATTTTTTCATAAGTCAGCTTGCCTATAAATCCAAGGCTCAAAAGCGCAGCAACAATAATTATAAAAATGCCTAAGCGAATAAATGGATTTTTCATTGAACTTTAGATTGGAATATTTTAACGCTTTAATTTTAGTTAAATTTAGATTAAAATGCGAATGTATATCTTTATTTTTTCGCATATTGATATGGAAAATTTACCAAAGTCTACGCCGAAAAAATGTCCAGAACCTGCAGTAGGAGTTCTCATATTGCATCCTCTGGAGCAGAAAATTCTTTTACTCAAGTCTGAGCGCTGGGAAAATCAATATCGTTTACCGCGTGGTCATATTACTATCGGTGAAAGCGTAGAAGAAGCGATTAAACGAGTAGCAAAAGAAGAAGTAGGCATGGACGTGGAAATATTGGAAATGATCCTGCTACAAGAATCGATTTTTTCAAAAGAATTCACTCAGCCACGTCATTTCATTTTTCTTGATTTTTTGGTTAAAGCCAAAGAAAAAACCGCTGGTGACACAGCCAAAACTGATATAGACTATATTTGGGTGGAACCTTACAACGCGACTGATTATACGATGAATGACTCAACGCGCGCTACGGTTGATGCTTACTTGCGTAAAATTAGGGACTAGGACCTGGTTATTGGTTGCTGGTTGCTAGTTATCGGTTGCTAGTTGCTTTGAAAAAACTGGTTGCCAAATCATCCGCCATCCGCAATCAAGTATCTAATTTCTAGTTTTATCTCGCCACGCCATCCAAAGTTGCTGACCAGTGGAAAAGACGCTTGTCGCGATCCAATATAGAGAAAGTCCGGCAGACAAACTCCGAGCAATAAAACCAACCATTACTGGCATCAGATAATTCATCATATTTTGCGCCATATTTTGTTCTTTGGCAGTTTTACCCTCGTCAGGCTTAGCCTGCTGTTTTTTCTTGTTGCTACGCCAAGAAATGGTTTTCATCTGCATAAACTGAAAGACAGCAACGGCAATTGGCAGCCAAAGTTTATCAGGTTTGGTGATATCTGAAATCCAAAAAAATACTTTGTTCATGGAACACATATTCCACAAAACTATTTAAATGTTTAATTA
>JAPLVM010000035.1 GCA_026397115.1 Patescibacteria group bacterium
TCACAGGAGCTTATTTATAAAGCAGCCGCGGTTGCGGAAAAAGCCTTTATCGAAGGACACAGTAAGTTTGGTGATAATATGCTGGATGTCAAAAACTGGGTTCGCAAAACTATGTCGCGCTATCTACTTCGTGAAACCGAACGCGAACCTTTGATTGTGGTGACTGTGACACAAGGATAATAAAGCTTTTATCAAGCACTACCAAGAAAAAATCGGTCATCCTGAGCCGGTATTTTCGGCGAAGGATCTTCATGAGTCCACCACTTGTCAGACGAGCGTAGCGAAGCAAAGACCCTGTATAACTTCTAACGTAGACTCTTCGCTTCGCTCAGAGTGACAATATCTTTTCATAGCATGAATGGCTCCAAGAAGATCAACTAGCCTTTAATAAACTTATTATTTTTCAGCACCTTCTTGAGTTCTTTCTTGCCAGCCTCAGAAACAGCATACATTACACGAGTATGCGGTTGCTTAATCTTGATGAACCTAGTCAGATTAATTGGCGTACCAATTAAGACAGCATCGCATTTTATCTTACTAATCGTTGTTTCCAAATCCTTCATTTGCTTGTTACCATAGCCCATTGCTGGCAGCAAAGTACCGATATTTGGATAACGCATAAACGTTTCTTTAATCTTACCAACAGCATATTTCCTTGGATCAACCAACTCTTTCGAACCCAGACGTTTTGCCGCCACAGTTGCCGCGCCAATCTTCATCTCACCATGCGTTAGAGTAGGACCATCTTCAATGGCCAAGACTTTTTTACCCTTAATTATCTTTGGATTATCCACAGTTACCTGTGATTCAAGTTTCAGAATGATGGCTTTTTTATTGATCTGTTTTACATTTTTTTCAACCAGCGCAATATCAGCTTTCTTGGCAGAATCGATCTTGTTGATAATCACCACATCAGCAAGCAAAGTATTCACTTCACCTGGATAATAGCCAATTTCATGACCAGGACGCAGAGGATCAACAATAGTAATTGTCAGATCTGGTTTGTAAAAAGACATGTCGTTATTACCGCCATCCCAAATTACAACATCGGCTTCTTTTTCCGCCTTACGCAAAATCGCTTCATAATCAACACCAGCATAAATCACACTACCCATATCAATATGTGGTTCGTATTCTTCCATTTCCTCAATAGTACACTTTTGTTTCTTCAAATCTTCAATCTTGGCAAACCTCTGCACCTTCATAGCCTCCAAATCACCATAAGGCATTGGATGACGAATGGAAACTACTTTTTTGCCAGCGGCTCGCAAAAGTTCTACAACAGCTCTACTTACCTGACTCTTGCCGCAACCAGTACGCACAGCCACGATCGCAATTAAAGGTTTTTTACTTTTGACCATTGTCGGCGCCGCGCCCATCATGGAAAACTTTGCGCCAGCCGCCATAACACGAGAAGCAAGATGCATAACAGTTGCATACGGCAAATCACTATATGACAAAACACATTCGTCAGCTTTGTATTTTTTGATTAGTTTTTCCAAGTTGGATTCATCCTCAATCAGAATGCCCTTACGATAATACTTTCCAGCCAAGCTAGCCGGATACTTTCTACCAGCAATATCTGGAATTTGGGCAGCAGTAAAAGCCACCACTTCGGTATTCGGATCGTTCCGGTACGTTGTGTTGAAATTATGGAAGTCGCGTCCCGCGGCTCCAATGATGATCACCTTTTTTCTAGCCATCTTTATTAAGATAAAAATAAAAAATTTGATTTGGCAGATCAAGCCAAACTGTGGTTAGTATAGATATTTAAATATGCTAGTCAAGAAAAGGTTTGGATAATCTTTCCAACCGAGTTCTCCTTGCCTCGCAAAGCATCTTTCTCTAAAATTCCCCTGTCATTCATCTTTAATTTTTCATCATGAAAAATACAAACCCAATGCGTAGATTCATCACCAGCAAAACAACTTGGAAAGTAGTAGCAGGCATAATCGTTGGCATTATTATCGCCAGCCTCTGGAGTCAAGATATTCAGACAATTTATGGAGTTGCACGGGATGAGTCAATCTCTGCAGACGGTTACGCAGGCGCAGTTCCATCTCCTGAAATGGTAGATGCGAAAATGATGGCTACATCACCAACAATGGATTATGCAGCTGCGGCAACAAGCAACGCTGTGAACAATATTGTGCACAATCGTAAAATTATTCGTACCGGTTCATTATCAGTGGAAGTTGCTGAAACTGAAACTGCTATTGATCAAGTCAAAAAACTTGTAGAAACAAAAGAGGGATTTATTGACAGTCTCAATGTTTATGAATGGAATTACGGCCAAAATAAAGCAGATATCACATTACGCGTTCCTGCGGCTGACTTTGATCAGACAGTAACAGAGCTCAAAAGCTTCGGTAAAGTTCTTCGCGAAATGGAAAATACCCAAGACATTACCGATCAATATACTGATACAGAAGCTCGCATTACAAATCTAAAAGCGCGTGAAGAGCAACTGCGCAAGTTTTTTGGCAAAGCAGTGAAAGTAGACGAAACATTGGCTGTTTATCGTGAATTGGAAACCGTTCGTTTCGAAATAGAAAATATGGAGCGCACCAAATTAAGCTATGACAAGGAAGTTTCATATTCCACTCTTCAGCTCGAGATCATTCCGCAAGTAGTCGTAGAGCAAATAGAGAACGAAAAATGGTCAGCAAAAAATGTCTGGCGCGGAGCTATCAACCAAGTCAAAGCCACATTGCGCGATTTTGCTGAGGCTGGATTAGGCATAGTAGCCTACGGTGTTATTTGGGGCCCAATTGTAATTATAATTCTTGTAATTTGGGGCATATGGGCTTGGAGACGGAGAAAGTAATATAAGCGCGCACACATAGAAACGGATTTTTCAATTTGATTTCGACAATCCAATGATCGAAGTAGAAATTCGCGCTCACATTGATAACCTTCCCAAGTTAAAGAAAAATCTGCGGGAAATTAATGCGCGTTTAATCAGCAAGAAACAGCAGACAGACAGGATTTTTGGGCGTGATGATTTTTTGGATGCCAACAAAATGGTCATCGAAGGCGGTTTTATCGCTAGAATTAGAACCAATGATAATAAATCTATTTTAGAATTCAAAGAAATAAGGCGCAACGGCATAGCCCTAGAGCTATCATCTGCGTTGCATGACATCGATGCTGGATGTAAATTTTTACAGAAATTAGGTTTTCGTGAGGCATTCACAGTTTCCAAGAAAAGAACTTCGTACAGATATAAGGATGTTATTATCTGCCTTGATGCAGTAGATCAACTCGGAGATTTCATCGAGATTGAAAAGACAGTCAGTAAATCCGCTCTTACGAAACAGGCTCGACAAGAATGTATCCAACTTCTTAATGAAATTATGCCAAATGCAAAATTGGAAACTCGTAAATATGGGGATTTGATACAGGAAATGATGAATAAAAAAATTCAAAAATAATTTTTATAAATTAATTAAGTCACCATGCCAATATGCTCAAAATGTCGATCGCAATTTGAAATCGCCCAAGAAGACTTGCTTTTTTATGACAAAATTTCGCCTGTTTTTAGCAACAAGAAATTCCAAATTTGCGCGCCAACCCTATGCCCAGAATGCAGACAGCAAAGACGCCTATGCTTCCGTAACGAACGTAAACTCTATAAAAGAAAGTGTGATTTTTCTGGAAAACAAATCGTTTCTGCTTACTCGCCAGAAAAACCATGTACAGTTTACGACTCTGAAATCTGGTGGAGCGACAAATGGGATGCATTTAATTATGGTCGCGATTTTGATTTCCAAAGACCATTTTTTGAGCAGTTTGATGAGTTACAAAAAATTGTCCCAAGACCAGCCCTCGTAAATATGAGTAGTGAAAATTCAATTTATACCAACCACGCTGTTTATAATAAAAACTGCTTCATGTGTGTCAATACCGGCTATTCCGAAGACTGTTTATATGTTACAAATTACAGTATCTATGACAAAAATTGTGTAGATTGCTTGGCCATTCAAAATTGCGAACTCTGCTATTTTTGTGTTGATGTAAAGCAAGGCTATTCATGCAGTTTTCTATACAGATGTGAAGATTGCGACAACTCAAATTTTTGTTATGATTGCCGTTCATGTTCAAATTGTTTCGGATGCTTCAACCTGAGGAAAAAATCATATTGCATTTACAACAAACAATATTCAAAAGATGATTATTTAGGCGAACTGGCCAAAATCCAAAAATCCTCATGGACTGATTTAATAGCAATTTACAATAAATTTTGGGCTTTGGTAAAGCAAAAGGCAATTCATCAGGGAATCATGATTGAAAAATGTGAAAATTGTACTGGTGATCGTTTAACTAATGATAAAAATACACGGCATAGTTACTACACTTTTGATGCAGAAGACTGCGCATATTGCTACGACGCTGGAGCAATAAAAAACTGCTTTGACATAACTGAGCCTTATAAGGGCGAACTGGAATATGAAACTCACGCCTGCAACATAAACTACAATATTATGTTTTGCTCAAAGTGTTACGAAAATAGCAATCTTTCATATTGCCAGTATTGCTGGTATTCATCGGATTTGTTTGGCTGTTTTGGTATGAAGAGGCAAAAATACTGTATCTTGAACAAACAATATTCTAAGCAAGAATATGAAGAGTTGGTACCGAAAATCATCGAACACATGCAAAAAAGTACCCCCCTTAGTCCCCCCTATCCTAGGGGGGTAGAATGGAGCCAATTTTTTCCTCCAAGTCTTAGCCCTTTTGGCTACAATGAGGTAATTGCCAACGAATATTTTCCTTTGGATAAAAAACAAGCTCAAGAACAAGGATTTAATTGGAGCGATTACGAATCACCTCTTCCAAAGGTAGAGAAGATTATTAAAGCAGATGAGCTAGATAGAGATCAAAAATTTTTGATCCAAGAAAGTAACGATATTCTAAATTACGCTGTTGAATGCAGTCAAACTCAACGACCATTTATAATCCAAAAAGCAGAACTGGAATTTTATCGCAAAATGAATCTTCCAATTTCTCATCTGCATCCAGACATTCGCCACCAAATGAGAATGGATTTACGAAATCCGCGTAAACTTTGGGATAGAGCTTGCCAAAAATGCAGGCTTCAAATTCAAACATCGTATTCTCCCGATAGACCTGAGACTGTCTATTGTGAGAAATGCTATCTGGGAACAGTTTATTAGACATCGCGTAAAGACGCCCAATTTGGGCGTCTCTCCCGCATTGCAAATGGAGACGCATGCAATGCGTCTCTACGCCAAATTCAAAATTCTAAACCCTAAATTTCCAATGCCCACCTGCCAAAAATGCCAATCACAATTTGAAATCACTGACGCTGATCGCCAATTTTACGACCAGGTTTCACCGGTTTTCAATGGTCAAAAATTTTCCCTCCCAGAACCACAAGATTGTCCAGAGTGTCGTCTCATACACAGGCTAACCTTTCGCAATCTACGCAAAATTTATAAACGCAAATGCGATGCTACTGGTCGCAACATGATTTCAATGTATAGATTGGAAATGCCTTTTCCTGTATATCATTTATCAGCCTGGCATGATGACAAGTATTATGACCCCAAAAAATACAGCCGAGATTTTGATTTTTCTAAACCATTTTTCCCTCAGTTTAAAGAGCTTTTAGATCAAGTCCCTCACCCAAACGCCAGTGTTGACGGCGAAAACGAGAACTCAGAATTTTGTAATGGCTATACTGAGCTGAGGAATTGCTATCTGCTTTTTAATTGCCAGCATTGCGAAGATTGTATGTACTGCTTCGACACATACTATTCACGTAATTGTTTAGACTGCTACAGCGTGCGAGATTGCGAGATGTGTTATGAAGATATAGAATGCCTAAACTGTTATCGTACCCTATTTTCCAAGCAGTGCAAAAATTGCAATGACTGTTATTTTTGTGACAATTGTTTTGGCTGCTCAAATTGTTTTGGCTGTAGCGAATTACGTAATCAAGAATATTTTTGGTTTGATGAAAAGTTATCTGCCGCTGAATATAATCAGCGATTACAAAACTTCAAACTCACGCATAGCCATATAGCTGAGGCCAAGAAAAAAGCATATCAGCTCTATTTATTAAAGCCCAAAAAATATGCTGACATCTTGAATTGCGAAAATGTTATCGGTAATAAACTTGAAAATTGTAAAAATTCATTCCAAATTTTTAGCGGCAAAGATACTGAAAATTGCCAGTATTGTTATATGGTTAAATATGGCGTGAAAGATACTCAAGATTATACGACCTGGGGAGTGAATGTTGAGCTTTGCTATCAGTGTGTGGCCTGCGGAAATAATTGCTATCATAGCTTGTTTTGCAATCGTTGCTATAATCAAAGTCAAGAACTTATTTACTGCGAGGGGTGTATTACTGCCAGCAATTGTTTTGGCTGTTATGGACTTAGAAGTCATGATCAATATTGCGTTTTGAATAAAAAATATAGTAAGAGCCTGTTCATAATCTCCTAAACATATCGAATAATTAATTTGCTCGGAACTAAAGGATTTGCATATAATAAAGGTGATTTTTAACCAACAATATGTCAACCAAAAAAAGGTATCCATGCGATATTAGTCGTGAACAGTT
>JAPLVM010000076.1 GCA_026397115.1 Patescibacteria group bacterium
ATTGATAAACATAATAATTCGGGTCCAATCCATCAGATTGAATAAGTCGATGAATTGAACTTTGCCCAAAAAACCTTTGAAATATAAGAGATCTAATGTAGAATCTACATCTCTGAGTAGGAGGAACCAAATGCATTGCAAGGAATCTTGCACTACCACCAAGACACATGAATCTTTTTCTATGTCCCTGTTTAAGAGCAACCGATCTTGGCTCAGTTTTCCATGGGAGGCATGCAACTACAATATCTTTATCTAGCTGATTTTGGAACGCAATCCATGTTTCAGGGTATTGAGGGGTTCTTTGAACTGTGAGACGTTGATTGTAGAGAGAGAAAAAAACTTGACTAGGTCTCGGAGTTCTCAAAGAAAGCATGTTTGCTTGAAGCAGGATTGTCTGAAGATAGTAAAAAAATGCCAAATTGCGGAAAAATTCTATTTTTTCCATGGACTCGTCATTTCTTTCCTTTAGTCTTTGTTTAGCAATGACAATAGACTCTTGGTAAATGCGAAGATTTCTTTCGGTTCTCTTACCACCAATACATCCAGGTTGCCTGCCTTTGCATATTAGACAACTTGGTGCACACAGACTATGTAGAATTATACCACTTTTTGGTGATTCATTCATATGAATGAGGGGTCCACGTAAGCCTTTTCGACAAACATCATTTCGACCATGACTTAAACCTGTTATGGCGGAAGTTCGATTTTTCTTGGAAAATATATATCTCCTAGCGTATTTCTCCCTTTTACTCGGAGCTTTCCACCGGTTGTGTCGTCTTCGTTCCCTTAGTCTTGGCATCACTAGAGCGAGAGACTATACAAAAAAATAAAAAAAATTAACCATCATTTTTTTTTGATATGAACTAGATAATTCACATCATTTGAATATTTTATTTACCAAAAAAAATATTACATAGAATATGGAAAATCAAACCACACTATCCTTTAGTGACTCAAACCCAGAAGCTAAAATTAAATTTTTGAAGAAAGTTATACCTGCTATTAAAAAAGCACTCCCTGTTGCCCAAAAAGTTATAAATATTGCGACTATTATTGCTTCGTAATTTGTAAAAATATAATGAGCTTTGAAAAATCAGCTTCCTGCCTCCGCAGCCTCAAACCCACCGTAACTTTCAGATTCTCCAAGTCACCTTCTGCTAAAGCTACCTGGTTAATATAAATTCGCAAAGCGAATTTATATTTATAACAATTCTTAATTTCGCAAAGCGAAATTAAGAATGATCATATGGTGGTTCTACTCCCGCCTATTCCTATGGTGGCAACACCTATAATGCATCTGGATATTTAGCAAACCCATCCAGGAGTGCCCAAATTCAAGCCCGTGATGCAGGTGCATTGACCAACTACGAGGCATCCAGAATGGGTCTGACTAACCGTCGTTAAAAATGAAAATCTTGCATTTCTTTTAGTTATTCTTTCAATTCTGGAATATTTCCATGAACTTTTATTAACTTTTTCAGTGATATTTATGAGCTAAATATCACGGATCATTCTACATTTACCGCAGATAAAAATTTATTTTATTATATATAATATGGGCATTTCAAAAGAGAAAATACATAAAGTTAGGGATATCTTAAAAAAAAATAATGCAAAAAGTGGAGCTTTATTCTCAGCTTGTTATTTTGGTAATGCGTTCACAAATGATAAAGTATTTATCGGAGAAGGAAATGGGCGTAAAGGAAAACCAGTAAATTGTTGTATGTATTGGAGGTGGGCTTCAATGACAAAATTTTTAGGATTAATTGCACTTGGTGCCGCATTAGAGGATGGATTATTGAC
>JAPLVM010000074.1 GCA_026397115.1 Patescibacteria group bacterium
AAATAGGCATAATAGTTTATCATCTACCATTAGACGCACATCCTCAAATTGGTAACAATATAAGCCTAGCCAAAATTATCAGACTCAAAAACTTGAAGCCATTTAGCGTTGGCTTTATCGGCGAACTACCAAAAGCAACAAATACGGCAAAAATAGCTGAAATTTTCAAAAAAGCAGGTATTAATCCTGAGCGCTTCACAAAAAATCGCAAAGAAATAAGAAAAGTGGCTATTGTTTCTGGAAACGCCAGCGGAAATCTAAGCGATTGGAATTTGCCATTTGATAAACTGCCATTTGATCTATTTCTTACCGGTGAATTTCATGAACATAAAGCTGTTCTTGGAGAAGAAAGAAACTATGATTTTATGGCGCTTGGCCACGATGCTTCGGAAACGCTCGGTATTCAAAATTTAGGTAATAAAATTGCCAAAAAATTCGGCATTGTTCATGAATTTATAAATATTTAAAATTCTTATGTTTCATCTCGGATTTTTTCATTGGCACAAACACGAACATCATTGCGACAGCTCTGACGCATTTCCGCACAATAATTGGAAATCTACACTGGATAAAACGGTCTTAATTGTTGGCATGATCGTGCCTATAATATCATTTCACCAGGCATGGCTTATTTGGTCACAAAAATCAGGCGCAGATATATCAATGCCTCTTTGGATAACACATTTAATAGTAGCCGCTTTTTGGCTAGCATATGGAATTGAACATGATGATAAACCAATAATTGCCGCACATGCATTATGGATCGTTGTTGATATGCTTATTATTATCGGCGCATTAACTTATTAGATTAGCAATACAAAATGAAAGAACTTCCAAAAAACTACGAACCGCAAAAGTACGAAAAAGATATTTATGAAAAGTGGGAGAAATCAGGAGCTTTTACTCCGAAGATTGATCACAAAAAAAGGCCATTTGTTATTCCAATGCCGCCGCCGAACGTTACTGGCATTTTGCATGTTGGGCATGCTTCAATGCTAGCATATCAAGATATCCTAACTCGCTGGCATAGAATGCTTGGCCAGCCAACTCTTTGGTATCCTGGAACTGATCACGCGGCTATCGCTACGCAAGAAGTCGTTGAAAGGAAAATCAAAAATGAAACTGGAAAAAATCGTTATGAAATTGGTCGCGAAAAAATGCTTGAGGAAATTAAAAAATTCGCTGAAAACTCACGGCATACAATTCTAAGTCAAATCAAAATAATGGGAGCAAGCTGCGATTGGACGCGACTAAAATATACAATGGACGAAACATCGTCAAAAGCAGTGCAGGAAATTTTTATACGAATGCATAAAGACGGCATGATATATCGTGGCGATCGCGTCGTTAATTGGTGCCCAAGATGCAATACAACCTTGGCCAACGACGAAATTGAGCACAAAGATATAGATGGACATCTTTATCATATTAAGTATCGTTTGCAAAATGATCCTGGAAAATTTATCGAAATTGCAACAACAAGACCAGAAACTATGTTTGGAGATAGCGCGATTGCAGTTCATCCGCAAGATAAAAAATGGAAAAATTTAATCGGACAAACTGTATTTATTCCAATTATCAACCGTGAAATTCCAATTATTACCGATGAATACGTAGACATAAATTTTGGCTCTGGCGCTTTAAAAATAACCCCTGCTCATGATCCGAATGATTTTGAAATTGGCAAAAGGCACCAGTTAAAATCAATCCTTGCGATTGATGAAAAAGGTTTTATGACAGATGAAGCAGGAAAATATAAAGGACTGGACAGATTTATATGCAGAGAAAATTTACTTCGAGATTTAGAAAAATCTGGAGAATTAATTGAAATTAAAAAGTATTCGCACGCGGTAGGCCATTGTGGGCGATGCAAAACAGTAGTTGAGCCAAGGCTTTCAAAACAATGGTTTGTGTCTGTCACAGAAAAAATACCAGGCAGGAATAAATCATTACAAGAATATTGCCAGGAATTTATACGCGCAAAGAAAATAAAGATTATTCCAAAGCGCTTTGAAAAACAATATTTCAATTGGGTGGATAATTTTCGCGACTGGTGTATTTCCAGGCAAATTTGGTGGGGACACAGAATCCCAGTTTGGTACAGATTAAACAGTGATGTGCTTGAAGTTTATAAACGAAATCCAAATGAATTTCGACAGCTCATTGAAAATGAAACAAACATTACAGTTTCAATTGAAAATCCAGAAAAAGATAAGCCAGCCGACGGAAGCAAAAATGAACACTGGGTGCAAGACCCAGACACACTAGATACTTGGTTCTCATCTGGCTGCTGGACTTTTGGCCCGCATGGCTGGCCAGATGAAACAGAGGATTTGAAATATTTTACTCCGCCAAATGCCGAAGTAGTGATGGAAACATATTGGGATATTTTGACTTTGTGGGTTGTCAGAATGAACCTGATGACAGCCTACGCACTCGACGAAATTCCATATCAAACAGTTTATCTACACGGCGCAATCGTAGATAAAAATAACAAAAAAATGTCAAAATCAAGACCAGAAACATGCATTGACCCACGAGATATAATTGAAAAACACGGAGCTGATGTTTTACGACTATCACTTATAATTGGCTCTGCGCCAGGAGCCCAGCTTGCCCTTGCAGAAGAGAAGATAATAGGTTGTAGAAATTTCATAACAAAAATTTGGAATGTAGCGCGATTTATAATAGAACAACCTGACTTTGAAACCGCGCCAGCTATTTCAGAATCAAAAACACTTTCAACATCTCAAAGATGGATTCTATCTTGTATTGAAGATTTGAAAAAACACAGCAAAAAAAGCCTCAAGTCATTCCATTTTTCAGCATATGGTGAGGCTTTATATGACTTCCTTTGGAATAGTTTTGCTGACTGGTATTTGGAAATATCAAAAATAGAGACTGGAAGCACGCCAATCTTAAAAGAAGTTCTTAAAAACTTCTTGATTTTAGCGCATCCAATAATACCGTTTGTAACGGAAAAAATTTGGCAAGAAGCAGAATTTACAAAAACACAGCTGATTTCAGAAACATGGCCTGAATTTAATAAAAAATTGATTGATCAAAAGGCGCAGGCTGAAATGAATAAAATACAAGCCATGATTAAGGCTATTCGGTCAGCCCGCGCAGAAGCGAAAATTAATGCCGGCGCTAAGATTAAAACTATCATTGAAGCAAATACAAATAAAGAGCTATTTACTCAAAACATAGGTATTATTAAAAAACTGTCGAGATGCGAGGAAATCAGCTTTTCAAATAAAAAACCTACTGGAAATATCTTCTCTTTTATGGCGGGAACAGACTCTGCGCATATAATAATGGATGACTTAATAGACAGCGTAGCTGAAAAAACAAGGCTTAATAAAGAAGTCAATGAAATCAAGCTCTATATTACTGGTCTTGAAGCAAAACTAAACAACAAAAAATTCATTAAAAATGCTCCAAAAGAAGTTGTAAGTAAGGAAAAAGAAAAACTCGAACAGGCAAAATTGCGCTTAGAAAAGCTTGATAAACAAATTAAGACGCTTTCCTGATCAATACTGTTTTATAGCTAGATTTTTCTCCTTGAATAATTGAAACATCATTTTTACGCACACCAAAGCATTCAGACAAAATTCCTATCAATTCCTGGTTTGCCTTTCCTTCGACCCTGTGTGCAACTGTTTTAATTTTCAACAATGTTTTTTCATTTTGTTGAAAAGTTTCCGCAATGCCCAATTTTTTGGCGCCAGAAATCACTTTTAAATCAATTATTACTTCTCCACAATTAATAAGCCTTTGTTGATAACTTGCTAATAAATTTTCCATTAATATTTTTAGATTGTAGTTTGTTCAATTTGATTTTATTTTACAATTCACTTTTCAGCAAAACTTGATTGTTAAAAAGTCATTAAAAACTAAAATTTATGAAAAATTAACAAATATTTATTATTAATTGTATATATGAATATAAGAGATTTTTTTAACATAAAATACATTTGATTGAGTTCTAATCATTAAATTCTTATTTATTTCTAAAAATAGTTATTCATGCATATTTGCCATTTATTAAGAATCTTTTTACAAAAAATCATAAGTATTTGAAACTCATTAGTATTATGATCTTTTAATTAATTAACTAATTATTATTTCATTATTTAATAAATTTTCGTTAATATACAGCTGAACGAAATCAATAATTTATTTGTATTGACATGAAATTCAAAATTTCAAAAAAAGACCTATTAAACGCAACAAATCAAGTAATGAAAGCGGTTGATAGTAAAACAACATTGCCTGTTTT
>JAPLVM010000048.1 GCA_026397115.1 Patescibacteria group bacterium
ATGGCTAGGTGGTACGCTTACAAACTGGGACGAGATTAAAAAACGCATTAAATATTTCAGAAAACTTGATGAAGAAGGTACTTCTGGAGAGTTTGAAAAATATACTAAAAAAGAACAACTGCTTAAGCTTCGCGAACTAGCCAAACTTCGTACTAACCTGCATGGCGTCCAAGAAATGACTGAGCTACCTGGCGCGATTTTTGTGACAGATGTAATTAAAGAGAAAAACGCTATTATGGAGGCACGCACAAAGAAGATTCCAGTCGTGGCAATTGTTGATTCAAATGCTGATCCTGATTTGGCTGATTATATAATTCCTGGAAATGATGATGCTGTGCGATCCTTGGAACTTATCATCAGCTACATAACTGATTCCCTAGGTGGACCAAGACCAAAAAAAGCAAAGGAAGAAAAACCAGAGAAGAAAAAAGACTTGCGCGATGGTATGAGAAAACTCTAAATTCAAAATTGCAAATTCTAAATTATCAACATTATTAACTAATAAGCCATGTCTGCATTAAAAAGGGTTAATAAAGCTGACACTGCTTCGGATCAAGAAATTAAAAAGATCGAGGCTAAGCATAAGAAACAGTTAAATCGTCTTTATTCGCAGGAAGAGTGGATTTTTGCAATCATAGCTTATATCGGTCCTCTCTTTGCCTTTCCTTTATTCATGCGGCAGACATCAAACTTTTGTCAGTATCATGCCAAGCAAGGCATGCTACTTTTTGCCACTGAAGTAATTTTCTGGATTGGCTCATTTCTGCCGATTATTGGAGTAGTTTTCACAATCGCCACATTTCTAGTTTTTGTTGCTGGGGCTGTAATAGGTATAAATAATGTTATAAATGAACGCGAAGTACCGCTACCGCTCATCGGCAAATATACAGAGCTAGAGTAAGATAAATAACACTTCATTACATTTTATTTAAAAAACAATGATTACAGCTTCACAAGTAAATGAGCTACGCCAAAGAACAGGTGCTGGCATGATGGATTGCAAAAAAGCCCTTGAAGAAACAAATGGCGATATTGAAAAAGGTATTGATTGGCTTAGGCAAAAAGGCATTGCCAAGGCTGCCAAAAAAGCCCATCGAGAAACCAAGTCCGGACTGCTATTTGTAGCGGGAGACCAGAAGAAAATAACTATCGTAAAATTCTTTTGCGAGACTGATTTCGTAGCATCTAACGATGAATTCCGCCAAGTCGGACAAGAGCTGGCCAAAGCTGCCTTAAAAGATGGAAGCATAGATAATGCCCAGGACAAAATTACAGCCATCATCGCCAAAATCGGTGAGAACATGAGCGCTGAATCAGCTATTGTAGAGGCAGGCGCTAATGAACTCCTAGCTTATTATTTGCACTCCACCGGAAGATTGGCCGTAGTAATCGGGCTATCAGGCTCTGATGACCAAAACCTAGCTCGCGATATAGCTATGCAAGCGGCAGCTATGAACCCAGCTGTCATTTCTCCAGAGCAAGTTGATTCTGCTTTGATCGAAAGGGAAAAAGGCATCTGGAAAACAGAATTATCTGGAAAACCAGAAAATATTCAGGAGCAGATCATGGCCGGTAAAGAAAAGAAATTCCGCGCTGAAAACTCTCTGTTGGGTCAGTCTTTTATCAAGGACTCGAGTAAAACTATGGTGGAGGTTATCGGAAAAGCCAAGGTGGAGAGAATGGTGAGGGTGGAGATATAGCTAGTTGCTATTAGGCGCTTACCAACTTATTTAGCTTAGCAGATTCTTCTTTATTGATCTGAAGCGAATCAATATCATCACCATCAAGAACTACGATCTCGCCTTTTTCAGGCTGAAAATCAATCTTCATAATACCCGACTTTCGCGATTTAGTACCCCCGAGACAAATCTTGAATTAAGCCAACGCATTCATCTGAAATTAGCGGCTCTATTTCAAGCTTAACGCCAGATTTTTCATTTATTAAAATACCTGTTCGTAATGGCTTTATAAGCTTTACGATCTTCTTAATCGCAAATTTGCTTTTTTCTTCCATTATTTTGGCCACGGCAATTGAGGCTAGAACTATTGTTAAAAATCCTTGTTTTTGCGTTAAGACAGGGAAAAGGCTCAGCTGGTCTGAACTTATTTGTAATTGACTCGCTTTGGTTAACAACAAATCCAGCTCAATTTGATTATGGGCTGTGCCAAGATGGATAATTTTTGTAATTTTGCGTCCTTCCTTAAAAATCAGTTGTACGTATGTTGATTCTCCTCGTTTGTATTTTCGTATGTAACTCATCACTAATATTCTATGTACACCCCCGAGAAAATGCAACTTCGCTTAGGTATCACGAAAAAGACCCCTTGATTTCTGGTTTTTGGCTAAACCGCGAAAGTCAGGTAATATCATTGAAAAATCCCCATGCTAAACCACCGTGGGTAACAATAGCCACCTTGTCATAACCAGCCATTTTGCTTTCGCGAAATATCTGATCAAAAGCCGCCCTGATACGCAAAAGTAAATCAAGGTAAATCTCAGCTCCAGGCAAAGACTCAACCGAAGCTGAAGGCTTAGTCCCAAGCTCTTTCATTCTTTTCACGCGAGCTGAAATTTCCGGAAACATAGTCTTGGCAGTCTCTTTCTCAATACCGCTCAAAACGCCATATGAATTACGCTCGCGGAGATTGTAAATATCAGTAACGCTAACATTCAAAGCTTTGCCGACTAAATCAGCAGTCTCTTTGGCTCTGCGATATGGGCTTGTATAGATAGCCTTAATACCCCCCCCTGCCGAAGCAAGAATTTTACCGATTTTCACGGCATAATCACGACCTTCATCAACAAGAGGATCATCGGCAATACCGCCGTAACTATCGCGGCGATCATCATCAGCAGTAGTGTGACGAAGCAAGTAAATTTTCATATGTTAAATATAAAAATATAGTAGCCATATATTACTTAAATCGTTGAAAATAGACAACGGAAAAGGAAC
>JAPLVM010000064.1 GCA_026397115.1 Patescibacteria group bacterium
TTACCAAAAAACCATTTAGAATAATAAAACAAGAATTAGACTTTTATAGAAAGCATAACCTTCCTCTTCCAAAAAGACATCCTGATCAAAGACACAAAGATAGATTATCTCTCCGTAATCCCAGAAAACTTTGGCATAGAACCTGTAATAAATGTAATATTTCTATTCAAACATCCTATTCTCCAGATAGATCAGAAACTGTCTACTGTGAGAAATGCTATTTAGAAACCGTATATTAAAATGGTAGGGAATGGTTCGAAACCATTCCCTACGCAAGATTATTGTTCATTGAACGCAACGCAAAGACGCGTCGAAATACGAAATACAAAGACGCATGCAATGCGTCTCTACGCCCAGAATTACCCATCACGAATTTTAAATTCAAAATTCTAAACCATAAATTTTTAATGCCTATTTGCCAAAAAACCAATACATTATTTACGATTTCTGAACATGAAACGACCATGCGTCGTAAATTTGGTTTTGAAACTCCACCAGATACATCACCATTTTTCCGTTTCATGCAGCTAGGTGCTTTTTGGCAGCATTGGAATCTTTATAAGAGAAAATGCGATTTAACTGGTAATGATATTATTTCGCCATATCGCGTTGATTGTCCATATCCTGTATGGCACAAGGAGGAATGGATTAAAAATGCAGATCCACCTAGCGCTGAGTTTGATGACAAAAAAGAGCTTTTTTCGCAGATGTGGGATTTGTTTCAAAAATGTCCAATCGGGCATAAGGGCGGCGCTGGAAGTGAAAATTGTGAATATTGCGATACAGATTGGTATTCTAAGGATTGTTATTTATCTCATTTTATTGCTGATTGCGAGCGTTTACGTTATTGTTTTCGAATTTGGGGTACGCGCGATTCACAATTTTGTGTCACGACTTATAGGAGTGAACTTTGCGCAGATACTATTAGATGCTACTCCTGTTTTAATGTATTTTATTCACTGAATTGTCGGAGTTGTAATAATTCGGGATTTTTGTACGACTGCCGCAATTGCCAGAATTGTCTCTTTTGCTGGAATTTGAGGAATAAAAATTATTGCTATATGAATCAGCAGCTGAGTAAGGATGAATATGAGGTTAAGAAACAGGAACTAAGTCTGCACTCGCGTCGCGCTTATGATCTTGGAAAAAAGAGATTTCGCAAGATCATGTTTGAGAATGCTTGGCATAGGGGTTTATTTATTGATAATTCGGAAAATTCTTCTGGAAATTATCTTGATCAATGTAAAAACTGCGAAAATTGTTATTTTGTGGATGAAGTTTGCGAGGATTCTATCAACGCAGTAAGAATGGGTGGCCATTTGAAGGATATTTTGGATGCAGTTGGCGTTGGCGTGGGAAGCGAGCTTTGCTTCAATTCAGCTAATGTTGCAGACAAGTCTTATGATATTCGCTTATGCCAAAACATTATCCAATGTAGCAATATGGAATACTGCGCTCATTGCATGCAGTGTGAAAATTGTTTCATGAGCTGCGGCTTATCTGGCAAAAAGTATTATATTTTGAATAAGCCTTATCCTCCGGAGCTATATACTGACTTAAAAAATCGCATCATTCTTCATATGAAAAAGACTGGAGAATATGGACAATTTTTTCCAAATCATTTCTCACCAGTGCCGTACCAAGATAGCATCATGGGTTTTTATATTCCGCTGACATCTGCTGAGCAGGAGAAATTTGGCTTTCGCACAGCTGTATTTGAATCAAAGGAGTCCAATTATCTTGATCCGTCTTTAATACCAGATAAAGCTGATGATGCTGATGCATCGCTAGAAAAGAAAACTTTTTGGGACGCTGATTATATGCGACCGTTTCAAATTGCTAATGCGGATGTTTTGTTTGCGAAAAAATTAGGTATACCATTGCCAAATACATATTACATGCATCGGATTCAGGATAATTTGAAATGGATGCCATTTAATGGAAAGATGCGTGTGGTGAAGTGCAAATTGTGCAGTACAGAGTTGCAGACAGGCTGGTCAGAGGAATATGATAATCGGATTTTGTGCGATGGGTGCTATGAGAGGGAGATTTATTGATATTTGTTTTTACATTGCTCGTTTAGTCTTGCAGACTGAACGAAATAATTTTAGGCATAAACTCAAACTTTTTCTTTCGGACTACAAGTTTGAAAGAGCTAAAGTATGCCAAGATTTTTGGTTTCTTGCGTTTTTACCTTTGAAAGCATGAGCGTTCCAATAAACAATAAAGCCACCATGGCCATGCCAGCAACCTGGTATTTTAGTTCGCCTCTATCTTTTAAAAGCAAAGTGATTATTCCCCAGACAAGTGGTGCGATGATCGAAGCAAATCTTTGAAAAACTGAGTATAAGCCGAAATATTCACCAAGTCTTTTTGGCGGTGATATTTTGATCATCAGTGCTCTTGTCAAAACAAAGTATCCACCTATTCCTGCACCGCCGATAATGGCAACTGGGTATAAAATCCATGTTGATGATAACAGATAAAATCCAGCTGAGACTATGAGCAAAATCAAGCAGGCAATTAAGAGGATTTTTTTGTGTCCGAATTTGTCACCTATTTTGCCAAAAATATAGCCGATGATAATTGTTGAAATTAGATTTATCGCAAATAGCGTAGTTTTCATGGTGTCGTCTACCTTGTATATGCTGTCTAAAACAACGGCAAAATATAAGTTAAAAGTTAAGACAACATCAGATATTAAAGAAAACGCGATCAAGAAAATACCGATATTTCTATCTGAGCGGAATAATCTTTTTATACTTGTCATGGTATTGATACCGCTGATTTTGTAATCCTGTAAATTTTTGTCTCCAGATGCCAATTTTGATTCTCTAAATAAAAACAGCATCGGTAGCATAAGCAATGTTGAGATGATAAACGCCGGCAGAAAAACTTGATGACGGCCAGGATCACCAATCAATGTAATTGTTCCATTGGCAAAAGGCAGGAGGATAATGACTGCAAGCAGCCAGCCAAGGCAATTAAATCCTTCTCCAAGTCCGGAAATCGTACCTCTGTTTTTTTCATTAGAAACCGTTTTAAGAAGTGAATTGTAAAATAACAGGCTTATTTGGTAGAGATACTGAACTATTATTGCTAAACCAAAAACAACAAGCGCTCGCCAAAATATTGGTATTGGTGAAATCGCAACGATTGCCATTAAGGCATTAAAGATGAAAAGCAAAATTGTCGCATATTTGAGAAAAGGTATTCTTTTACCTATTTTGTCAGACCATGCGCCAAGGGACGATGACGTGATCAAAACCATGATCGTGGCAATAGCGAATCCAGCCCCATACCAAATATCATCTATCTTATTATCCAAAATCAGCCATTGAGCCAAAAATAAACCTCCAATCGTGGCCACGAAAAACGAGTTACCCAAATCATATAACAACCAAGAACCTAAATTTTTTCTTTGCGCATTCATATCACAAATTTTCTTTGAGGTTTTTTATAGTAGTACCGAGTCTTTGGATTAGGTCGGTGTAAGTCCATATTTCTATAAGGTTACTGAAGCTCAACTTTAAGCTCAAAAACACTTTTTTCCATCGATCGTCTTCTTTGGTGGTGCCAATAACAATTATACATTTTATGATTTTTCCAGATTTTAATTTATGCCTATCGAGATCCTTATCCCCGTCTACCTTTGTCTCAAAATCGCTTTTGTACTCTAAAACCTGCGGAATGGCCCTTGCTAGTTTTTGCGAAATATTTAGTTCTTTCTTTTCGTTATCAAAGATCTTTGCTTTAGGCGATTTGAGCTCAATTAGAACATATTCTCTCCCGCCAAAATCTGGATTTATCCGAGTTAAAACATCCATTCTCTGCCCAGCGTCTAAAACTTCTATTTTATGATCGATAAATTCTAAACCGAATATGAGATGGCGGGAACGTGCATCCTTCTCCATTAGCTTTTTTTCTTTGCTACATATTTTTCCGTCATTATCAATCTTAGCGTTGAGCCAATCTCGCAAATATGTTTCCCAAGCGTCATCTTTTTTATCTTTTTCTAAATCTATCCGTTCCAAGGTTTTTTCGAGAAAACATTTATATTCTTCAAGAATTTGAGCTTGGGCTTGGGGGAACGGATATTTTTGAGTGAGGATTTTGAGCTTTTCCGGCTCAGTAAGAGCTAGAGAAAGCATATTAGAAAAGTCCGCTTCATCTAGCAATGTATCTGGAGGAACTTGTATGCCATCCACTTGTTTGAGCTTGTAGGAAAAATTTTGTTTTTTATCCATCGGTAAAGCTCTAATCCAGTCAAGAATTTGCTCGTCGCCAGCTTTAGTTATAATTACCTTTTCTTCTTCATCGGTATAATGCTTGATTCTTCTTGAGAGGTATGCTTGAGCCCTGTTTTCCCCATTCCGACCTATGCTTTTACAAAATTTTTGATATTGTTCTAAGTTAATCACTAGATTGTCGCCGTCTTCGCTGAAATCCTCAACCTTATTTTTAGTTAAATATAATCTTTTGTTCCTATTCTTGGCTAGAAAATAAATAAGACTTTTGTAGCCTTCAAAGGTCTTTCTTTTGTGTCCAGCGTATAGTTGGATATCAAAATCAAAAAATAGTTTGTAACCGTTTTTGTATGTGGCATGGAATCCGAACTTTGAAAAATCCATCTAAAATTGATTAAATTTTTGGTGCTCGGAAGAGGATTTGAACCTCCACAGGGTTACCCCCACAGCCCCCTCAAGGCTGCGTGTCTACCAATTCCACCACCCGAGCTTTTTTATAATAATCTATAGCAATGGGTTGCAACCCATTGCTCTTCCTGGTGCCCGAGGAGGGAGTCGAACCCTCATGATGTCGCCATCAACGGATTTTGAGTCCGTCGTGTCTACCAATTTCACCACCCGGGCGAGTCAACAGTCAACAGTTAACAATTAACTAGTAACAAGTAACAAGTAACAAGTAACTGTTAATTACTTTTCCAGATCTCGTACAGCCTAGCCTCATCTAACTTTTGCCATGCATGAATCTCATCTTCTTTAAACCAACGCTTGATTTCCAGCTCAGCATTTTCCGGCGAGTCTGAACAGTGCAGTAAATTATACATTGGTCTGTTTGAAGCATCTGATAAATCATAATCATCAACTGACAAATCTCCTCTGACTGTGCCTGGAGCAGCATCGCGTGGACAGGTGTGGCCTGTAATTTTGCGGCATAGTTGGTTTGCTTGATTACCTTGCCAGATCATGGCTACGACTGGTCCTTGGCAGAGATAATTGCGCAATTTTTCTTGAATGTCATTACCGATTTCAATTGGGTCGCGTGGATCTTCTCGCCCTTGCGCTTTTTGCGCGTCTTTTGTTCTTGTGCCTAGTTTGATTTTCCATGCGTCAGAGTTGTCATAATGTTTGCAGGATTGTTCATAGTCTGGGTAAAACATTTTGAGGGCAGTTAGCTTGAGTCCGCCTGTGCGTTCAAAGCGCTGAATGATTTCTCCTACGAGTCCTCGGGCTACGCCGTCGGGTTTGATCATGATAAAAGCACGTTCTTGTTTCATTGATATTGGGTCTTTGTGGTCAATCATTTAGCATATTTAAAATAACTTAAATCAAAATTATTTTAAGTGGTTTGCTAGATAGCGTCAATTGGTTTGCAGGGCTTGGAATATTGATTGGCATTATTTCGGGTCTGCTTAGGACTCGCTGCCACCTATAGAAAGAAACAGCGCCTAAAACAAGTCCAAGTATCAAAATGGCTGCCAAACCTATTTCCATAATAAGACGTAGAGTTTTTATCTTCATTTCAGCGAATTGCAAAAACGTACAGTCTATATTACAGAAATCATATTAAATAAATATCCAATTATTACCATGCCTGCGGCTGTGATGCCGAAGAAGATGGCAAGAAGCTTTGCTGACATGATTCGTTTGAGCATTATGCCTTCTGGCAAAGAAAGTCCTGCGATTGCCATCATGAAAGCCAATGCTGTGCCGAGCGGGATGCCTTTTACTACAAGTGCGAAAGCGATTGGGACAACAGTTGAACATCCGGCATAAATCGGTATTCCTATCAGAACAGCAATCGGGACAGCCCAAGAAGAGCTTGCTCCTAAATATTGGGTGAAAAATTCTTGCGGAATATAGCCGTGTATTCCTGCTCCAATAGCCATTCCGAGCGCGATTATCCACCAAAGCTTTTTTAAGGTGCCAAAACTTTCTCTAAGCATAAACTGAATTTTTCCTTCAAGCGATTTTGGTAAATATGCAAGATCTAGCCGTTCTTCTGCATTCGGCTCACTATTTTTCAATATAATTTCACGGTCGAGTTTAAATTTGCCTATTATGAGTCCTGAAAATATGCCGAGCAAAATTCCGCTCAGGGCGTATAGCCCTGCTATTGTCCAGCCAAATGTACCGCCCATAAGCACAAATACGACTTCATTTACAAGCGGGGAAGCGATAAGAAACGAAAAAGCAATTCCAATTGGCATTTCAGCCTTGATAAAACCGACAAAAATTGGAATTGAAGAGCAAGAGCAAAATGGCGTGACAGCTCCTAAAATTGCGGCAAAAATATTGCCAAGAGCAAATCTTTGCCTTGATAACATTTCTTTAATTTTATGCGGTGGTAGAAATGTACGGATTAGTGCTATTACTGCAACTACAATGAAAATCAAGATATAAAGCTTGATTGTGTCATAGATGAAAAAGTTTACGCTGCCGTAAAGTTTTGTCGTTGGATCTAGGTTGAATACTGATGCGCAGAGCCAATTGGCAAATTGTTGTAGCATGGGTTGATTTTTTAGATTTTACTCTGAGCCAGGGCAGCACTTTCCGTTTTTGTTACAGCAGGATTTGCCTGAATTTTTATCTTCGAATGTATTTTTGAAGAAATTGCTGATTGAGAATTGGCGTTTTAGATTTTTGGATTTGCATTTTGAACAGGCTAGATTTTTGTCTGCTCCTGATTCTTTTTCTTGTAGGCTAAGTTCAATTTCGAGGATTTTATTGCAGTCGGCGCATTTATAGGTGTAGGTTGGCATGGGGGTGATATTGGAAATTTAAGTGTTCTTATTATAAGCGGCTTTATGCTGGATTGCCAGCTTGATGTGTGCGGTGGTTAAACGGAATTTAAGTATAGTTTGTGCCGCTGCACAAGTGGTTGCAACCACTTGTGTAGCCATTTTCTTGGCGATAAAGATCAAACAACATTTGACATATTGAATAATTTTTGATTAAATGTTTTTCTCTAGGATGAAAATCTTAGAAGACCATTAAAACATTGAAATAGATTCAAAAGGAGGAAACCATGGCCAAGAAAGCCATTTCATCAATTTTATTTATGGTAACCGCTTGCCTACTTTTGCAGGCACCGTTGCAGGGAGCAATCCCGGCAGAGGAAAGAGCAGCGTTGATTGCTTTTTACAACGCGACCGACGGAGATAACTGGACGAACAACGGCGGGTGGAAAACACCACCGCTGGCTGCGGATGGGTTTGCAATGCCGGGGACGGAAGGTCGTTGGAAAGGAATTTTGATCAGCCAAGAATACAATGGCGTGACCCAAATCAGCTTACCTTTCAACAGGCTAAGGGGAAAAATTCCCATAGAAATTGGCAAATTAGGAAGGTTAACAATCCTAAATTTGTCCTTAAATTCGGAGCTTACTGGACAAATCCCTGATGAACTTTGTTACCTCAATTTAATTAATCTCGATTTGAGCTATTGCAGCTTCACAGGAGCGACAAGAGCAATCGGAAACTTAAATGAGTTGATCGATTTAAATCTATCTTATAACTATCTTTTAGGTCTCGGGCTGCCAATAGAAGCTCTGTGGGAGCTACAAAATCTAAAAAAATTAGACTTAAGTGTGATCATATCAATTTGCGTATTACCACCAGGAATCAGTAAATTACAAAATCTTGAAAGCTTGGGATTGCATTATACCAATCTGAACGGGAGTATACCGTTGGAATTAACGCAGCTACAGAATTTAAAATTTATAGATTTAAGCTGTAATAATTTATCAGGAAGCATCCCTGCGGAATTCGGACTAATGGAGAAATTAGAAACACTTGATTTGTCCAGGAATAGATCACTTGCCGGGAATATTCCACCAGAAATCAGAAACCTACAAAAGTTGAACAAATTAGATTTATCTTTTTGTAACTTATCCGGAGAAATACCAAATGAAATACGATACCTTTCATCATTAACGTATTTATACCTAAACGGTAACAAATTTTCCGGTTCAATCCCATTCTGGCTCGGTGAACTGATTAACCTACATCATCTCGATCTTTCCGATAATGAGTTCTTCGGTACTATTCCAGATTATCTTGCAGATCTGTCGAATCTCACATATTTCTGTGTAGGGGCAAATTGTGTTTGCCTCAATCGTTTGTGTTATAACCCAATCATGTGGAGATGGATTTCCTTAGTAGTGTACGATTTAAGCAGAGGGAAAAAAGAAGACTGTGGATTTGATGAAATTAATCCATATGTAGTAGAGCCACTGCCTTTCGAGGAAGTCGTGCCTTGCGAAAGAAGCGCAAATGAGTAAAGAACCCTGTGCGCGCTGCGCTTAAGCACAGGGCATTAAACTAAAAAATTTCGAACTGGGGGGGCGAAACATGCCCCCCCCCATTACCCTTGCCATCCGCCACCAGGCGGTTTTTTTGTCAGTTTGAAAATACTCGATTTTACTCCAAAATCCTCGCTCTATACTGAAGAGCCTCAGCAATACAATCCTTTTCAATGACTTCCTTTCCTGCAAGATCTGCAATCGTCCTCGCTACCTTCAAAATACGATGAAGCCCTCGCCCAGACAATTGCATTCGTGTTACAGCCTGCCTCAGTAGCTCACGGCTTGGCTCATCTGTTTGGCAGAATTTATCTATGTCTTTTGGCCGCATGTCAGAATTTGTAACAGCAAGAGAATTTTCAAAGCGTTTGCTTTGCAAATCTCTGGCTTTTTGTATGCGCGCGCGGATTGCTGCCGATGATTCGCTAGTATGCAGTTCTGACATTTTATCGAAATCTAATCTTGGTACTTCAATGTGCAGGTCAATTCGATCAAGAAGCGGTCCAGAAATCTTTTTTTGGTAGCGGATGATTTGGGCTGGTGCGCAAGTGCATGGCTTCTGAGGATCTGTTGCATAGCCGCAAGGGCATGGATTCATAGCAGCTATTAGCGTGAACTTTGCCGGAAAAGTGCAAGCACCAGTTGCGCGTGAAACTGTTACTACGCCGTCTTCGAGCGGTTGTCTTAAAACTTCTAAAACAGGTGTTGGAAATTCAGCAAATTCGTCTAGAAAAAGCACGCCGCGATGAGCGAGTGAGATTTCTCCGGGTTTTGGAAATTTACCTCCGCCAACAAGGGCTACGGCTGAGGATGTGTGGTGCGGACTGCGAAATGGTCTGGCTGCAATCAGCGGTTGTTTTGATGGTAATGTGCCGGCAACAGAGTAAATTTTCGTAGCCTCGAGCATTTCATCAATATTCATTTTTGGTAGAATTGTTGGAAAAGTTCGCGCAAGAAGTGTTTTGCCTGAGCCAGGTGGTCCATTCATAAGAATATTGTGAGCACCTGCAGCAGCTATTTCCAACGCGCGCTTTGCATGCTCTTGGCCTTTTACATGAGCCATGTCAAATTCAGAAATAAAGTCTTTTGTTAAATCATTGGGATTGATTGTTGGAAGAGGCGCGATTAGGCATTGCTTTGTGCAATGAGCCACGGCCTGATGTAAATGATCAACAGGAATGATTTCGAGGCTGTCAACCAATGCAGCCTCAGGCGCATTGTCTTTTGGCACAAATAAATATTTGTAGCCGAGCCTGCGTGCCAAAAGTGCAATTGATAAAACGCCTATAACTGGCCGCAAAACTCCTTCGAGCGAAAGTTCGCCAACAAATAAACTTTGCTTTAATAATTGCTGATCAAAATTATTGCTGGAACTTAGGGCGATAATGCCAAGCGCTATTGGAAAATCAAATGATGGTCCTTGTTTTTTTAGGTCGGCTGGGGCAAGGTTGATCGTAACTCGTCCATGCGGAAATGAATGGCCGCTATTTTTAATGGCACTGCGTACGCGTTCGCGGGCTTCTTGGACGGCCGCATCGCCAAGTCCGACAATCGTGGTTGCTGGCAAACAGTAACGATTTACGTCAACTTCAACTTCAATTAATGTAGAGTCAAGGCCAATGACAGTTGCGGATAAAAGTTTTGGGACCATGAGCGGGTTTTTTATATGTTCTCCAAAATTATTTCTCTATGCAATATATATTTTGCCAATGGCATATTTTTAAAATATGTTTTTTGAGATTTATTTTTTGGAAAAATGTTTACGAGTCGGTTATGTATGGAACTGACTTTAGGACGTTTTTTGCGCTGATTAAGGTGTGGAGACGCATTCATTTAGAGACGCATTCAATTAGAGTTTAGAGACGCATTCATTTAGAGACGCATTCAATGCGTCTCTACGATACGGTGGTCATAGATTTATAAGGTTTATCTAGATTTCATGATATCTTTATTTACAGGTCGAAACCTAGCAATTTATTTTGGGTATGAGAAAATATCAGTAGGGTTAAGCTACATTTTAATAAAAACTCCCTCGGCTTCATTGGGAGCCTAGGAGGGTTTGAACCTCGTCGTTGTCAGGTCAAGGAGTCCATAACTTTAGTTACTGGCTGCGAGCCGTCCGCTCGGCCCTAGACTCCCAATCTGAAGTACCCATACTATACTAAACGTTATATGAAAAGTCAAGAGTCAGAAACATTGAATTATTTGACAAAACAGGCGTTTTTGCAGTGGCTTGAAAAGCATGGGCAGAAGCCATACCGTCTTGCACAGATATGGCGAGGTATTGGTAAAGATTTGGCTGAAAATTGGGATGAGATTACGACACTTTCTAAAGAATTGCGCAATGCCTTGAATGAGGAAATTTTGTTTCCAAAACTCAAGGTTGCTAATGAAAAGATTTCTTCTGATCAGCAGGTTCGAAAAGTGCTTTTTGATTTGAATGATGGCGCGCAGGTCGAGGCGGTTTTATTGGATCACTATGGCAAGAGAACCACGGTTTGCGTTTCAACAATGATTGGTTGCCCTTTAGGATGCCGCTTTTGTGCGACTGGTAGCGTGCTCGGCTGCGGTCGTGATTTGCTAGTAGATGAAATCGTAGGACAGGTTTTGCATTTTAGCCGATTATTTAAGAAGGAAAATGAACAGGATTTTGATGATAATAAAACTGACGCGAAAAGAGTCACTAATGTCGTTTTTATGGGAATGGGTGAGCCATTTCTAAATTATGAAAATACAATAGGAGCTCTAAAGTGGTTGAATGATCAGCATGCGTTGGATATTGCGGCGCGACATTTGACTGTTTCTACGGCTGGCATTGTTCCTGGGATTAAAAGATTTGCCGAAGATGGCGGGCAGATTTGTTTGGCTTTGTCTTTGCATGCGCCAACGCAGGAGCTACGCGCAAGTATCATGCCGGTGGCGAATAAATGGCCGTTGGATGAACTAATGGAGGCAATTGATTATTATGTGGCAAAAACAAACAGGCGAGTGTTTTATGAATATATTATGCTCGATAAGGTCAATGATTCTTTGGCATGCGCTCGTGAACTGGCTAAACTCTTGAAAGGGCGTTTGGCGCATGTAAACTTGATCAGATATAACAAAGCGACTTTGGATTTTCGTCCGTCAGCTGTTTCGCAAGTTCAACGATTTCAAGAAATTCTAACTAATTTTGGCGTGCCAAGCACTGTCAGGGCATCTTTGGGCGGTGATATTGATGCAGCGTGCGGACAGCTAAAAGGGGAGCACAAGTAAAATGGGGCGGCGATGCTACTGCGCGCCCCTTTTCGGAAATCGATCATTCAAAGCTCGGTTGGCTTTAGAGGATGTCGGTTAGGTAAAATGGGTCCGTATAATGATAATGGTGGTCTTCCGGTGATCTTTTTCGGAAAGGTATGCCCTTGCCCTTTTTGTTGACTCGCATAATTCTTACCATTATTTCTTGCGGTGTGCTTTCGTCTGCTTTTCTCTTTTCGAAGCATGTTTCAGGCACAAATATGGTCGCAACCCCTTTGACAAAGATTACTTGTTCTGGCTCAGATATTTCTACGCCATCCTTGCTACATAGCGCCAATCTTTCCCCTTTTTTGATCATTTGCTCAAAATCATTTTCCGAAAGCTTAAAGCGTAGCCTTATGTACCATTCACAATCGATATACTCTGAAGGGTCCCGATTCGAATTAGTTTTTTGGCTCATTTTGCGGTCAAGACCATGCCCATGACGAATTTAAGTTTTATTTTGTGAGCATCGCGATCATTTAGATCATTGGCCGTACGCGTCGGCCACTTTTTAGGAAATAGGCTTCGTGGGACATTTTCAAGATCAATCAATCGCGCGAGATCATTTATGATTGGACTTCGTGGTTTTAACGCCTCCATCCATGTATTGAAGCCCGCCCATTTAAACTCGCTGGGATGCCTTTTTTGAGTTGCATAATAGCGATTGCAGAATATCTTTGCTATTTCGGCCGAATTTATTCCGAGGCTCATCGCCAAGATATTTGCATGCCCTTTAATGCCTTCGGGGATCTCCCCGTTGAATGGTTTCATTTTCTTCCTCCTGTTTTTTATGTCTATTGAAAATTTAGTTTTTCATGAAAATCACTATAGAACGCTAAACTTAATATGTCAATGGTTTTACTCACAGAAGGCAGTTACTTCCTTCCATATTTTTGTTTAAAATGCGCATCTCTGCTACAATTTCCTCGTATATTTATCCTCAAAAATGTCTGCTACTGACCATTCAAAAAAAGCCTCCAACTCCTATTCTGCCGATTCTATCCAAGTTCTTGAAGGACTTGAAGCTGTTCGCAAGCGTCCTGGCATGTATATTGGCTCTACCGGCGAAAAAGGCTTGCATCATTTACTTTGGGAAATTGTTGATAATGGTATTGACGAAGCCCTGGCTGGTTACTGTAATCGTGTTGATGTAAAGATCCTGGATGATGGCATTATTGAAGTAGCTGACAACGGCCGCGGCATTCCTGTTGAGGTTCATCCAAAAACCGGCAAATCAACGCTAGAAACTGTTTTGACTGTTTTACATGCTGGCGGCAAGTTTGATCATGCTGCTTATAAAGTGTCTGGAGGTTTGCATGGGGTTGGCGCTTCAGTGGTAAATGCTTTGTCTGAGTGGCTTGAAGCTGAAGTTCACAGAGATGGCAAGAAATATTTACAGCGTTTTCAGCGTGGTGTTGCTGATGGCGATGTAAAAGAAATTGGTTCATCTGATAAAATGGGTACAGTTATACGCTTTAAACCGGATAAAGAAATTTTTACGGAAACTACTGATTTCAATTTTGAGACGATTGCCAATCGTTTTCGTACAACTGCTTATTTGACGCGCGGAGTGTCTTTGTCTATCAAGGACAAAAGATTGGGGCAAGAGAAGCGCAAGCGGTTTTATTTTGAAGGCGGTGTTGCCGCTTATGTGGAAAGTTTGAATGAAAATCGTGAGCCAATCGGTGGAGTGATTTATACGTCAAAAGAAGCTGAGGGCGTGCAGGTTGAGGCGGCGTTGCAATACACGCAGTCTTTTAATGAACATGTTTTCACATTTTGTAACAATATGAATACGATTGACGGCGGTATGCATTTGACTGGTTTTCGTACTGCGCTAACTAGGCAGATCAATAACTATGCTCGCAAGAATGAGATATTAAAAGAAAAAGATGAAAATCTCAGTTCTGATGATGTGCGTGAAGGACTGACAGCTGTGATTTCAGTAAAGATTTCTGATGCTCAATTTGAGTCGCAAACTAAAGCCAAGCTTGGCAACCCTGAGGCACGCACTGCTGTTGACAAGGTTGTTTCAGACGGTTTGGAGACCTATTTTGAAGAACATCCAAATGATGCTAAGTTAGTTGTTTCCAAGTGTTTATTGGCTGCGCGGGCAAGGGTTGCTGCTCGTGCTGCTCGCGATACGGTTATTCGCAAAGGAGCTTTAGAAGGATCTGCATTACCTGGTAAACTTGCTGATTGCAGTTCGCGTGAGCCAAAAGAATGCGAATTGTATCTTGTTGAGGGTGACTCAGCTGGAGGCTCAGCAAAAATGGGACGTGATCGTCGTACTCAAGCCATTTTGCCTCTTCGCGGTAAAATCTTAAATACTGAGCAAGCGCGTATGGATAGAATACTTGCCAATAATGAGGTTAAAGCAATGATCGTTGGCATGGGCACAAGTATTGGTGAAGCTTTTGATCTGACTAAATTGCGCTATCACAAAATTGTGATTATGACTGATGCTGATGTTGACGGCTCGCATATTCGAACTTTGCTTTTGACATTTTTCTATCGCTATTTTCCAGAGCTTGTAGAGCACGGGCATATTTATATTGCGATTCCGCCACTTTACAAAATTAGCGCAGGCAAGCAGTCTGAATATGCTTATTATGATGGTGACTTGGACAGTGCGTTAAAGCGGTTTGAGGATAAGAAGGTAAATGTGCAGAGGTACAAAGGCTTGGGTGAGATGAATGCTGAGCAGCTGTGGGAGACGACAATGGATCCTGCAAGGCGGAAGATGTGGAGAGTGACTGTGGATGATGCAGAGAGGGCGGACCGCGTATTTGATACTTTAATGGGCGCAGAGGTTGATCCACGTCGCAGGTTTATTCAAACGCATGCAGCGTCAGTGGAGAACTTGGACGTGTAATTGTAAAGTGTTTTTACAAAGGTGATATATATCTAGGGTTTTGTTTATGAAAAGTAAAAGATATTTACTTTTCATTTTGTTTTCGTTAAATTATGGATAGATATTAATAAAAAAATGATATGAAAAATCTTATAATTAAATTGAGGAAAGCGAACAGACTTTCTCAGAGCGAGCTTGCAAATCAAATCGGCATATCTAGACCCACTCTTGTTTCTTTGGAAAAGGGAGAAAGGGACATGACTATTTCTGAGCTCAGAAAATTATCAAAAATATTTGATATTCCTATGGAAATTATTCTTGATGAAAAATTATCAGATGGTTCAAAAGCAAATGCCCAAAATTTCACGAAACAATCGTTTCAGCGGTTCCGCGATCTTATTTTGCAGTGTATCAAATATGGCTCTGATACTGATGGAAAAATCACTAAGACGAAATTGGCCAAGCTCGTATATCTCTGCGACTTCGCATGTTATTATAAATTTTTAAAACCGATTTCAGGTTTTGAATATAGGCGGCTTAGTCAGGGACCAGTAGCGATTCAGTTTTTTGACATTATTGATACAGATGAATCGATTTGCGTTGAGAATAGAGGTAGGGCAATGATGATTTCATTGAGCGAACAGCCAAGTAAACTCGAGCTTACAAAGGATGAAGAGGCTATGGTAAAAACCATTTGCAAAAAATGGAAAGGTGCTGGTACGCAAGAAATCGTAGACTTTACCCACAGTCAAATTCCATGGAGGATTTGTCGTGATGGAGAGGTGATTCCATATGCTTTGATCAACAACGAAGCGCCCAAAAATGTATATTAAAGACATAAATTTTTCAGTTGAATTTTCTGATTTTGCCGAGAGGCATTATTGCAAGAATTTTTTTAAGAAATATAAAAGTCAGTGGATTGCGACTAGGCAAACGATTGAGTTTAATTTGCAAAGGGCTTATGCTGTTTTTCGCGAAACGTCTTTGATTGATTTGATCAAATATTCAGTCGAGGAGAACACAGGAATTTTCAAGATGGATTTTAGGGTTGCCGGAACTAATGTTTCTCCAAAAGCGTCTGGGAATAGGGTGATATTTGCGCTTTGCAATGATACGGGCGAGGTAAAGATTTTGCTTGTTTATGGGAAGGGTCATTGCGGGAAGAATCGATCTGAAACAGAATGGATTTTGGGGTGTGTGAAGGGAAATTTTCTTGAGTATAAAGGGTTGTGCTAAGCTAGATCAGTATTTTCGCGTGCGATAAAAATTGCGGATGCCAGTTTTTTGTAGAATGTCAAAAAAATTCTTGACATTCATTCATTCATTCATTCATTACAGTGTGCCTCACAAAAAATTAAAATAACAGGAGGTTACTCAAATGTTTAAAAATTTAAAGGATGTTTGCGCGTCGATTAAGAGAAGGGCAAACGATCTTGGATATGAATTTCGCCCAGAGGATGGATTACCTGATAATTTTGATGTCAGAAGTTTGGTTTACATCGTCGGTGCCCTGGGTCAATATATGTATTTGAAAATTGCCGAAGATCGTGTCGCAATTGTCATGACCAAGTTCGCCCAAGGCATTGACTTAGGCGATCCTGCCTGCAAGATTAAGGCGACTAAAACACTTAAAAGTCTCATTCCCGATGGCTGGACTAAAAGTAAATGGAAAGAATATACAAAACCGACAATTGGAGGCCATCATCTTTTGGGGGGCAAAGCGCTAATGAGAGAAGCGCATCTTGCCTGGCCTCGCGTCTAGCCTCGCGCTGATTATTGACCAAATTGAACGCGGGTTGAAATTTTCAACCCGCGTCAACCTTCATTCCACCTCAAACCACCCTCCGCTCGTCCTCCCGAAGTTCTCCGGAAAATACATCTCACTGATTACTGCCGGCAGATGGTGAAATTTACCCGGAATTAGGACTCGGGCATAGTAGTCAAATGAGTATGTTCCTGGATTCAAACTCTCCATAAATAAAAATAAGCGATCATCTCGAAGCTCTTGCATCTGTGGATTGAGAGGAGATGATTTTAGCGTGGATTCTTCTGCATAATAATATGGATTTCTAGGCTGGTCATTTGTATCCGGCGTTTTTATGGTGTTTATATTCTCTGTTGATAGATTGAAATTTATAAGTTCAACTCCAGCAGGTATGAAGTCTTCGATAGCTACAAAATGCCGCTCTTCTGGTACGATGATTTCTATATGTCTACGCAAGATATCGCCGACTTTGGCTTGTGTTATTTTTTGTTCGAATTTTGCATCATCAGTTTTGTAAAAATTGCGCGTGATGGTAAAGCCTTCGTCTCTGGGAGCGATTGCTTCAATTGGCAGGAAATATTTGAATAAAATGTCGTAGTAGAAATTATTGGCTTTTTTATTGCGGTCAGTTTTTTGGAAAACAAGAGAAATTAGTTTGTTTAGTGGGAGCTTGGATAATGGCTGAATTTTATAGGTTTGCTGCTGCAATAGATTATCTTTATTGAAATTAAATGTTGGAGTCGTCGGGGCAGGCCTTGTGCCTGCCTTATTTGAGGCAGGCACAAGGCCTGCCTGTACATTTGAAGCGGCATTTGAAGCTGCAGGCATAAGGCCTGATGTTGATGCTGAGGCAGGCACAAGGCCTGCCTGTACGATCTCGGTATCATTAATCAATAAATCCAACGCGAAATCAGCATTATTTTCATCTTGCCAGAGTAGATATTGTGTAAATGTGTCTATAGCAGTTGCTGTGTTGCTCGTTGTTTCCCAAGCATTGTCTTTGCTTCTGGAATTTAGGAGCCAGCGCAATATTGAGCCTAGCTCGTTATTGTCCCTGTTATCTGCGATTAACGCCTGCAAATATAGCGCGGTATTTTTAATTCCTGTTTCATAGTATCTCCAGAGAGGTGTTTTTGATTCTGGGATGTGCGCGCCGCGCGCGTCTATTAGAAGGCGATTTTCCAATGTGTTATAGACTTTATTTTTGCTGTCTTTACCAAACATTTTTGGATTCTGTGCGGTTGTGATTGCTAGATAAGCTAGGGCTGAATTGTTTGATTCTTCATTTAAATATTTGTCGTTAGAGATGAGTTCTTTGATCTTGGGGGCGATGTATGAGAGTTTGTCGTCGTTTGTTTGGCCTAAGACAAATCCGGCTAGGATTAAGTCATTATTAGTTACGGGTACTTGTGGCGCTATGAATCCTGATCGAATTATCCTGCTTATGTAGTCAAGTCCGCGTGTTAACCGTTGCTTGCTGATTCCAATTCCTGCCTTATCAAGTTTCTGCAAGGCAGTTACAACGCGCATTGTAAGGTAAAAGTCAGAGTTAAGATTTGGAAAGTATCCAAATCCTCCGCCTTGGTTTTGTTTTTCATAGATTTTGCCAAGGCCAAGGGTAATTGCCTCGTCGATAGTATATGTCTGGCCGTCTATTTCAATATCTTTGACTTGTAGCTTTTGTCCGATATTTTTTGTTTGAAGGCCATTTTTTACTATGGCCAGAGTTTCTAGTTTACTGGCTATTTGTTCAGCGCAACCATAAGGATAATCAACTAAATAATTTATCGCATCAGATAGAAATACTGCCAATGTGGCATTGGCGCTGATTTTGACTTCGCCGCGATCTGGAACGACGTTTTCTGGAATATATAAATATTCGTTAACTTGTTTTTCTTTTGAATAGCCTGAGGTTGCTGTGGCTTCATATGTATCATTGCGAGTGATTTTGATCACTTGTTCGACAGTATCTTCAAGTGTTTTATTTTTAGCAGAAAGTACAAATTTATGCGTGCCGGTTTGCTTTCCGGCTGGGACAGTGACATCAAAATAAACAGTCTGAGTTTCGCCTGACTTTATGGAAATATCTTGCCCACTATCTTTGTTTGCGAGAGCCAGAGTTTCGCTCTGGAAAAATACAGCTAGATCTTGTTTTTTATCACTTTGATTGAAAATTTTGGCGCCAATTTTTATTTCGTCTCCAGGTATCACAAATCTAGGCTTGAGCGGCGTGAGCATGAGCTCTTTGCGTGCTATGAATTCATTATATTTAACTCCGACTTTTGTATCTTTTGTAATGCCAATTGTTTCTACTTGCCAAGTCGTCAGGTTGTCCGGAAGTTTGAATTTAGCTATTGCCTGTCCGTTAGCATCAGTTTTTAGTACTGCTTTCCAAAAAGCAGTATCTTTGAATTGCCCGCGTTTCTTTTGAGCATCGCCTCCACCTCCACCTTTTGTGCCTTTTGGCACATCAAGTTCTTGCAAGATATTCTTTACATTGGAAGATGTGATGACTGTTAAAGGCAAATCATTATAAAAGAAGAGCAGCGGGTTTTCTTTTGGATTGCCCTTGAGCGCTAGAACGCTTAAATCAACAACAGCAACAGATAGCTCGGTTTCAACTGGTTTGTTTTGCCAGTTTTTTACGGAAAAATTCAGCTGGACTTCTTCACCTGGTAAATAATTTTCCTTACTTGATTTGACTTCTATATTTAGCTTTTTGCGAGTTGTATTGACCCTGAATTTGGCTTGACCATATCGT
>JAPLVM010000066.1 GCA_026397115.1 Patescibacteria group bacterium
TCCCTATCTCTTAACCTAGATTCCTTTATTTCTTTTCTCAAAGAATCCCTTGTTCCGATGGTTTTTCGTAATCATTCTCCGCCAGAAAATCAGCCGTCACTCTTCTCGCAGGGGCAACTTGAAAAACTGGGGTCTTTTTAGTATATAATCAAATTTCCAAATTTTCATTTCTTATGAAAGAATAGCACCAGTTAATCAAAAATAGAATGATCTATATCCCAAAGAAAACTGCTGATTACCAAGTCATACATGAAGACGATCTCTTGATTGTTGCCTCCAAAAAAGCTGGCCTGCTTTCCGTGGCTGCTGACGACAAAAAAGGACGGGATCTACTTTCGCTTTTGCGTGAATGATTTGATTTTTAAAGCTTGTACTTTTTATACTTATTGCTACATGAATTTGCCCAGCAGATTTCTGCGCTTTTTTCCCTTGGATTCATAATAATTGAAGCAATGGTAATACCGTAGTATGGATGCCTTCTATCTGAATGAGCGCAAATTCCAAATTCGTGATCACCAAGTATCCTTTTCAAAGTTTTTGAACTGTGTTTCTTTTCATTTTCTAGTATTTTCTTCGCACCTTCATAGCGCGTCACAGACTCTTCGTCTGTATTAGTTCTAGTGCGGTTTCTTTCTGAAACTGGATGATTGGTATGAACCAGAAATTTATCAGCATAAATTTTTTCGTGATGTCCAAAATAATCTTCAATATCTAATATTTTGGAATCTTTCCAGACGTAAACCATGTTACTTGTGATACTGCTATCTTTTAAATCGACACGGGTCGCCTCAGCCTCAGTTCTGACATCCAAAAGAGCACGCAGTTGAAATTTTACTGGTACGCCGAAACGAAAGCGACTGCAACCCATTGAATTGGCAGTGTAACAAAAATGTTCATTTAGGCCAGAGCTGGTTCCGGCCAAACTCCCCATATAACTTAAAGCTAAAAATTTACGGTCATTGATTTGGCCTTTCACTATATACAAACCATTATTTTTGTAATCTTCTACCCAATCTTCATTATGCCCAAGCAATGCGCCCTTCTCAGTTTGTAAAGCAATATTGGTGCAATGCGGAACGCGAAAATCCAAAATCTCTTCTTCGCACATTAAAACCAATAGTTCATTAAAATCTACTTTTGCCCCAGCGCTCATTCCAGCCAATTCACGCAGCAGTTCTGGATAATGTTTTTTGATAGATGGTAAAAACTTATGCGCTGTTTTTATCAAACCAGCAAAGTTCTTCATCTTCTTCTTTTTGTATAAAACTTTATTATCGCGAATTCTTTTTCTGATTTGCTTGCCTAGTTTTTCTCCAAGCTTAAGTCCAAACTCAAAATTATCCTTTGCTTTGATTTGCAAGTAGGGAATAGGATTTTTGTTTGTTTTTTTATTTTTAGGTTGATTCATTGTAAAAAATGTTAATTATAATGCAATGTAGACGCGCTTTCCGATATTATAATAGCATAGTTAGGAACATTATGCAAATTATTTAAAACTTTTCAATTGCTTACTCTTATGAAAGAATAGCACCAGTTAATCAAAACTAGAATGATCTATATCCCAAAGAAAACTGCTGACTACCAAGTTATACATGAAGACGATCTTTTGATTGTTGCCTCCAAAAAAGCTGGCCTGCTTTCCGTGGCTGCTGACGACAAAAAAGGACGGGATTTGCTTTCGCTCCTGCGCGAACAGTTTGGAAGCAAAATAAAGCTCTTGCATCGATTGGATAAAGAAACATCAGGCCTTGTCATAGCTACAAAAAAGCCAAGTTTTGAGCGAATATTTGTACAACATGACTTGCATAAAGAAATCCGCAAAATTTATCTTGTGCTTGTTCATGGGCAGATAAAAGGCAAATCCGGCATTATTGACAATCCCCTTCCTGCTCGCGGTCCAAATATAAAAGTTCCTGCAAAAACTATTTATAAAGTCTTGGGAAAAACAAAGGAGGCCACGCTAATAACTGCCCAGATTGAAACTGGACGACAGCACCAAATTAGAAGACATTTGGCAGCTATTGGCCATCCGATTATTGGTGATCGCGTTGATGGCAAGTTTGCCTTGAATAAAACCTTTATGCAAAAAAGAGGATATCATGGTCTCTGGCTGCATTCTTGGCGATTAGAATTTGAGCATTTCTTGACTCATGAAAAAATACGGCTGGAGGCAGAAATACCGGCTGATAAACAAGCTGTTTTAAATGCGCTTGGATTTGGAAAGGTAATTTAATTCAAAAAACATTTATATTTCCAGTAATCATGCTTTCGCAGAAATACTATCGTCTAAAACAAAAAACTTCGGACTTTTTTGAAAATCCAAAAACAACTCCTGCTAAGATAATCCGCGCTATTATTATCATTTTAATAATATTCTCTGGAATTGAGTTTTGTACTGAGCTTTTCGCTCATGATTATTTTATTGCCCATGAAAAACTTTTTAGTATCATAGAAATCATAACAGTAATAATTTTCACTGCTGAATATTTAGCGCGGCTATGGGCGTCAGAGTCACGCCTTGACTTTATTATCAAATTCTACAATGGCATTGATCTTTTGGCTATTTTGCCATTTTATATTTATATTTTTGATTTTTCATTTTTACATAGTTTTAAACTGATAAAGCTGCTTAGAGCGTCCCGTATATTCAGGCTCGCAAAAATACTTCGATATTTTTAATGTTAATTCAAGGTTTTTCAGCCAATGGCTATAATGGGATAACCGTGCATTTTTCTGGAAACTGAAAACCGACATCTGATAACCATAAGCCAATCTGGTGTCCTCGGCGCGACTCGAACGCGCAACCAACAACTTAGAAGGCTGTTGCTCTATCCAATTGAGCTACGAGGACGATCTGGATGCTAGATACTCGATGGCGGATGCCTGATAGTCCTGATCTAGGGTTAATTGTTAAAAGTTAGTTGTTAACTGTTGCGCAGCTGGAGCCGCCTATCGGATTCGGACCGATGACCTCCCGCTTACAAGGCGGGAGCTCTACCCCTGAGCTAAGGCGGCTTTTTAATCAAGCCAAAAAAATCACGCCTTTATTCTACCAAACTCATATTTATTTTGCATATTCAATCCTTGGTTTTTACTCTTTAGCTTCTTCTGCCACAGCTTCTCCAAGCACTATCATATCATATACCAAAGTCAGTTTATCACTGGCAGCCTGCGCTATGTCTTCTTGATCAAGCGGCACGTCTTGCAAAGCTTTACGTGTTTTCGGACCAAAAATGCCAGCGCCGGTTGAATCTTTATTGCCAAGAATATTATATGCGAGCTGGAACTTAAAAACAGCTTCTGATGTTCTAAGCCCATAGTAACCTGTAAATTCACCTTGATAAAATCCGAGTGTATTTAAAACAGTTTGTAGCTCTTTCACGTTTTCACTTTGCATTCCCAGCGTCAAAGTCTCATTAAAATCTAGAACCGGACCTCCAGTGCCTAAATCGGATTGCTTACTTACGGTTTCTGTAGTGTTGATGTCTGACGCACTGGCTAAAAGTACCTGTTTATTGTCATTCAGCCTTGCTAACTCCTGCATTTTAGCAGCAGTTTTCGGACCATAATATCCTGCGCCTGAGCTATCTGCTGAAGTAATTATTTTTTCTTTAACTTGCAAAGAAATTAATGCTTTTTCAGTCTGATCTCCAAAAACACCATTTGGCGTAAAGCCGGTTAAATATCCTAATTTCTGAAGCATAGTTTGTAAGTCAGTAACCTCTTGCCCAAAGTCCCCTTTTTTTAAAGAATGGAAAGATATACTGTTATTTTTAAGCGCTGTGATTTGATTTGCAGGCAGATTTACCTCTTTGAACAGGTATGAATTTTCAAATTTTTTACTTAAAATAGCTTCTGGAACAGTTGCCCCTGGTAAATAAACCGTGCAATGTTTTTCCTGTTTACCCCATGATAAAGCCCGTTGCAAACCTGATTCACCCTTGCCCATCCAAATATCAATGCGTGAATTTTTGATTGCTCCACCACGGTCATGCACCTCGCCCAAACCAATTCCTGGGATATAAATTTTCGTGCCAAAAGGCATATTGGCTGGAGCAGCGATTAAACCAAATTCTACCGGAGTTCCATCAGCGCCATTTGTACCGTTTCCGTTGAGTCTTTTTTCTGCGTCAAAATCACCGAGTAGATAATAGCTCTGATCAGCTAATGGTGAATAGTATGCGGTTGTCACAAAATCCCATTCAAAGGTCAGAGAATCTTGTGGAATTGCCAATGCTTCTAGGCCAGTAGCAGCTTTTGCGCTTGGAACAATAATACTCAGTGCAAGTAATGCAGTTATGAATTTTTTCATGTTTGTGTTTATTTATTATAAATTCAGGACTTGTATTTCGATATATTCTATCAGAATTTCTGACCAAAATCGAGATATGGATCTTGTTTCCATTTGACAAATGCGGTTCTCAGAAAAAAGCACTTATGATAAAGTAATAAAGTAAGAGTTGAAGGTTTGCCCGTGTAGCTCAATGGATAGAGCGATTCCGTCCTAAGGAAGAGGTTGCAGGTTCGATTCCTGCCACGGGCACCAGGGATTTTTTAGACGCAAAAAAGGCCGGAACAGGGTTCCGGCCTTATACTATACTGTTTCTTTAAATTTTAACGCATAAAATAGTCCCGAACTCATTTGCGGATACCACATCTTGAAGTATCCAGGCCCATCCTTCACGTTCGGCATAATTTTCCCGCAATATCTCTGGCAAATCGCTCCATTCGAACGCCACAGGCTTATACAATACGTAACCATTATATTTAGTTGAAAATCGCGCAGTGACATTCCTTAAAGTCCAGGCTTTGAGCTCACCTGAATTATCACCCGAGACGAAACATTTGGTTCCCTGGGCATATTCACTAAAAATGTATTGGTTTCTCTTGCCATTACCCGCTTTAGGCTGAGCATAACCAGGCAAAAGCTGGTTATTAATGCTTGGAACTGCGGCCGGCATGACAGAATACAGAGCCTGACTCTTTTGATCAAAATATCCTTCATCAAGCCTTGCCCAGGCTTTTCTAATCGGCACAAAGGAACATTCTCCATCGGTTGTTGTCAAGCGAGTCCCGACTCTAATCACGTCGTATAACTCACGCCATGTAAGTAGCCTGAACTGCCTATCCAACAACATCTGTTCCACTGCGTCCGCTCTGAACAGTTGGACCCTTTCTCTGCCTTCATCATTTAAATACATATCCAGGGCACATTCACCATCTTTAACCGTAAAGTCGGATTCAGGCAAATTAATGTGAGAGAACGCATCCGCTAATCGCGTTTCGCCTCCTGCATCCTTAAAGCAATTGGCCGGGATTGATAGGCGCATTACATCTTCTGCCCCGAATTTAAACTCTCGCTCCGACATTAGTCCTAATACCTCTTTAGCCTTTTCAAAGCTCATACCATCTTCTGTTGGGAACATCTTTCTCACGTTATCCTCCTTTCAATTCAATATTTTAATTGTATTTTTAATATATTCTCTTCTTACCGGCCAGCTTTTACATAAAGATTTTTTAATCTTTCATGACTACGCTCGCCCGTAAGTTCCGTTATGAAATGCGACACTTGTAAAATGTTTCTATCATTTATTACAAGTACAATGCATTTATCCAGAACAGATAGACAAGATATTGCCTATCACCTAAAAAATGGCTGTAGCCATAGGGTTATTGCCGAAAAAGCTCATCATAAAAGCTACGCGACTCGTAAATACAGCTATATACAGATTAAAAAGATTGCTCTGAATATGAGACTGCAAAATTACATTGAAGAGAAATTAAAATTAGGGTGGAGCCCGGAGAAGATAGCCGGCAGATGGAATTTAGATAATCCGAAAGAGCAATTTCATTTCCAGAGATTATATGAATGGACGCAAAATAACAGGCCAAGTTTAGCCAGATATTTACTTCGAGCTTCTGATGTACCAAGAAGAAGAAAGACAGTAGCAGGAAAGAAGCAACTTATACCTAACCGTATTTGGATAGATGAGAGACCTGTTGAGGCTAATCTAAGAATGAAGATAGGACATGTTGAAGGCGATACAATTGTTTCTCATAAAGGAGACAAGTCAGTAATTCTCACTTTGGTGGATAGAAGATCAAGATACTTGATAGCTGAAAAATTACCCAACAAAAAAGCTCAGCCTATGGCTGATCTTATGAAAACAATCGTTAATAATTTCAATATTAAGACTCTTACGCTAGATAATGGCATTGAATTTCAGCAATACGAGCGAATAGGCTGCGATACATACTTTTGTCACGCTTATGCTTCTTGGGAAAAAGGTACTGTTGAAAATACGAATGGTCTCATTAGAAGATATGTTCCAAAGAAATCCAGGATTAAAGATTTGTCCCATAAAAGGCTTCGCGAAATTGTTTGGGGATTAAATAACACGCCAAGAAAATGCTTAGGTTTCCTCACACCTAAAGAAGTTCACTTTGCTTTATGGAATCAATCAACTTAAAATTACCGTAAGTGTCGCATTTGGGACCGGAATGTATCGCCCGTAAGAGAATTATATACTAACAAAAAACATATTTTTGTCAAGAATAAAATTTCAAAAAATTAAGTTTCTGTTAAAATAAATCTGATTTTTACGCGTCCAAACAAGCAAAAGATGAACAATTTCGATCTAACTTCCTACATCCTCGAACTCCAAAAATTTGGTGTTGGTGAGTTTACGGAAGAGGAAGTCGCACAAAAATGCCGTGAAATTAGAGCACTCATACAAAAAAGACCAGAGGTATCATCAAATCCCAAGGTTTCAGTTGTCATCCCAGCGCACAAGGAGGAAAAATACATTCTTGCTACGCTGAAATCTTTAGCTAATCAAACCTTTACTGATTGCGAGTTTATAATTGTTAGTAATGGTGAGCCAGAGCGCAATAAAACCCGTGCTATTGCCGAAGAATGCGGATTTAAAGTAATTTATGAGCCAAGAGCTGGTATTGCTCTTGCTCGCCAAGTAGGGCTTGAAAAAGCGTGTGGAGAAATAATTATTACTACTGATGCTGATACATGGCATTCGCCTCTTTGGATTGAAAAAATAATTGAGTTTATGGATAAGCATAACGTCATTGCTGGTAGCGGCATGGCATATTACGTCTCAAAAAAACTTGTTAGCCGTATTTACAGGGACTGCATTATTTGGGGAAAAAGTTTTAGACAGTGGATTGGCGCTTACCACTCAGCTGGAGTATATGAATCAAACACGTTTTTTCGTCGCCAGGAAGCCCTTGATGCTGGCGGATATGATACAAATGTAACGTTCTGCGAGGGAATTGTGCTTTTCGATCGCATGCTAAAAGGAAAAAAGCCAACCAAGGCCGTGCCGATAAGCAATAAAGACATTACTGTATATACATCTGGCCGACGGCTCGATAATCAAAATGTGCTTCATTTATTCTCGTTGCAAGTCCGTACAAATATCGCTCGCCTTTTTGGCAAGAGCAGCAATCATAAAATCAAGCCAGAACATTATCCGGAGATCAGATAGTTAGTGCTACTCTGCCTTGATCCCTACGCGCAAACTCGCTTCAAGCCCTCCCAGTTTCACTTTCACTATATGTTCACCAACATTCTTGAGATGTCCACCATCAATTTTAATATCTCCAGCTTCAAGATGAATTTTATGCTCATCAATCAATTTCTGCGCAATCATATCTGCTGTAACTGAGCCATAAAGTACGCCCTTGGCAGAAGCTTTTTCTACAAAAACTAGTCCTATCTTGGAAACTTGATCCGCATAATGACTAGCATTTGAAATAATTTCTTCGCGCAATTTCTGGCGCTCTGAATTGAGTTTTTCAATTTTCGCGGCTAAGCTGCTCGAATAAGGCATGGCCAAACCCCTAGGCAAGAGGTAATTGCGAGCATAGCCGTCCTTTACAGCAATGACCGCATTTATTCTACCTAAATTTGAGATGTTATTGGTTAAAATCACTTTCATTTATGCTTGATAAAATGCGATGAGATTCTATCTTAAATCATTATTTGAAGCAAATTTAATTTGTTTCCGACTCTTGAATATGCTATAATATCATGAAGATATATCAAAAATAAAAGCTAAAAATGCGTTATAAGGTTCCCCAATTTGTCGATATGGAAGATAGGATTATAGGTCCAATAACTATGCGGCAGCTTATTATTCTTGGCGTTGGCGGAATTTTAACTTATGCGGCATATATGAAGATGGGTGGAAGCTGGCCAATTGTTGCTATTCCTGCCGGAGGCGGGGCTATTGCTTTTGCTTTTCTAAAAATCCAGGACATGACTTTGTTCAGATTTGCGCTTGCGCTGACTCAATACATAGTAAAACCTGAAAAAAGGGTATGGATACAAAATAGTGATTATATTCATCCGCCAAAAGATTTACTGAAAGATGTTGAAAGTAAGCCGGCCGTAGATCCTTCTGAACTTAAGAAAAAGCTATATCAAAAAGCTAAGGAATATATAGGGTCCATGGATGGGCGCGAGGAAAGTCTAGTTTTTGATGCTTTTCATTCAGAGGCCAAGCACGATGAAACAGCGGGGCGTATTCTAAGTAATAACATCCAGCAATCGGATACAAAAAGTATTCAAGACAAAGTTAGTGCAATAAAAAAAGTAGCCCTAGCGCAAACGGAACCAATAGCACATGAATCTAATAAATTTTAATATATCTCGAACAAATAACTTATACAAAAATGAATAAAGTAAAAGATCCGCAAAAAACATCTATGTACAAAGGCAAGAATTCAAGCGAAGCTTCTACTCAAAAACATTTGCTTTTTGGTGAAATTAAAAAGAACACTATTGTAATGAAAGATGGTTCGCTTAGGGCTGTGCTTCGTATTTCAAGCGTAAATTTTAGCCTCAAATCAGAAGATGAGCAGAATGCGATTATTTATGGATATCAAGATTTTTTAAATTCTCTTGAATTCCCTGTCCAAATATTGATTCGTTCGCGCAAATTAAGTATTGATAATTATATCGGTAATATTGAAAAACACGCGCAAAAACAACAAAATGCCCTTCTTAAAAAACAAACTTATGAATATCTTGAATACATTAGAAAGCTTATTGATTTAGCAGATATAATGAAAAAGAATTTTTATTTAGTTGTAACTTATGATCCACCGCAGGTAACTGGAAAGACCTTTATTCAAAAATTTCTAGAAAGTTTACGACCTGGAGATAATATGGAGGAGCTTAGAAATCGTTGGAAAAATTTTGAGGCCAGCAGAAAAGCCTTGCAACGACGCGTTGTTGCTTGTAAATCAGCTCTGGCTAATTGCCGTTTGCAGTCTGAACAACTTACTACCCAAGAATTAATTGAACTTTTTTATGAGTTTTATAATCCGCTTACAGCGCGTGAAGAAAAAATCACCAATCTAAGTAATATGAATTTAATTGGCGGAGATGACGCAGACTCAAAAAACTCATTAGATAATGTTGAGAATGATGAAGAGCCGAGCGCTTAATTTGTGCTATCTAAAACAACTAAATTCTGTGGATCAGAAATAATGCCTGTAACAAACTTGTCATTATAGTTGCGACGATATTCAAAATCATCGCGCTTCATCAGCGTATATCTAATCTCACAGCTATCACGTTTTTCAAGATCACGAATAAAACTCGCAAAATCTTCTTTGCCAATATCTCCAACAACAAATAAGTCTACTGATGAATCTTCATGATTTATAAATCGACCAGATAATACGATAAGATCAACGTCACCCATTTTTTTGATTGATTTGACCATTTCTTCTTCATTTGTGCGCGATTTGATAACCATGCTTTGAAGCTCATTCAGCAAAATAAACTTTTTATTAACAAAGTAGTATTTTTTGCGATTACGGACGCGACTTTTTAAAAGACTGATTTCTTTGAGATTTTCTACTTCACGACGAATAGAATTAATTTGCTCATCTAAAACTCTTGTCAGCTCACGTACAAAAAATTCCTTATTTATATCACTCATAAAAAGCACTATCAGCTTAACTCTTGTATTTGAACTTAGAAGTCCCTTGAGAATATTTTGCATGAATAAATTTTTTCCGAAAAAATGTTCACAATTTTTATACACGTTAATGAAATATTTTGCAAGAAAAAAAGTTGTATTTCTAGATTGCTTTAAATTAATAGCTTATCTACGCCATAAAAGTATCTTGGCATATGAAGAATTTTTGAGTTCAAGAATAAAAAATTTTTACATATGTTGAATACAAACTTTATGCAAGGTAGATGATTTTAAATTTTTTAATATTAAAATTGTTTTGATATTTCTTTTAGATATATTTGATTTAAAATAACTGAGATTTCAAATTTATAGGACGTCAAAAATAATGAATCTATCAGATTTTAATTATAACCTGCCAGCAAGGTTTATTGCCCAAGAGAGAATTCATCCATATGAAAAAGCTAAGCTTTTGGTATTTGATCGTAAAAAATCTTTGGTAGAACATAGACATATAGCCGATTTGCCTAAAGTCTTAGATAAAAATGATGTTTTGGTTTTTAATGACTCAAAGGTAATTCCAGCGCGTATACGCGGAATAAAAAAAACTGGCGGGCAGGTTGAGATACTTTTGTTAAAAAAGCTTTCTGATAAAACATGGCAAGCAATGGCTAAGCCTGGGAAAGGACTTAAAACTGGAAATAATATTGCCTTTTTTAATACTGATTTAACTGCAAAAGTGGTAAAAGTAGAAGACAACGGTCAAAGGATTTTAGAATTATCAAAATCAGGACAAGAACTTATTCAAACGCTTGAAGAAATTGGTGAAATGCCGATTCCGCCATACATTCATACACCATTAACAAATGATAATAAAAACGATTATCAGACCTGCTTTGCTCATGATCTCGGAAGCGTTGCCGCACCTACCGCAGGATTACATTTTACGCCAGAGCTTCTTGAATCACTTAAAATAATTGGTGTTCAATTAGAATTTATAACTTTGCATGTTGGGTTTGGTACGTTCGCGCCAATCAATGACAATGATGTTGCTAGAAAGAAACTGCATTCTGAGTATTTCTCTTTGAATAAAGAAACTGCTAAACGACTCAATATGGCAAAACAAAATGGCAAAAGAATAATTGCTGTTGGCACTACTACTGTTCGCGTGCTTGAGTCATGCGTGAATAAAAATGGGTTTCTATCGTCAAAAAACCGTGAAACAAAAATCTTTATTCAGCCAGGCGATAAATTTAAATTTGTTGATGCTATAATGACAAATTTTCATTTGCCAAAAAGTTCTTTGCTAATGCTTATTGCAGCCTTTGCTGGCCTAAAAGAAACACTTGAATTGTATGAGATCGCAAAAGGCAAGGAATACCGTTTCTTTTCATTTGGCGATGCTATGCTGATACTTTAGGCAAAAAACTTAATAAATAAAAATGGAGGAGGAAAAATTTTTAAACGCTTTATGGCGCTGCAAGGGCATGACTAACAAAAGGTTGCGGAAAATCCGTAATTATTTTGTTGATTTTGAAGCGGCATGGAAAGCTTCTGCGAGTGAGCTGATTGAGGCTGGGATTAAAGATGAAGCTGCGCTCGAAATAGTTGAATCGCGTCAGAATATAGATCCTAGTAAAGAATGGGATAGATTAAATAAACTTGGGATTCGTTTAATCACCAAGCAGGACGCATGTTATCCAAAATTGCTTAATCAAATCCTTTCTGCTCCAGAAATTTTGTATATTAAAGGCGAAATAAAGTCTGAAGATGAATTAGCGCTAACAGTTGTTGGTTCTCGCAATATGACTAAATATGGAAAGCAGGCAATTGAAAAAATAGTTGGACCACTAGTTACAACCGGAATGACCATAATATCTGGCTTGGCGCTTGGGACAGATAGCGCTGCCCATAAAATGGCTCTTAATGTGAATGGTCGTACTATTGCTGTATTGGCCAACGGACTGGAAAGAATATACCCTTCTACTAATGAAAGACTAGCTAAAGAAATTTTGGACAATAACGGTGCGATCATATCTGAATATCCGCTTGACGCAGAGCCATTCAGACAAAGATTTCCGGCTCGTAATAGAATTGTCGCTGGGCTAGGCCAAGGAACGCTTATTATTGAGGCTGCCGAAGAATCAGGATCATTAATAACAGCCAGGATGACAGCTGATTATGGTCGACCTGTTTTTGCTATTCCCGGATCAATATTTTCCAATTATTCAAAAGGAACAAATAATTTGATCAAGAATAATTTAGCTAAGGCTGTAACTACTGCGGAGGATATATTGTCAGTTTTAAAAGTGAATACAAAAAATGTTCAAGCAAGTTTTAGCCAGCCTATTTTGGAGCACCCCTTAGAAATCAAAATTTATGATCTTTTGTCTGACAATCCAGTAACGATAGATGAATTGTTTGAAAAAACTAAGTTCAAATCATCTGAAATAGCATCTGCTCTAACGCTCATGGAAATGCGTGGGCAAGTGAAGTCAATCGGCGGCGGGATGTGGATAAAGGCATAGGTTTACCTGAAATATGTTTTAAGCATACTTACTTTTGACAAATACATTGATAAGTGATATCGTTTGTTCCTGCTTTCGGGCGCTAGGATAAATGACGGCAAAAAGCAAGGTAAGCTAAAAATTAGATAAAAAAACATTAAATAACGGAGGATATCATGAAAAAAAGAATCATTACTGCGGCGATCTTAATGTGCTGCATATTTTGTACTGCAGCGTATTCCGCTGATTGGAACCCTGGAAAGTTCAGGCTGATTATCCATACTGAATTTGGGACCGAAAGAGTAAAGGGCGAAGTAGACTTCGTCCCAGATCCGAATTGGGCTGATCGCAAGGTTGATTTGGCCTCAAAATTGTTTTTTGGAGGAAATTTTCACCTGACCAAGAATTTCCATATCACGCCAACCATCGGATTTACCTTCAAGGGAGAGCCTATATGGACGCTTAGAGCTCAGTTTGCCAGCGGCAAATTCTACAGCACCATAAGCTTAGAATGCAACGGCGGAGTAAATACAAACAACTATTTGCTCGCCACGGCTGGATATAGACTGACTCGCGCAATCCATTTCGGTCTGGAGACCGAGGACTCTTGGAACAAAAGGGGCCGAAGTTATGGATTCGGCTCAAATGTCATCTTCAAACCCTGTCCGCAATTTAAGGTCGATGTAGCTCTATATTACAGTCAGCTTGGTGAAAAAAAGGTATGGCTACCCGCAATTTTCATACGGGTACATGCATTCATCAAGCTATAAAAAAACAATTAAAAGTGACAGAATAAAGGCCGGGGCTCAACCCCGGCTTTTTACATATTCTAATTTTAAACCTCCTCCCCTATCGCCGCTCTAATTAACCCATCAAACAAAGGATGCGGTTTATATGGACGCGACTTGAACTCTGGATGAAACTGTGAGCCAATCATAAACGGATGATCCAAAAGCTCCACAATCTCCATGAGCGAGCTTTCCTGATATTCACCGGAAAAAATCAATCCGGCATCTTCCAGCTGTTTGCGATATTTATTATTAAACTCATAGCGATGACGATGCCGCTCACTGATATCTTCCACTTTATAAAGACGATGAGCCAAAGTCCCTAGTTTAATTTTGCACGGATAAGCGCCTAATCTAAGTGTGCCGCCCATACCCATGCCTTTATACATTCCAGGCATATAATGGACAATATGATGCTTGAACTCATTTTCCTCATCAAATTCAGCGGAAGTCGCATCGGCAATGCCAACAACATTTCGAGCAAACTCTATTGCCATGATTTGCGCGCCAAGGCATAGACCAAGATAAGGAACCTTGTGCTCACGAGCATATTTAGCCGCCATTATTTTACCCTCCATCCCGCGATTGCCAAACCCACCTGGAACTAAAATAGCATTGCATTTTTTCAGTGCGCTCCATGCTGATCGACCCTCTTGCGAGTTCGGCTTTTCAAGAACCTCTGAGTGAATCCACTCTAAAATAGGCTGCCTATCATGAGCATATGATGCAGCTTTTATCGCCTCAACAACCGAAATATAAGCATCTTCAAGCTCATTGTATTTCCCGCATATTGCTATGCGTATAGGTTTTTTAACCTCAACAATTTTTCTATTCAATGTTTCCCAAGCTGAAAGATCTGGCCGAGCATTGCCAAGATTAAATTGTTCAGCCATTTTTTCAAATACATAACGCTTAGCAAAATTAAGCGGCACTTTATAAATTGATTTAATTGTTGGGGCTGCAACTACACGATCCAAACGAACATCAGTATTACGAGAAACTTTTTCTCTAATGTCCCTGGTAATTTTTTTATCCGCGCGTAAAAATAGCAAATCAGGCTGAATACCATATTCGCGCAATTTTCTTACTGCATGCTGAGTCGGCCGGGCCTTTAATTCTTTTGATGCATTGAGCCAGGGTAAGAAAGTGATGTACGCAAACATTGTTTTTTGAGGACCTAAATCAGACCGCATCTGCCTCGCCGCTTCAATCATAGCCTCGTTTTCAAAATCGCCAACAGTACCACCTATTTCGACTATTGATATATCTGCGCCAGTTTGCTCCGCATGCTCACGGATTTTCTCTTTAATAAGGTTTGTGAGATCTGGAATCAGCTGTACATCCTTGCCCAAAAAGACTCCCCTTCTTTCACGATCAATCACTTCCATAATCAACTTACCTGAAGTCCAGCATGAATTTTCAGTCATCGGCTCATCAATGAAGCGTTCATAATGCCCTAAATCCAAGTCAGTTTCAGCGCCGTCGTCAGTCACAAAAACCTCGCCATGCACATAAGGCGACATTGTACCTGGATCAACATTTAAGTATCCATCCATTTTTTGCATAGTCACGTTAAAACCTGCCGCGCGTAATAAAGCCCCCATCGAGGCTCCGGCAATACCCTTGCCAATGCCAGAAAGCACACCCCCAAGAACGAATAAATATTTCATGTCTAGATTTTTAAAAGTTAAAATAT
>JAPLVM010000095.1 GCA_026397115.1 Patescibacteria group bacterium
CTGAATAAAATCCGCGAGTATATAATCAATAATCCTCTAGAATGGACTCTGGACTTGAGTGACCAATACGAAAATTTATTTTAATAACAAATGCTCCCCATTATCATCACTATTATCATCACAGTAGCAGCTGACTGGGCAACCAAAATATTTGCAACAATATATTTCCCAATCGCAGAAAACACAAATCTAGCATTTGGAATTTCCATTGGACAGCTTGGCCCAACACTATTGTCCGGAACCATCCTCGCAATTCTTATCTACCTAGTTCAAAAAAACCATCGCCAATATAAACACTCTGAACGAATTTATTGGGGAATGATAATTGGCGGCGGAATAGCTAATTTCGCTGAAAGACTATTTTTCAATCATGTTACAGACTTTATAGATTTCGGCTGGTTTCCAAGCTTTAATCTGGCAGACATAGCAATTACAATCGGCGCAGTCTTATTAATCTTGAAAAATTTAAAAAGCAATTCGACAAAATTTTAACGATTATCTAACTTAGTTAAACCCTTTTGTATCCTCCGTCAACACCGTGCGGAGATAAAATAATTTGCCAAAGCTGAATATCACGGGCACGAAACGCACCAGCGCAAGTAAGCAAATAATAACTCCACATGCGATAAAAACGATCTGTATATTTTTTAGGATCAAGTTTTTTGAGCTCATCCCAAGCATTAGCAAAATTATCGTGCCAAGCTATTAAGGTCTTATCATAATTTGCTCCAAAATTTTGCCAGTCTTCCATCACAAACAGCTTCTCGATTGATTTACCGATTTGCCTGATAGAAGGAAGGTGCCCGTTTGGAAAAATATATTTGCTAACCCAAGCGTCAGCTGTAAATACAGTATTATTGCTGCCAATCGTATGCAATAAAAACAAACCAGATTCTTTTAAACACCGATGCGCAACCTCCATATAATCCCTGTAATTTTTATGTCCAACGTGTTCAATCATGCCGAGCGAAACAACACGATCAAATTGCCCCTTTAATTGACGATAATCTTGTAAGCGCAGCTCAATTGGAAGCCCTGCGCACATCTTTTTCCCTAATTCTGCTTGTTCTTTTGAAACAGTGATACCAACTACCTTGGCCCCATATTTCTCAGCTGCGAATTTTGCAAAACTTCCCCAGCCGCAACCAATATCCAAAACTTTCATCCCTGGTTGTAAACCAATCTTGCGACAAACTAAATCAAGCTTTTCCATCTGCGCTTCATTCAAATTTTTGGCGCCATCATCCCAAAAACCACAAGTATATGTCATATATTTATCAAGCATCCTCTGATAAAGATCATTACCAATATCATAATGGTGCTCGCCGATTTTGTAAGCCCGTCCTTCGCTTTGCAGGTTAACCAAGCAAGCCTTTAAAAAAAGCCAAATCAAGTGCTTCCAGCCAATTACCTTATCTAGCTGTGCGCGCAAGATTTTGTCAATGAATTGATCTAGGGCCTTACAATCCCACCAGCCATCCATGTAAGCTTCGCCCAACCCAAGTGTGCCCTTAGATAAAACACGCGCAAAAAGTTTTGGATTGTGAATCTGAATATCCCACGCACGATTACCATTAATCTTGATATCAGCCGAAGCCAATAGCTCTGCGATTTTCTTCATTCGCAAAAAAATTAAAATCTATGGCTGAAGCATATTACTGTGCAATTTTTGCCAACTTTGACTTAGCAAGACTTGTAATAGAACCATCGGGTCCATCCAATTCAATCGCTTGATTATAATGAAGCTTGGCAGTTTCAACCTCACTTTGAGCCACATAAAGATCGCCCATATTTAAATGTATATCAGCTCTCTTTTCGTCAAGCCCGACCGCAACTTCAAGCGCTACTTGGGCTTCATCCAATTTATTCGCAGAAAGGGCTGCCCAGCCAACATAGTTCCAAGCGCGAGCATTCTTTGGATTTTCATTGGCAAGTTTCTTAGCCAAAGTCAAAGCTCGATCATATTCATCAATTTTTGTAATAGCGCCAAACATAATAGGCGCATAAAAATCAACATCTGCCGCGTCAGCAGCAACCAATTTTTCAGCTAAATCAAGCGCAGATTTATAATCTTTGTCATCTAAGGCTTTAGTAATCTGCTGCTTTGTTGCCGCAACATCAAGCTTTTCTGAATTTTCGGTCGGCACAATATTATTACCACTTCCAACGGCGCCAGTCATTGTTTGCGCGCCAGAAGAAGAAGCTGCATCAGAAAGAACAACTTCACTTCCAGTTGCTGTTACTCCAGTACCAGTCTCTGCCACAGTTCCAGTAGAAGTTGAAATAACGCCGGTTTCAGTTAAAACGGCACCAGTTTCAGTATTCTCCGCGTCCTCAGCAGACTCTTTATCAAACCATCCTGCAAAATCCAAAACCTGCCTAACATATAAACCTGCCTTTTCGCCAAAAAGACTTTCTGGAGCGATATTTTGCGCTCGCATGCCAATCGCAAAAGCCACGATTATAAGAATCAAAATTAGAACGAAGATTGGAAATTTTCTCATGAAAGTATATTAATTATAATTTTAAATTATTATGGACGAAGATTTAACAGATCAAACAGTTAGCAGTGACTTAAATAATTTTTTCTTGCTTTAAGAAATTTCTAACAGAATTAAATATTTTCTTATGCCCAAGGCTGTTTGGATGAATACCATCAATATCAAGAAATGATTTATAATCTATTTTTATCCAGTCAGCGTAATTATCAATCAAACTAACTTTATTCGCAAGACAAAGGTCCTTTAAACTTGAATAATATTTCTCTATCTCACTGTTTTTATACGAAGCATTTTCTTTTACCCAAGGACAAGGATCAAGTTTTGAGTCATCAACTAAAAGCGGACTTAAAAAAGCCGCTTTTGCCCCGTTAAACTTATTCGCAATCATAATTATTTTAAGCAAATTCTGTTTATACTCTTCGAGCGGAATAGAATTCTTGCGTGAATCATTAAAATACAAGGCATCGTTAACACCTGTTTCCAGCAAAAACACTATTTGAACTTTTTCGTCGCCAAATATAGATAGCCGAGCCTGGGTCTCAGCCTCGAGTCGAGCCAGTGTTCCTCTAGAATTATCGCCATCAATGCCCAAATTATAAACTTCATAAAAATCGCTTTCTCTATTGGAATCAAGAAATAGCTCACTTAAAAATTTATCAAGCCGGGAAACCCAGCCACCTTTTTCATCCCAAAAACCTTTTGTAACGCTATCACCAAAAGCCAAAATAAGTTTATCCATATCATGAAATTTAATGAGACCTAAACTGATAAACCTATACTTTCTTGACCTTTGAAAAATCAAGCTCAACCGGAGTCTCTCGTCCAAACATACTTACCATCACAGTAACCTTACCCTTGCTCTCATCAACCTTTGAAACAACACCTTCAGCTCCAGCAAACGGTCCATCTTGAATAGAAACGATTGATCCTTCCTCAAAATCAGCCTTATATTTAGGCGCACCAGTCTTATCCAAAAAGCGACGCAAACGCTTCATTTCCTCCTCTGTAATAGGAACTGGTGTATTTCCAGCGCCAATAAAACCAGTAACGTGCGGCGTATTACGCACAATATACCAAGATTCATCAGTAACAATCATATCCACAAGAACATATCCAGGAAAAATCTTTTTATGAACCTCAACAGCCTCTTCTTTGCGCGTTTCAATCTGCGTTTCTTTTGGAACAATTACATCAAAAATATAATCCTGCATATTTAAAGATTCTATTCTTTGCAAAAGAAAATCACGCACAGCATCCTCATAACCAGAATAAGTTTGCAGAGCATACCAATTTCGACCACGCTGTAGTTCTTGTTTTGACATTAATAATTTGAAGAAAGTTTAGGAAAAATTTCCAGCTAAAAGAAATTATAAATAATGGCTTTGATACCCTCTGTAAAACCAAAATCAGCCAACGCAACAAAAATAGCCAAAGCCATTGTAAAAACCAAAATAATTGCAGTCGAGCGAATAGCTTGTTTTCTGGTAGGCCAAGTAACGCGATGTAGCTCAACCAATGACTCTTTGAAATACTGAATCAAATTCATGGTTACTAACTTATTAAATTGATGAGAATAACAAGTTCATTTTAAGATAAGCCAATTTTTATCGCAACCTTAAAAACCCTCGCTTCATTGTTATTGTAGTGAATCACAGGCAGGCTGTCAAATTTTGCGATAAATTAAGCTGCCTAAAATATTCCCCAATCGCAAAATGGGAGAAATCCATCTAAAAGATATGATCATTAATATGGCGGAAATGGTGGGTTCCTTTTCGATAAGGGCTAAGTTATATAGGCTACTCGGTTCAACTTTTCTTGAAAAGGGGAGTTTAAGATATCGGGGCGGGTCCTTCTCGCCCCTCCAAATCCAGATCAAAATAAACTCATCTGCTCCTCTGAAACTTTTTTTCTCGTTTTTATAGGAATCTCTTTCGGCGCTATTCCAATCATTTCATCAAAACGCCTACGCAAAGTTTGAAATCCGATGCTCTCGAAAAATGCATCTACTTTTTCTGGTTCGCACTTTGCCTCACTTTTTGCGATTTCGAATTCAACTGGCGCATCAAGTTTGATCTGAGCAAGATTAAACGACATAAAAGCGCTGTCTTTGTGCTCAATAAGTTTGCTTTGAAAAGTAGATTTGACCTGGTTTATATTGGCATAAATATTCTCAAGACTGCCAAAAATGCTTAAAAGCTCGGCTGCGCCTTTTGGTCCGATACCAAGTACTCCTGGAATATTATCTGAGCTATCGCCAGCCAGTGCTTTGTAGTCAACGATTTGATCGGGTTTCACTCCAAAATATTCTTGAACTTCAATGGATGTCCATTTTTTGATGTAGCCATTGTTCTGCGGGGTATAGACTGAAACTTGCTTTGAAATCAGCTGTGTCATGTCACGGTCACCTGTAAAAATGATTGTGTTGATATTTTGTTTTTGTGCTTGCGTGGCAAGCGTTCCGAGCAAATCATCAGCTTCCCATCCTTCTTTTGCAAATACTGGAACAGGCCAAGCTTCGAGAAACTGCATTACAAGCGGAACCTGCAGATGTAAATTCGGGTCTGTTTTTTGACGTGTGGCTTTATAATCAGAGAAACATTCATGGCGAAAGGTTTTGCCGCCAGCATCCAAACAAGCTATAATATGAGTTGGCTGTTGTTCAGTAATGAGGCGCAAAAACATTGAGACAAAGCCATATAGGGCGTTTGTCGGAGTTCCGTCTTTTGCGGTCATTGGTGCGCGAATTGCATGGAATGCGCGATGAATGAGTGCGTGTCCGTCAATGAGGATGAGTTTAATGGGAGATGGCAAAGTATGGATTTAATATTTAAACAATTAGGATCTAGCCTGATGAATTTTTTAGAGTTTTGTTTCGCGGGGTTAAAACCACGCGTTATCGGCTTTGCAAGAATCAGTTTAATTTTAGCTGATTATTCTGATAAAATCAGAACGAAAAATTATCTTTGCAAATCAATATGGAAATTTTTAATTACTTTCGCGCGATATGGCATCATAAAATTATTGTTTTAATTTTGGTTGTCGCCTGCAGCGTGATAGCTTATTTCGCCACAGCATTAGCATTTCAGCCGCACTTTATTGGAGAATATCAGTTCACTGTCCAGCTTAATGGAGAGACGCTGCAAGATGCTCGAAGTTCAGATCTATTTACAAATACAGTTCAGGGCTGGCTTGAATCATCTGGCTTCCGTGAGAAAGCAGGCGTTGATTTTGGAATCAAAAAAACCTCTTGGCAAAATTTAATTCTAACTTTTTCTGCTCAGAACAAAGACTTACTGAAAGCAAGCGTTGATAAAGTCACGCCGAAAATACAGGAAGAAGTGATTGATTTCAATAATCACAACAATGGCATACTTCAAATCTCAAATGAGCAGTTAGGCATTATATCTGCGCAAAGTCACGCGAGCCGAAACTCTATTTTTGGTGCTTTGTTTGGGCTGCTGCTTGGGATGATGATTTCTTTCCTGATCGAAGAAATTGACTGAATATGTCATCTAAAGTAATATAGTCCCGTTTTTGGTAGCTAAATTGTTTTAGATGCAATTTTCCTAACTGGCATCTAACGATCTAGCAACTGTAAACTAGAATTGCACCCGTAGCTCAGTTGGATAGAGCGTCTGGCTACGAACCAGGAGGCCGTGGGTTCGAATCCTGCCGGGTGCGCCAGGTAATATATAATTTGCTAATAAGTTAATAATCAATTTCAATGGGCATTTGGTTGGCTACATTAATTTCAATTTTACTGATCTGCTTGATCTCGCTAGCTGGCATCATTGCTCTTTTATGGCATGAAAATTTAGTACGGAAAATTTTGCTGCTATTGGTCAGTTTTGCTGTGGGCGCAATGTTTGGCGATGCTTTTATTCACATTATTCCAGAGATTTTCAGCAACGTGACTGTGGCTAATATGGAAAATAATAATTTGCTGGCCTCAGCATTACTTCTTGGCGGTATTTTATTGTTCTTTATTATAGAGAAATTCTTGCGTTGGCAGCACTGTCATCATCTACCAAACGACGACTGTCATAGGCATAATGTTCATCCAGTCGCAATAATAAGTCTTGTTGGCGATGGCGTGCACAATTTTCTCGATGGAGTTTTGATTGCAGCAAGCTATTTAGTTTCTTTCCCGATAGGAATGGCAACTACTCTGGCGGTACTTTTGCATGAAATTCCTCAGGAAATTGGCGATTTTGCCACGCTTGTGCATGCGGGATTTTCAGTTAAAAAAGCAGCCTTGTTCAACTTTATGTTCGCTTGCATGGCGTTTGTCGGCGGCATATCAGTTTTGCTTATTGGTCCGGAAATAGGTGTGATCAAAACTATTTTGTTGCCGCTTACTGCTGGAGGTTTTATTTATATCGCTGGAAGCGATTTGATTCCAATGCTCCACGAACGCAATACTTTGTGGACATCAGTTTTACAAATAATTTTCATTATTTTTGGCATTAGCATTATGCTTGCCATGTCTTTATTTGAATAGATTTTAAAGATACAATGCTGGATTTTTTTCTTAAAGCAATTTTTTTGTCTCAGCTTGCGACAACGCCAAATTTTGATGTTAATTTTAATTTCAACGAGACAAGCAAGCCTGCACCAATGGCGACCTTGGAAACAAAAACTATTCCTGAGTTAAGTTTAATTTCTGCCGCAGTTATGGATTTGGCCTCAGGACGAGTTTTATACACAAAAGATGCAAATAAGCCGCTCCCGATAGCATCGCTTACAAAAATTATGACTGCGATTGTAGTACTTGAAAATACGCCTGATCTTGATTCATGGATGATGATTCCAGAAGAAGCGCTAAACACTCCAGGAAATAAAGTTTGGTTTTTCCAATACGAGAAACTAAAAATAAGAGATGTTTTGGCTGGGGCTCTAATTGAATCTGGAAATGATGCTGCTCAGGCTCTCGCAATTCAAACGGCTGGTTCAGAAGACGAATTTGTTAAGATGATGAATAATAAAGCCAAGCAACTCAATCTAAAAAATACTCATTTTATGAACCCTGAAGGATTTGATGATGACTGGCATTTTTCAACAGCGAATGATCTGTTGCGACTGACAGAATATGCTTTGCGCAAGCCAATTTTTCGTGAGCTTGTAGGTACAAGTAGCTTGGGCATTTGGTCTTGGAATGGTTTCAAAAGGGAGCTAAATACAACAGATAAATTGCTGACTGATAATGAACCAGGCGATGTTTTTGGGGTGAAAACTGGAACTACGGAAAAAGCCGGTCAATGTTTGGTGACGCTGAGGCGCAATGAAAAAGGGCATGAAATTCTAGCTGTGGTTTTGAATGCAAGTGACAGGTGGGCGCAAATGAAGGTTTTGACGGATTGGGTTTGGGCGCAGGGGAGGTGGGAGTGAGCTCAATTTTCTACCTGATAAAATTCGACAACATTCCCCTCAGTATCTTCTATCTGAAAAATCCAATATTTATCAATTTTTTCCAAAGGCATAACTATTTTACAACCCTTACTTTTAACGAGCTCTAGCATTTTTTGTGCGTCATCAACTTCAATGTTTGGAACAGCATTGTTACCAATGGAAACTTCTTCTCCATCAATGTTCGGGTCAAGTAGAAGTAAAGAAATATTATCAAAATCAAACGAACTCATTCTCTTGCCAAAAGACGAAACTTTTTCATCAAATATCTCTTCGTAAAATTTTACTGCTCTCTCCATATTCTGGACGGAGAGATAAAAAGCTTTGATCTTTGGCTTCATGATTTTGTTGATTAATGGATAAAAAATATTTTGCATGATTCTTTTAGAATTGAATATGTTTGCCTAAATACTCTTCATTACCTCTTTAATTTCATCATCTTCAAGCGCATCAATAACATTTTTCCATAGCTGTAAATTACATTTAGCCCAATCTGAGTATTTTTTCTTGGCATAGTCAGTATAAAAATAAATCCCTTTTTTTATCAGCGGTTCCTGCTCGGAAATTATCTTGCGAGCGAGCTTATATATATCAGCCTTGTTTTCGGCTATATACTTTGAAGTAAAAAATATCGGCATAATTGGCAGGCATTTAAATAACGTGTCAGCGTCACTTAAAGCCATGCCTTCTGGCGTAATTTTTTCATTACGTATTCTGATGTCTGCTTCCATTATTACATGTTCAATTTTATTTATTTCTTCATTGGCAAAACCAGCTTTGCTTAAAAATTCTTTGCGTAAAGTCATTCCAATCTCTGGATTTGAGCCTGACTTAATAATATGGTTTAAATCATGTGTCAGAGCTGCCGCCTCAACAATAAGTTTATCCGCATCAATTAAACTCGCGAATTTCAACGCCTTTTTTCTAACGAAAACAATATGATGCCAGCCATGAAATAACAGACTTTTATCATGTTTTTTATAGAGAGGCTTTAGCTGAGCGAGTAATTGTGTGATCTTAGAAATGCCTTTCATCGTATTAATTCATATTTGAGCTAATGAGAAGACCATTTTTAAAGCTTAGCTCCTTGCTTATCCATCAACTTTATATACTCATCGTATCTTTCACCAACATAATTTTGATGATCTATAAAAATGGCAAAAACAGCTACAATAATAGCTATGAATCCTATGGCAACCGCGACGGCTATCGCACCTATTATCCAAGTTATAAATTCTTGCTGCTTCTTAACGGCTGATAGAGCTTCTGCAACCTTTGCATTTGGATCAAAGATCTCGATTCTGGAATTGCCTTTATTATCAATCATAATGTGGTTTGATAAATAGCTTTAATTACTAAAATACCATTTTCGTCATCTGCTTCTAATTCATGTCCTTTATACCTATAAAAATCGACTCCGCCAAATACTGCACCTGGACCAAATGAAACACCTGGACCAAATGAAACACCGCCAACTCTTATTTGCCTAATTGGTGATAATGTCCCATCTTTATTCTCTTTGAAAATTTCATCAAATCTATATTTCATAGTTTTCAAGTAAAAAAGTTTATATGCAGATTTTAGCATTTTCAAGGCATAAATAAAATTGCGAATTCTTAATACCATTCAATTATAT
>JAPLVM010000036.1 GCA_026397115.1 Patescibacteria group bacterium
GAGGTGCGACGCGGATCCAAAATGCCTGGACATATGGGCAATACTCAGGTCACATTGAAACATCGCGAGATCATAAAAGTATTGCCAGATAAAAATATTATCTTTGTAAAGGGAGCTGTCCCAGGTGCAAGAGATTCATTAGTCATCTTAAAAATTGAGAAATAATCATTCCATATAATCAGTATTCTTCATGCAGATCGATATTTACTCACAAAACGGAGTGCAAAAAGGTAAATTAACCTTGCCAAAAGAAATTTTTGAGCAAGAAGTTAATAAAGGCTTGCTGCATGAATTTATTCTTATGCAAATGGCTAATGAGCGCGTGGCAATTGCCAATGTGAAAACAAGGCATGAGAGGCGTGGGCCTACGGCCAAGCCTTATAAGCAGAAAGGTACTGGACGTGCTCGCCATGGTTCGCGTAAAGGTGTGCAATGGAAAAAAGGCGGTCGCGTGCATGGTCCTTCATCTGACAGAAACTTTACGAAAAACATGCCAAAGAAGATGCGTAAAGCCGCATTGATTTCCGCGCTATCAGCTCGTGCAGGTGAAAAAGCCATCTTTGCGCTAGAGGCATATCGTGCAGACAAGCCTGATACAAAAACTTTTGCAGCGTTGCTCAAAAAATTACCTGTACGTCGTTCTGTCTTAGTTGTCTTTGACGAAAATAATGTTAATGCCCGAAAGTCTATGCGTAACGTACCAAATGTTAAGACATTATTAGTAAACTATTTAAATCCACGTGACTTATTGCAATATGAAAAAATTTGTTTCTTGCAGAACGCAATTGAAAAAGTCTCAGCCAAATTTAAAGATTAATTGTAAGTAGATGAATTCATATAAAATTATTATCGCATCGGTTGTTTCCTAGAAATCGGTTTCAAAGCAAGGAGATGGTAAATATACATTTTTGGTTCATCGACTTGCTACAAAAACAGCAATCAAACGGGCTGTAAAAGAAATCTATGCAGTTGATGCCGAGGAAGTAAATATATGCACCCGTCTTGGTAAACTGCGTCGTCGTGGTCGTGGCGTAGCCACTGTTCGCCGCCAAGAGCGGAAGAAAGCAATTGTGACTATTAAAAAAGGACAGGTTTTAGATTCGGGGAAAATTTATGCTGAGCACAAGAAAAAAGATGATAAATAATTTCATTTCAGATTTATAAACATTGAATATTAAGTAATGGCACTTAAAACTTATAAACCAACTACATCGGGACGTCGTCAGCTGGTTAGCGTTGATTATAGCGCGTTAGATACTCCTGGCCGTGATAAGAAGCTAACATGCAGTCTCAAGAAATCAACTGGCCGTAACTCTCATGGACGTATTACCTCTCGCCGCAGAAGTGGAGGAGCAAAGCAGCTATATCGCATATTAGATTTTAGTTCGCGCGATAAACTTGGGATTCCTGCGCGTATAGAAAGTGTTGAGTATGATCCATACCGCACAGCCTTCATCGCGAAACTAATATATGCAGATGGAGAACGTCGTTATATATTAGCGGCCGAAGGAATGAAAAAGAGTGATAAATTGCTTTGTGACGAGAAGACCAAAATTAAGCCTGGTAACCGAATGATGTTAAAAAATATTCCGATGGGTCAGCCTATTCATAACATAGAACTAATTTTAGGTCATGGCGGAAGTAGCGTACGAAGCGCTGGGTCATCAGCCACGTTAACGTCATTGGATGGTGAATATGCGCAAGTACTCATGCCTTCTAAGGAAGTGCGTTATATACATAAAGAATGCTTGGCTTCTGTCGGTGTTGTTTCAAATGCAGATCACTCTAATGTTATACTTGGTAAGGCTGGACGCGCTCGTCACATGAATCGTCGACCGAGTGTTCTTGGTAGCTCGATGAACCCAGTTGATCATCCGCATGGCGGTGGCGAAGGACATACCCCGATTGGCTTGCGAAAGGGTCCGAAAACTCCATGGGGTAAACCAGCCCTTGGCAAGCGTACTCGCAAAAATAAGTCGACATCCAAATGGATTGCCAAATCAAGACATAAGAGTAAGAAATAATTTTTCATTTTAATTTTTTAAATTTTTCCCTGTGGCTCGTTCTCTAAAAAAAGGACCGTATATACATCCAAAGTTGCTGAAGAAAGTTTTGGCTGCAATTGCATCTGGAGACAAGAAAATCATCAAGACTTGGGCTCGTTCTTCTCAAATAATTCCTGATATGGTCGGGCTTACCTTTGCTGTTCATAATGGCAGAGAGTTTATTCCAGTCCTTTGCACAGAAAACATGATTGGTCATAGGCTTGGAGAATTCTCACTTACCCGGAGATTTATTAAACACGGTGGTAAACATTTATCCTCATAAATAACTATTCAAACTCAATAAAGTCATGCAAGCTTCTAATAAGAATAACTCAATATCGTACAAGAAGATGAATGTGGTTGCTGCCTTGGTACGCAGGAAGCCTGTTATTGAAGCATTATCTTTTTTGCAGTTTGCGCCAAAGAAGGCAGCTCGTATTCTTGCCAAAATAATCAGCTCTGCCGTTGCTAATGCTGAGCAAAAAGATGCTAAAAAAGAAAATTTGATAATCGATGAGATTAAAGTTACAAAGGGATCCTTATATAAACGTTGGCGTCCTGGAGCCCGCGGCCGTTCCCTGCCATATAGGAAGGCTATGTCCAACTGTGCAGTAAAGCTGTCGAACATCAGTTTGAATGCAGCAAAAGTTAAAGAAGAGCCAATAGATCATGAAGACAAAGCTACCAATAAAAAAAATGTTAAGCCTAAAGATTCTCTTAAAAAACTTAATTCTAGTAAATAATTTTTCATTACTATGGGACAGAAAGTCAATCCAGTTGGATTTCGTATCGGTATCACACAAAAATGTGTAAGTCAGTGGTTTGCGGGAAAAATGACTTATGCCCAAAATTTGTTTGATGACCATAAAATTCGCCAATTTATTTCTGAGAAAGTTAAAGACGGTGGTATCAATAAGATTGAAATTCAGCGTTATTCTGATCGGATTCAAGTTACAATTCATACTAGCCGGCCAGGCGTTGTGATCGGTCGCCAAGGGGCTAATCTGACTGATCTTGAAAACCTTCTTCGTCGCAAAATGCAAAAGCGTTTTGAGATAAAAGTTGAGGAAATTCAAAAACCAGAGCTGGAGGCTAGGCTCGTAGCTGAGGATATTGCCAGGCAGATTACCGGTCGCGTTTCATATCGCCGTGCTTCAAAAATGGCTATTCGCCGAACCATGGAAAGCGGTGCAAAGGGAATTAAAATTTTGGTAAAGGGACGCTTAGGCGGTGCTGATATAGCGAGAGGCGAGTTCTTTGCTGAAGGGCAAATTCCGCTTTCAACGTTGAGAGCTGATATTAGCTATGCGCATGTTGGTGCTTGGACTACTTATGGTCAAATTGGTGTTCGCGTATGGATTTATAGGGGTGAACAGTTCACCAGCAAAGGACCGGAAAGGATTGACTCAAGGAGGAAAAATAAGTAAAGTATTCGGGCTTTTATTTAGTCTATATATTAAATTTCAGTTTTAAGTAAATATAATATCTCGGACATGTTGATGCCGCGTCGAATGAAATATCGGAAACAAATGAAAATGCCTGTGAAGGGAAAATCTCACGCTGGCAATGAAATCGCATTCGGCGATTATGCAATCAAAGCGATTACAGGAAGGCTGATTACTGCGAGGCAGCTTGAGGCGGCGCGTCGTGCTGTTACCCACCATGTCAAGCGTGGGGCAAAAATTTGGATTCGTGTTTTTCCGCACAAGCCAAGAACTACTCATGGTGAAGGACAAAGAATGGGTAAGGGAAAAGGAGCGGTTGACCACTTTGCCGCTGTAATTAAGCCAGGTAAAATAATTTTTGAAATGAAAGGCGCGAATGAAGAGTTATCAATGGGCGCGCTGCGTAGAGCAGCGGCTAAACTACCGATTAAGACAAAAATCATTTCAGTTCAAAATAGTTTATAAATTTATAAATGGAAATTGCTGCATTAAGATCGATGTCAATATTTGAATTGGAAAACGAGCTTTCAGGTAAATTGCGCGCTTGGTTTGGCTTGAGGCAAGGATTAAAATCTGGTGAGATCAAGGATTCGCATAAGTGTCGTGAGGCTAAACTGGCAATTGCCCAGATTAAGACCATCATGGCTGAGAAGCAGCTTGGAAAAGCAAAAAAGTAATTTTTAATTATTTCTTCCGTGCATTATAAAAAAGGCATTGTTGTATCGGCTAAGGGGAATAAGACCATTGTTGTGATGGTCGAGAGCAAGAAGATGCATCCAAAATATCGTAAATATTTTACTGTTACGAAAAAATATCATGCGCATGATGAGGATAATCGTTATAAAAATGGTGATACTGTCATGATTCGGCAAGTGCGACCTATTTCCAAATTGAAACGTTGGCTTTGCGTGCCTGAGGACTCAATTGACAGAATGAGAAACCAAATTGTTCGGAGGAAGCAGGAAAGAATTAAAAAAGTCGGAGAAATGACAGATAGAATGATTGATATGATTAAAACTAAGGGGAACAAAGCTCATACAGCTAAAAAGAAGCAAACTCGCGCTAATGCTAGTCATGCTAAAAAATCTGTTTCAAAATCTAAAAAGTCATTATGATTCAGGCTGAAACTTGGCTTGTTGTAGCCGATAATAGCGGAGCAAAAGAAGTTGAATGCATTAAGGTGCTAGGTGGTTCCAAGATTCGTTATGCCTATGTTGGGGATATTATTGTTTGTGCGGTTAAGAAAGCTATTCCACGCGCTAATGTGAAAAAGGGAGATGTTGTCTATGGCTTAATTGTTCGCACAAAAAATAATATTCGTCGCGATGATGGTTCATATATTCGTTTTTCTGATAATGCAGTTGTGCTTACGACTAAGGATGAGCAGGCTCGTGGAACACGTGTTTTTGGCCCAATTGCGCGTGAGATTCGGAATGTTAATATGAAAATAGTTTCAATGGCACCCGAAGTACTCTAAATACTAAGTTCTCAGTCATCATTTCCTTTAATAATTATACCAAGTCAACATTCACATGAAATTCAAGATAAAAGATCTCGTAATCGTTAATGCCGGAGCTGATAAGGGTAAAACTGGCAAAATACTTAAAGTCATGAAATCCGTGTTGCGTGGAGCTAAATTGATGACTCAACCTAAGGTAATAGTTGAAGGCGTAAATGTACGTACTAAGCATCAAAAACCGCGTGGCGAAAAAACAGGTACAATTATTAAGCAAGAAGCACCTATCCACTCTTCTAATGTCACTATTGTTTGCCCTTTGTGCGAGAAGTCAACGCGTATAAATTATGTTATTACTGACGGCAAGAAATTGCGGCAGTGCAAGCATTGCCATAAATCATTTATATAGAATTACAATGAATCTTTACGATATGTATAAAAAGAAAATTGCGGCTGAGCTACAAAATGAATTTAGCATAACAAATGTTATGGCTGTTCCACGCATAATAAAGGTTGCGGTTAACTGCGGTATCGGTACACGTTACCGTGATAACAAAGATTATTCTGATATAGAAGATGCCTTGACTAAAATTACTGGGCAAAAGCCAGCTTTACGTAAAGCGCGAAAATCAGTTTCAAACTTTAAACTACGCGAAGGCACCCCAAATGCGCTTGTTGTTACTCTGCGCGGAAAGAGAATGTGGGATTTGATAGAAAGACTTGTACGCGTGGCTTTACCTAGAGTACGCGACTTCCGCGGCATTTCTCCGAAACTTGATGGGCATGGCAATTATTCACTCGGCATTAAGGAAAACGCAATATTTCCAGAGACTGATATTCAAGATCTGTCTAAAATATATGGCTTGCAATTTAATATTACTACAAGCGCAAAGAATGACGAGCAAGGGCATGCTTTGCTTGCTAAGCTAGGTTTTCCGTTTAAAAAGTTTAATTAATTAATCATGTCTCGCACAGCAATAGTCTATAAAGCGAATAAGAGAAAGCGTTTGTATCTTGAAGCCAAAAAGGCTGGTCGCAAGCCGAAGATGCCAACTCGCGTATATAATCGCTGTCCTATATGTGGTCGCGTGCATGGCTTTCTCCGCAAATTTCAGATGTGTCGCATCTGTGTAAGGGAGAAATTTTATAAAGGAGAGCTCGTTGGTGTGACCAAATCATCCTGGTAAATTTTTCGCAATATAACTTAAGAATATAATCATTTTATTAAATGCATTCAGATCCAATTGCCGATATGCTGACAAGACTTAGAAATGCTTCGCGTGCGAAGCATGACTATGTGGATGTCCCTTATTCTCGAATCAATAAGGCAATATCCAATGTTCTTTTGGAAACAAAATTCATACGCGAGGTTAACATAGTGAAAAACGGCAAGTTTCAGGCTATTAAGATTGGTCTAGATCCTGAGAAAATTAAAGTTTCTTTAAAGCGTATTTCAAAGCCTGGCAGGCGAGTTTATATATCTGTTGATGAAATTAAGGCGGTGCTTGATGGTTTTGGGATTGCTATTCTATCAACCTCAAAAGGCGTGATGACTGGTAAGAATGCCAGAAAAATGCGCCTTGGCGGTGAATTGCTTTGTGAAGTTTGGTAATTATAAAAATTATGTCTAGAATTGGCAGGCTACCTATAACGATTCCGGCAGGTGTAACCGTTACTCAAGATAATGATGTTATAACGGTCAAAGGAGTAAAGGGCGAATTAACCTTTAAGTTGCACGCTGGCATTAAAGTCAACATTGTTGATGGGCAGATTACTGTTGAAAGATTCAGTGATGATAACTTTAACAAAGCAATGCATGGTATGGTTCGCGCCATGATTGCTAATATGATTGAAGGAGTTTCTAAAGGATTTGAAAAGAAGCTAGAAGTAGTCGGTGTTGGTTTCAAAGTGCAGAAGAGCGGTGAAAAGTTGGAATTCGGATTAGGATTTTCTCATCCAGTTAAAGTATCTTCTATCGAGGGTATTAAAATGGAGATTGATCCAGAAAACAAAATGGTTATAGTCATTTCTGGTATTGATAAGCAGAAAGTTGGCGAGCAGGCTGCTCGCATCAGAGCGATTAAAAAGCCTGAACCTTATAAAGGCAAGGGTATTAAATATATTGATGAGCGTATTCATCGCAAGGCTGGTAAGACTGCTGGCGCTGGCGCTAAGTAAAAATTTATAAAATGTCTAAAGTTTCAAAAAAACAGATCGGTCGCTTGGCGCGTAAGCGCCGTGTTAGTAAGCTTGTAATTGGCAATGCAGAACGCCCAAGATTAAGCGTATTTCGTTCCTCACGCTATATAAGTGCTCAAATTATTGATGATGCTAAGGGGATTACTTTGGCTTCGGCCAGCGATAGTAAGCTAAAAGATGGCAAAGGATTGGAGCATGCAACAAAAGTAGGCGAAGTTTTAGCAGAAGCTGCTAAAAAAGTTGGCATTAAAAAAGTTGTTTTTGACCGTAATGGTTATAAATATCATGGTCGCGTGAAAGCATTGGCTGAGGCGGCTAGAGTTGCTGGGCTTGAATTTTAATTTTTCATTCAATTTTATTAAATGGCTGATTCTTCTGAAAAAGAAAATATCGATACTAAAGAGACAATTTTAAATGAAGAGGCGATTGTTGAACCTGACGTGAGCGCGATTTTACCTAGCTCTGTTGCAGATTTGATTGATCAGAAAGACAAGGAAGAGGGCGGTCATGATCGCGGTAGAAGATCTGGAGGCAGAAAAGGCGGAAAACGTCGTCAGCGTGAGGATAGGCCTCGCGAGCAAAAGGAATTCGATGAAGTTGTTTTACAGGTTGATCGCGTTTCGCGTATGATGAAAGGTGGCCGCAGACTTAGTTTTAGAGCTTCGGTTGTGATTGGGGATCGTAAGTCTCGCGTTGGTTTTGGTATTGGTAAGGCTAATGAGGTGCAGCTTGCTGTGCAAAAGGCTGTGCGTGCCGCTAGAAAGGGACTTATTACTGTTGCGTTAAAAGATAACCGCACTATTTCGCATAGGGTTAATTTGAAATTCAAGGCAGCTCAAATTTTGATTATGCCTGCTTCTGAAGGCACTGGTATTATTGCAGGTGGGACTATTAGATCAATTATGGTATTAGCTGGCGTAAAGGATTGTCTATCTAAGAACATCGGCGCTTCAAATAAAATTAATGTTGCAAAGGCGACGATTAAGGCGCTTGAGAGTTTTAATGCTAAGAATTAACAGATTTTGAATGATAGATGAGTCTTTTTCTATATTCAAATTCAAGTGTCGTGATTTTCTTGTGGGGCTGTAGCTCAGTTGGTTAGAGCGCATGCATGGCATGCATGAGGTCAGGGGTTCGATTCCCCTCAGCTCCACCATTCTTCGCGTAGCGAAGAATGCCCTGCGTCTGCCGAAAAGCCCGAACTCCTGCTGATAGATCGCATAAATTAAAGAAGAAAAATGCCTCTTGCAGACAGACCAGCAAAAGACATTTTCCAATCGTGATTACATTCAGATTTTAGCAGACGAGTTTTGCAATTACAAGTTGGGCTTAGCTATAAAGGCAGATCCTTAGCCTTGTTCCCAGCTATTTTTTCCGAAAAAGTTACTCTATGGGCAAACTCATTTGCCTTTGAATCATTCCAGTTGCTCACAGGCCTAATATATCCAACTACCCGTGAATAAACCTTACAACGCATACGCTCGCTGTTTGGATTATCTTCTCTGTCATAAGATTGGTTATTTTTTGCGGCTACGGATGTTTGCTCGGAATTTGTCATGATAGTGGTTATTAAGAATTGTAAAGATAACTTAGAAATTAATTTAAGCTTTTATTTTTTGCTTTTTTTGGCCTGGCGTCTTTGACCATTTCTGAAGCTGAAGCGTTTTTCTGGGTCATTGATTTTCGTGCTCTTAGCTCATCATCGCATTTTGGGCAGAATTCGTGTTCGCCTGAAAGATAACCATGCTTTGGGCAAATTGAGAATGTTGGCGTAATTGTGAAATATGGCAAGGAGAAGTTTTCAGCAATTTTTTTCACTAACTTGCCAGTGGTTTTTGCATCTGACATTCGTTCGCCGAAGAATCCATGAAACACTGTGCCGCCTGTATATTTGCATTGAAGTGGATCTTGGTGCTTTAGAGCCTTGAAAATATCATCTGTATAATCAACAGGTAGATGCGTTGAATTTGTATAGTATGGTACGTCGTTTTCATTTCTCGCTGCAGTGATGATATCTGGGAATTTTCTTTTATCTGCAACAGCAAATTGACGAGTTGTGCCTTCACCTGGAGTTGCCTCTAGATTGTAAATATAACCAGTTTCTTCTTGATATGAAATCAAGCGTTCGCGCATGAGGTCTAGAGTTTCTATTGCTAGCTGATATCCTTCTCGCGACGCGATATCTTTATCTGCGCCTAGCAAATTTTGGCAAGCTTCATTCATGCCAAGCAGACCAATTGTTGAAAAATGATTTGACCAATATGAGCCGGTGTGATCTTTAATACTTTGCAGATAAACTCGAGAATACGGATATAAGCCATTTTCCGTAAATTTCTCAATCATTTTTCTCTTGATTTTTAGGCTTTGATGAGCCAGATCCATTAAACGGGTAACGCGTGCAAAGAATTCTTCACGAGTACTTGATAGATAAGCTGCTTGGGGCATATTTAGTGTTACTACGCCGATTGAACCTGTGAGCGGCATTGAACCAAATAATCCTCCGCCGCGCTTGCGTAATTCGCGATTATCAAGGCGTAGGCGGCAACACATTGATCTGGCATCTTCTGGCTTCATATCAGAATTAATGAAGTTTGAAAAATATGGCAAGCCGTATTTGGCAGTCATCTCAAAAATCATCTGTGCGATTTCGCCGTTCCAATCAAAATCTTTCGTAATATTATAGGTTGGGATTGGGAAGGTGAAGACTTGTCCTGTGGCGTCTCCTTCTGTCATTACCTCGATAAAAGCCTTATTGATCATGTCCATTTCCTTTTGGAAATCTCCGTATTTTTCGATTTTCATTTCGCCACCGACGATTACAGCCTGATCTGCGAGTAGGGGTGATGGGCTTAAATCAAAGCTCAAATTTGTAAATGGTGTTTGAAATCCAACCCGTGTCGGTACAGCCATATTAAACATGAATTCCTGCATAGCCTGCTTGACTTGCGTGTAGTTTAAATTTTCATAACGTACAAATGGCGCAAGTAAGGTATCAAAGCTTGAAAATGCTTCTGCTCCAGCAGCTTCTCCTTGAAGAGTATAGAGAAAGTTTACAACCTGGCCTAGGGCAGGTCTTAGTCTCTTCGGTGGTTTACACTGAACTTTTCCAGGGACTCCGCCAAAGCCGCGCATAAGTAAATCTTGTAAATCCCATCCGCAGCAATATGGTGCCAAAAGCCCTAAATCATGCAGCTTTAATTCTCCGTTGATATGTGAGTCGCGAATTTCTTTTGGATAGATTTTTTCGAGCCAATATTTTTCAGAGATAGATGCAAAAATATGGTTATTTAATCCTTGTAGCGAAAATTCCATATTTGCATTTTCTTTAACTCGCCAGTCTGCTTTTTGTAAATAGCTTTCAACAAGCGTGATTGACTCGTTCATAAGATGCGCCATTTCGCGCATTTGACGATGTTGCTCGCGGTAAATAATGTATGCCTTGGCTACTTTTGCGTGGCCGTCTTCGATAAGGATTTTTTCAACAGTATCTTGGATATATTCTACTGATGGAATTCTATCGCTTGGATAAGTAGCATCTATAATTGTACGAACACGGTCTGCAATCTTTCGTGCTGTAGATGCATCTTCGCCGCCGACAGATTGTACTGCTTTCCAAATAGCTGCGAATATTTTTTCAACGTTGAATGGAACGAGTTTACCGTCACGTTTTCGAACATATTGTGGCACTTTTAATGAGATTAAAAAATAGAATGCGATTGCGCGAGTTTATTTCTGGTTATTTTTCGAATAATTCTTTCTGGTCTATGCTTTGTCTCGATGATTTTTTCCTGTGTTTACGGTGACCGATCAGATTGTTGATTTCTTCCAGAAATTCGTCTGCGCATGGATAATCAAGATATACGCTGGCAAAACGAAGGTAGGCGACTTCATCAAGCATTTTTAGGGATTCCATTACATCACGACCGATTCTTTTTGTAGAGATTTCTTTTTTATTTGCAGCCCATTTTTCTTCAAGAGAGGATATCATTGTTTCAATTTGCCCTGAAGATATTGGCCTTTTGTGTGCTGCAACCATTATGCCTCGTTGTAATTTATCGCGTGAATAAGGTTCTTTTTTGCCGCCTGCCTTAATAACAGTAAATGTTGCAAATTCAGGGCGCTCATACGTTGTGAAACGATGATCACATACTTCGCATTTACGACGACGACGAATTGCCTTGCCTTCTTCCACAATACGGCTATCAATCACGCTAGTATCATCGCTCTTGCATTTCATGCACTGCACTTTTGATAGTAATTAATTACAAATTATCAGATATAAAATCCAAGCGATTCGCAATATCTTGTGTTGCGTGGAAAGTTTATATCCAAGATTTAGTTGTAGCAAGAGAAGTTTTTACGGTTTTACTTGTCAAACTAATTAAAAATCGCAATGATGTTGCGACTAGTTCATAAAGTTGATATCTTCTTAAGAAGATATTGATATAGCTTGGTATTCAGGCATTATCCTTTGCCCATTTATGTCAAGCAGCGTATTTATGGCTTTTATCTCATGCATACCTGAAGTGAGTTTGCCAACAAACACAATTAAAGTTTTTCTGCTGATATCAGTTGGGTCTAAATAAATTTTTTCTATGTTTATTCCGGCGACAGTTATTATTTCGTTATCAATTAGTGAGCTAGATTGAATTGCCAAAGATTGCGAGAAATGAATTTGCAATATCTTTGGGCTTAAAGCAGTGGCAGAAATCAAACCGAATTTGTCTTTTGGCACATTATTTCTGGTTTCAAAGAATGTTTTTGGCTGGTAGGAAATATCAGTAATAGATGAGCGGATTGCCACTTGTTCGTTCGCCATCGCAGTGATGCGATAATGATAGTTTGCATACTCTTGCAATGTAGTGTCAAAATATTCATTGGCTTGCAGAATTTTTATTGTGATTGGGGCTTGTCCGTTTTCCGAGCGTTCTACTTTATACTGATCTGCGCTAGGTACCTGGTTCCATGATAAGGCAATTCCGCCTGAGCTGGTTTGTGCGGTTATAGATAAATTGCTAACTGGCTGTGTATTTTCGTCTAAGGTGTGCTGTAAGAGATTTGTTGATAGGATTTTTGGATTGATGCCATATAGAATAACTAACGCGCTTACGGCAGTTATGCTGATTCCAAAACAGATATGTTTAAGTAGTTTAGGCGAGAGATTCATTTATCTAGATGAAAACTGATATTTATCTTCTGCTTATTGTACCAGAAATGGCTATTTGACGCAAACCATTGCAATTTAGCAGATTAAGGCTGATTATACTGTTTAAGAAAAGGGGCGCACGCCCCTTTTCTTGCCATGATATATTTGAAGTAAGATTAGTTTTTCTTGCCGTTGTTATTATCCTTGCCATTCTTTACTGTTTCAGTTGAGTCATTGGCAATGGATTCCGTAGTATCTGCGTCCGGCGTCTCAATAGAAGAATTCTTCTTTGAGTTTCCTTTTTCTATGTCTTCAACTTTAATCTCTTCAGCTGTTCGGCTCAGCTACAATCTTGCGTCGAAAATACAACCCAACCATTTCCTCAGCCCCATCAATTTTATCAAAATCACCAAACTCTTTTTTCTTGGTCATATAGTGCTGCCAGCCCTCTTCTCCAGCTGCGTTAAGCAAATCAATTTCAGTCTTCCAACCTAAAACGGGCGCTTCAGTTCCAGCCAAAGATTCATTAAAAGCTTTTTCAAAAATAGGATCATGACTTGTTATATCCCAGCTTTTGTTCACTCCGTTGTGATGACACTTATATTGGCTCTTGGCATCGCGCACTTCTTCGCCGCCCTCATAGCGACGAGCAAATTTAATTACCCCTCGACTGGCTAAATACAGACGAATAACCATATATTCGAATTTTATCATCGAGTTTTTATGAAGCGATAAAAATTGTATATTGAAATCTAGTTTTTGGCAAGAGACAAATTGGTAACAGTCCCCAAGTTTTCCGAGTGAGCCAGAACAGGCCGAAAAATTAAGCAGTTTTGACCTCTTGTTCCCCGGTTTTAATGATCTTTTTCAATTTAATGATTTTTGAACTTACATCTTCTTCTGGCTTCCATCCCATGGCTCGCAACAATGATGTTATAGGCGTGTTTTCTCCTTCAAGCTGCGTTTCTCTTCGCTCTGCGGCTGCGATTTCATTTGCAATATTTCCTTGCTGTCTTCTACTGTCAATTGAAATTTCATAGCGCGGTAATGATATCTTCTTTCGACATGCTTTTACTATATCTATCGCGCGAGTAATTAAAGGTTGAATTCTTCTCTCGATCTTGTTGATACCATCATCTTTCCCATCCCTTAAACTCTCCAAATATTGTTCTCCGCGCTCAAAAAGCTTATTCAATATCTGCTGGAGATATTGGAGTTTTTGTAATGGTGTTGCGCCAGCGCCGCCGACATGCGCCGCATATTTAGTTAGGCATAAGATTAAATCCTCATTAAAAATAGGTTCATCCTCCTGGATTTGTCCTTTCAGCCAATTAAAAATTTCTTCTTCATATATTTTTGATATATGCTCGCGAATTGCGCTTTCTAAAGTTTGCATATCTTCAACTATTGGCTGCTCTTTGTTTATAGAGAGAAGTTCATCCAAATGTCTCGATGCGTTTTCCAAAATATTTTGACTGCTAGCTTCTGAAAAAAGAGGGTCTTCGCGAAGCGCTTCGATTAAAATTTTCACTGTTCTGTTATCACAATGATAATCGCTGCGAAGATATAAAACTAGCTTCTCTACGGATTGAAAATGCGCAGGGATTGACTCTGAAGATTCTTTATTTATGATATGCATAAAGGCCATGCGCGTTTCCTCATATGCTTCTTGCGCAAGTATCACCTGGCCAATAGGTAATTCCATGATCATATCGCCCATTAATAAGGCAGCTCTATTATTCTCTGATCCTAGCCTTAAATTCCTGGCAACCTTTGCCAAATAATGTCTCGCTAAAATCCAATCTCGCCTGCATTTTATTAATCGTGATAACCCTTTTTTTGCACTGCCGCTTAAACAATCTTCTTCAAAAGTACTTTTCTCCATAACAAGCGCATATAGCTGCCCCTCGAGCGCATTTTCTGGCATACATAAATCCATTTGGACAAATTTTCTTGAATTGTAACGCGCATAGTTATCATCTGTTTTTTGATCATCGTTTTCAGAAACTGCATTTATAAGGCATTCAAAACCGGTTTTTGCAGCTCGTGCATCCAGCCACAAAAACATTAATTCTCGCTCTGGTGTTTTCGACCATTCATTTTTTAAATTTTTAATTTTTATGCTAGTTTCCTCTATAAAAGCCTCTATCAAATTTTTAAAGTTATCTTGATTCAAGAAACTCGCATAAGGAATTTGATTATTAGTATTTGTCATAAATTTGACAGTTGCAATTAGTAATTCCCGACATATGCTTGGATTATTTTTAACGTTCTCTAAATCCCCTTCATAGGTAGAGCCATCCATTCCTTTTTCCTTTATTTGCCTAGATACCTCTTTTGCTAAAAAAAGCTGTAATTCCTCTAAAAATTCTCGGCTATTTTCATCTAGGCTTTCGCTATTATTTAACTCAAATAACATCCTGCTTCCGTTTTCATTATCAGCCAAAAGCGTTGCTTTGCTTTTAGCCTCTCTGCTATGACCCGTCTCATTTAGATTCATCTATACTACTATGCTAAATAAATTTTTAAGTCCATATTTTTAACTGGTCGCAATTTTACCTGATCTTTGTAAAAGTTTAAGTGAATTTTAATTATTTATATTTTTTAGACTCATAAAAGAATGAGGGGAAAGGTAGGGTGAGGAATTAGGGGAAATGAAAAGGCTCTGCTGAAGTTCAGCTAAGAGGGCAACTGCGTACCATTCGAAGCGTAGCCATATTTAACGCATGAGACTTAAGGCTTGCCCATGCTTCGCTCTTTCAATTCTCAGTCCTTCTTCGCTAAAGCTACGAAGGACAGCTCTTCGCTTATCTACTCGCCGGCTGGCGTGCCAGCCGTAGCTCGTAGAGCGAAGGCTGGTGGAGATGAGGGGATTCGAACCCCTGACCCCCTGCTTGCAAAGCAGGTGCTCTAACCAAGCTGAGCTACATCCCCGAGAATCAGTAATTTGCGACCGTTATTTTAATGACTTTCCACTAAAACTGCAAGCTGAAAACCGCGACCAAATCTTCATTTTCGCTTATTTTTCTGTTACAATATAGTAATAAATTATAACTTTAAACACATAAATCTATGCACAAAGAATCAACTACGAAGCAGCAGCTGCCATTCTCTCCAAACGCAAAACTCGCGATTTCGTATGCAAAAGATCTTGCTCAAAAAAACAGCGATGCTTTTGTTGGGACTCATCATTTGATGCTTTCGTTAACTCGCGCTATTAACAGCTCTGCTGGTAGAGCTTTGTCAACGCTTGGGCTGTATAAGGACGATATTCCAACACTTCTTCGGCAGGTCAACAAAATGAATTATATTGAGAAGAGGAAGGTCAAAAGCGAATTCTCAGTTGAACTTGATGAGGTTTTATCTTCTGTCTCAGATATATGCGATCGCAGAAAGGCTATTCAGGTGACTACTAGCGATCTTCTTAAAGCGCTTATAGCAAACGGGCAGAACCTAGCTTGCCGCTTGCTCGCTAGTCTGGATATTCGAATTTCAGAGCTAAATGAATATTTAAATCATATTGAAGTTAGTATGAATAGTAACCAGAATCCGAATCAAAATTTTAATCCCGCGAATCATATAATTGGTTTGGTTGTACAAGACTTGCGTAATGCATTGCAATTCCAATCTGGCGAGGCGCAAGTGGATGTGAGTCCTGAGCCAGCCAAATCAAAGACGCCAATGCTTGATAAATACACTTCTGATCTGACCGAGGCTGCTAAAAATAATAAGCTCGATCTTGTGATTGGTCGTGATAAAGAAATATTGCGAGTAATGAGTATATTAAATAGGCGTACAAAAAATAATCCTGTTTTGGTTGGTGAGGCTGGAGTTGGTAAGACTGCGCTGGCTGAGTGTTTGGCGCAGAGAATTGTGGCAAATAAAGTGCCGCCGACGCTTGCTCGTAAGCGCGTTTTGGCTTTGGATCTAGCTGGGCTTGTAGCAGGAACAAGATACCGTGGTGATTTTGAAGAGAGATTGAGGAAGCTACTGCAGGAAGCGAAAGAAGCTGAAAATCAGGTTATTTTATTTATTGATGAGCTACATACTATTATTGGCGCTGGATCAGCTGAAGGATCAATGGACACGGCAAATATATTGAAACCATCATTGGCGCGTGGAGATGTAAAAATTATTGGGGCAACTACTTTTGATGAGTTTCGTAAAATTGAGAAAGACAAAGCATTAAGCCGCCGCTTTCAAAAAGTTGTTGTTGATGAGCCAACAGTCGCAGATGCCATTCATATTTTAGTTGGTTTGGCAGATCAGCTGGAAAAACATCATCATCTAAAAATCAATCCAGAAGTGATAAAGGTGGCAGTAGAGTCAAGCGTGCGTTATCTGCCTGAAAGATTTTTGCCTGACAAAGCAATAGATATTCTTGATGAGGCTATGTCGCGGCGAGGCTTGTCTTTGCCTGAGGGTGTTTTTGCACGAGATAAGATCAAAAATAAATTACAGGCTTTAACGCAGAAGAAAAAAGAAGCGATTGCAAATGAGAATTTTGATGAGGCGAGTGACATTCACACACGCGAGAAAAAGCTTGAGGAAAAATTGCATCAGTTGGCAACCAATAATTCTGTTGTGCCGCCTGAAATATGTATTGAGCTTGATGATATTTATGAGGTAATTGCTGATCAAACAGGTGTGCCAAAAGCTAAAATCATGGCTGATTTTGGAACAGTTTTTCGGAATATTGAAAAAACTCTTGGACAAAAAATCTTTGGCCAGGCTGATGTGATTTCGCAAATAGCAAAAATAGTTCGTCGTAATCATGCAGGGCTTGCCGGTAATAATCGTCCAACTGCTTCTTTTCTGCTTGCTGGACCAATAGGCGTTGGCAAAACAGCGCTGGCGCATAATCTTGCCATGACAATTTTTAATCGTGAAGATGCTTTTATCAGATTTGATATGGGTGAGTTTTCTGAACCTAATTCAGTCTCATCGCTTGTTGGTACTGCGCCTGGTTATGTTGGGCATGACGAGGGCGGTCGCTTAACTGAAAAGATCAGGAGACAGCCATATTCCCTTGTTCTTTTTGATGATATAGATAAGGCGCATCCTTATGTGCTGAATCTGCTTTCGCAAATTTTAAGTGATGGAAAATTAACTGATCAACAAGGTCGACTTGCTGATTTTAGGCACACGATTGTAGTTTTTACAACTTCGCTTGATGCAAATGATTTATTTGAAAATGGAGCCAAAATTGGATTTAGCGCAATTGATAAAAATCAAAAGTTTGAAGCTGAATCCGCAAAAGACAAAGCGCGCGAATCTTTGGAATATGATTTTCCAAATGACTTTCTTGAGCGCTTGGACAAAATTTTGATTATGAAGCCTCTGGATGAGAAGGCAGCCGAGCAAATTGCAAGAGCAGAACTCGAGCAATTAAATGAAAAGTTGCAGAAACAAGGCGTTAAACTTGAATTTGGCGCTCAAGTTATAAAAACAATTGTGAAAGTTGCTTGGGATAAAAACGCAGGCGCTAGGCGAGTAAAAGCCAAGATAGAGGAGCTTATAACTGACAATGTTTCTGAGCTGCTTTGCGATGGGAAAAAAGAGGGAGTAATTTTAATAAAAGCTGATGCGAAGGGTAAGATCAAAGTCTTGTGGAAGGCGGGCTAGATTACATAATATTTGTTAAATGGCTTATTTTGACAAAACAGATCGCATAAAGTCAATTGTACATATTCATGCAGAGGCTTCAATTGCCAATTTTCCGAGTGTAAAGGCTAGACGTAAAAAAGAAAACTGGCTATTGGCGCTAACATTTGTGCAGGTTTTTATGATTATTCAGATTGCGATGAATTTTGATGCATATCAGTCAAATTTGGCATACACGTGGAAAAACTCAGTTTTGCCATATTTTGGAGCTGAAAAAATTGTGCCAATCGAGCTGCCCGAGCTTGGGATGAATATTTCTGATAATGTTCAAAATGAGCTCAACCAAGTTCATGTACAGCCAATTGATTTTCGCTTGAAAATAGATAAGCTCGAACAAAATGTGCCTGTTGTTGAGGCTGCGGTTGAACCACTTTTGAACCAAGATTGGAATGCTTTGGAAAAACAGATACAAGCTGATTTGCAAAATGGGGTCGTGCATTATCCTGCAACAGCGAGACCCGGAACTGGTGGGAACACTGTGATTACTGGTCATTCAAGTTATTATCCTTGGGATGCAGGAAGATATAAATCTGTATTTGCTTTGCTGGAAAAACTTGAAGCTGGCGATCAATTCTCTGTTTTTTATCACCAAAAAGAATATAAGTATAAAGTTGAATCAAAGAATATTATTAAGGCAACTGATGTGAGTGTATTAAATCAGGATGGCGATGAAAGAGTTACTTTAATTACTTGCTGGCCAACTGGGACAAATTACAAGCGGCTGGTGGTGATTGGAAAACCAATAACTGATGCTCATTAATTTTGAAAATCACTTTTTCAAGTCCTGCCTGCATTTTACTGTCATGCTGAGCCGGTACTCTAGGCGAAGCATCTACGTAAATTTGGAAAAAGGGTTTTTGATTCATTAACGATGAGCTTGCGTCGCCTCGCTCCATAGTTCTATTGATGAATTGTTGTAGATCCTCCGCTGTGCTCAGGAGGACATGAATTAAAAATTTACTTTTAGTTGGCGCCAAGCATGCATAACGATTAACAGTCTTAGGCTGTGTTATACTGTGTTTACTTTAACCACTGACTTTTTCGTTATGCGACAATTTATCTTTGCCCTGCAAATCTATGGTTGCCAGATGAATATTGCCGATGCGCAAAGAGTGGCCGGTGTTTTAACTAGTCTGGGCGGCAAAAAAATAAATGATGAAAATAAAGCTAATATTGTGATACTTGTAACCTGCTCTGTTAGGCAAAAAGGCGAGGAAAGAGTGAGGGGTAAGATTCGTGATATACGGCGTAATAACCAAAAAGCTAAAATTGGCCTAACTGGATGCATGATTCATCACGGCGAGGAAAAGTTGAAAAAAATGATGCCTGAACTGGATTTTGTTTTCAGGATTGATGATTGCTGGAAACTGCCGGAAATCTGTGGGTTAGTTTCTTCAAGGGAAACTGCTAAAAAACCAGAGAATTATTTTTCTCTTGCGCCTGAAATTGATTCGCCAGTACATGCTTATGTGCCGATTATGAATGGATGTAACAATTTTTGCTCTTATTGTATTGTGCCTTATGCGCGGGGACGTGAATGGTCGCAGAGTGCGAAAAAAATTATCGCGGACGCGCAGAATTTGCTTAATGCTGGTTATCCAGAAATCTTTCTTTTGGGCCAAAATGTAAATTCATATCAATGCCCAGAAACAGGAATGCGTTTTTCTGAACTGCTTAGAAATATCGACGCAATCAAGGTTTCGGGTAAAAATAAAAAAGATGAAAAGAAATGGTGGCTGAGATTTATTTCGCCACATCCGAAAGATCTATCTTCTGACTTGATTCAATGCTTTCATGATTTGAAGCATTTGACACCATGGATGCATCTGCCTATCCAGGCTGGATCTGACAGAATAATCCAAGCTATGAATAGACATTACACAGTTGAAGAATTCGCCCAGCTCGTTCATAAATTGCGCGAAATTAGACCGGATATCGCGATTTCCACGGATGTGATTGTTGGATTTCCTGGAGAAACTGAAGAAGATTTTTTGAAAACCCTTGATGCTTGGAAACGATTTGAGTTTGATTTCAGCTTTATTTCACAGTATTCAACTCGGCCGGGAACAGCGGCGGCAAAAATAAAGGATGATGTTTCTACAGCTGAGAAAAAAAAGCGCTGGACGCGCTTGAATGATGTACAAAGGGAGATTTCCACAAAAAAGTTGGCTGAGCTGGTTGGAAAAGAAATGGAGGTTTTGGTGGAAAAAGTGGGTGAGAATTATGTGCAAGGAAGAACTTTGCAAATGCAAAATGTGAAACTAATGACTGGCAAAGGGCATAATATTTTGGAAGGTGAGTTTGTTCGTGGCAGGATTAATAAAAGTAGGCATTGGTCAGCATCAGGTGAGGTTATTGAGTAATTTTGGCGCGAACAAAAAGACCAGCGATACATATTCCAAAGGGAAATTGTATGACTGGTCCTGTTGTTTGTTGATTTACAAAATAACCCAGATAAAGCCAGCTCCTACCGAGGCTTTATTTTCAAACCCACTTCCCACTTGGTGGCTGAGATGAATTTGCCCAGCGACCGTTGCCGCAAACGATAGTCTATCTGTGATTTTATACGAGAGAGTCGATGAAAGGCCGCCGACTCCAACTGCTTCCGGCTTTGTTCCGAATAACCCGTTGTTTCCGTGAAGCGTAGCACTTGATGATAGCTCCAACTTCGTACTCAAATTCAATAAGTTATTTAACCCAGCAAACCATCGAATGCCCCCGGGGAGTACTTTTGAATCTGCAGCGACCAAAAACTCGATGCCGG
>JAPLVM010000087.1 GCA_026397115.1 Patescibacteria group bacterium
CAGCCTCAGTAATATAATGCCTAGCCTGACCCTTTGTGCCAATCAAGAGCACATCGCGACCTGACTGTCTTATGCTTTGCAAGAAAGAAAGCGCGTCAGCCAAAAGCTCGGCAGTTTTATCCAGGTCAAAGATGTGGATTCCATCGCGTTCGCCAAAAAGATACGGCTTCATTTTAGGATTCCAGCGTGAGGTTTGATGCCCAAAGTACACGCCTGCTTCGAGCATATCTTTTACAGATATTTCCATGGTGTTTTTCCTTAATTATAGCGTTACAGATCATCATTTTCCCGATGGATTCATTGGGTTTACCAATGAACAGGAAACGGGAATCAGATCGAGTAACTAAAATCTGGAGACATCTTAAATGAACTCGACTGGATTGTCGAGGGGGAATTGGGGGGCGTCTTGCCGTTCGCCACCCCATTTTTTTTATGCATCCAGCTGGCGGAAGATGCTGGCGATATTCAGATTGATTTCGTCCTTGTTCTTGACGATTAAGTAAATCACAAAGAACAAGATTGCCCATAGTAATAGTATTGTTAATTTTAGCTGGCTATCATTTATAGCGAAAGAATCAATAGTTGCCTGGATCAAGAGAAAGAACATTTTTATTGCCGAAACAATAATGGCAAGAATTAAAAGGAATACTGAAGCATACATAAAGCTTTTTTGTTTGTTTTGCATTTTACCTCCTGCACGATTGTTAACTTAAGTATTCTTTAACTTTTTGTCAAGAGGTTTTTGAAATATGTTATGCTAAGCATGGTATTCGGTCATTTTGAATCGGTCTTCCTAGATGAAGAATCTATGTAGGCGATGAAAAAGGTTCGCTACGCTCTACTTTTTGAATAGTGAACTCTTGCAGGTGCTTCGCCTAAAAAACCGGCTCAGCATGACAAGAATTTAAATGCTCGGAATTGTAAAATCAATGATATACCTAGCCGCCGGCCAATATGATTACAAACTCACCGCAGATCTTTGTTTGCTCCAGATATTTTTCCGCCTCAGCCAAAGAACCACGCCAGAACTCCTCATGGATTTTGGTCAGTTCTCTGGCCAATACTATGCTTCTATCATCACCAAGGCTTTCTCTCAACTGAGAAATAGCTTTTTTGATGCGATGCGGCGATTCATAAAACACAACTGTATGTTGCTCGTCTTTTAAAGAATTGAACAGCGTTTGCCGTCCTTTTTTTGTTGGCGGAAATCCTAGATAAAGAAACTTATCAGTTTGCATTCCTGATGCGCATAGCGCAGTGATAACCGCTGTTGCTCCAGGAATTGGAATCACGCGAATATTATTTTTGATGGCTTCCTGAATTAATTTATAGCCTGGATCAGAGATACCAGGCGTGCCAGCATCTGATATTAAGGCTATTTCTTGATTATCTTTTAATTTCTCGATGATTTGCTTGAGTTTGCTTTCATTGGAATGCGCGTGCCAAGAGGTGAGGGGAGTATGAATATCATATTTGGCAAAGAGTTTTTGTGACTGTCTTGTATCTTCGGCGCAGACTAGATTGACGCTTTTTAACGTGTCTATTGCGCGTATTGTAATATCGCCGAGATTACCGATGGGTGTGGCTACTATGTAGAGGCTCATTGATTTTTGATTAAGGTGTTGTTATTTTAGCAAAAGATTGGGTTGGCTGAGTTTATATTGGAACAATGGGTTAAAACCCATTGTTATCATTTGCAACAAAAAATTCGATAGTCCGTCAATGATAACGGCAGGTTTTAACATCGATAATGAATAAACTCGTGTCATCCTGACCCCGATAAATCAGAGTTAGGATCTGCGTCAGTAGTGAAACAGGGTCTTTTTTCGCTGCGCTCTGCTATTCTTTGCATTACTTACGTAGATTCTTCGCCTAAAATACCGGCTCAGAATGACAGGAACTTAAGATTGATAGGATGATAAAGGTTTAAGTAGTTGGTAATCGCTATAGTAAAAATAAATCTCTGTCATCCTGAGCGAAGCGAAGGATCTGCGCCAGTAGTGAAACAGGGTAAGTTGCTTCGCTTTGCTCTGCCGTCCGAGTGATTGACTGATGAAGATTCTTCGTCTGGGAAGACCGACTCAGAATGACAGGAACTTAAGTAGTTGGTAATCATCTTGTAGAGACGCATTGCAATGCGTCTCTTTTATAAGTTAGCGCAATAGCACAAGTGGTTGCAACCACTTGTGCTATTGCTGTGATTACAAGGGTATTGCCATGGCAATACTGTACGCAGTTATCAAGATCGGCAGAGGCGTTACGTAGAGGCGCGCTATAGCGCGTCTCTACGAAACGAAACCCCATGCCTATTGGCAATTTTCGTTTCGTTTTACATAATCAATTCAAAAGTGATAGAATTCATCCGCAAAATTATCCAATGAATATGACATCTGAGCTTAGTCTTGCCAACCTAAATCATCTTGCTGAAAAATATCTTGAGCGTATTTCATTAGCAAAAGATATTTCTGAACTTGAGCAAGTTTACCAAGCGGCCTTTTCTCGTAAATCAGGAGAAATTTCTAATATTATGCATGAGTTAAAAGACCTCGCGCCAGACAAGAAGAAGGAAATAGCGCCCTATGCTCAAGACCTGAGACAGAAGATAGAAACAGCTCTGGCCAATAAAAAAATTCAACTGGGTGATGTAAGTCAGGACCAGACTTTTTTTGACGCGACTGTGCCAAGTAAAGATTCTGGACGTGGGCATATTCATCCGGCTACGCAAGTCATTTGGGAAATCGAAGATTTTTTCCGCTCTTTGGGATTCATGATTCTTGATGGTCCGGAGGTTGATTCTACATTTTTCAATTTTGAGGGTGTAAATATACCAAAAGACCACCCAGCGAGAGACATGCAAGACACATTTTATTTAGATGAAAATATAGCGTTAAGGCCGCATACTTCCAATTGTCAGGTGCGGGCGATGCGTGAATATGGCGCGCCGCTACGAGCGATTGTTCCTGGACGGTGCTATCGTAATGAGAATCGTGATGCTCGGCATGAGCATACTTTTTTGCAGTTTGAGGGTTTTATGATTGATGAGGGTATTTCCATTGCTAATTTTCGCGATGTAATAGATCAGTTTTTCAAGCGATTTATTAATGAGAAGACTGAAACTCGAATTCGTCCTGGATATTTCCCCTTTGTTGAGCCGGGATTTGAATTTGATTTTAAGTGTTTTTGTGATGGGTTTTGCGGATTGTGCAAGGGGACTGGTTGGATAGAGTTTGGCGGTGCTGGCATGATTCATCCCAATGTACTTAAGCATGGCCATATTGATCCTGATAAATTCTCTGGTTGGGCTTTTGGTTTTGGGCCAGAAAGGTTAGCTATGATTCGCAAACAAATTCCTGATTTGCGGTTGTTTAGAAGCGGAGACCTTCGCTTTTTGGAGCAGTTTTAGGCTATTTTGATTTAGATATTCATGTCAACTTCCTATAAAAGTCCGAAGATCTCGATTGGCGTCCCTGTTTATGCTGCTGAGAAATTCGATGCTTTTTTTCCGATTTTAATGGACTCCTTGGGCAGGCAGACTTTTCAGGATTTTGAGATTTTAGCGCAGGATAATGCCAATGGTCGTTTTGAAAGAGTAATTCATGAGAATTCGAATTTTATTTGTGTCTTAATCCGTCGCAGATATTGGCTGATGATTATTTGGAAAAATTGCTTGAGGCTGCTGGTGGTGATGAAGAATATGCTTGCGCGATCGGCAAGACAATGCGTTTGCCCAAGATGATTATTGATCGTCACGGTGTTTATACAAAGCAGCTGAAGCCTTCGGCTGAGAATGCTTTGCAGGACTTGGCTAAATTGAAGGTGCAGATTATTGATACTGTGGGTACGCGCATCTTGCCTGACTTGCGATCAATAAATATTGGAGAAGGGGAATTTGATCGTGGGCAATTTGATCATCAGATGGAGGTGATTGGTGGTTCTGGCTGTGCGATTCTATTTCGACGTTCTGCTTTGGAAAAAGTTAAAATAGCAAAAGGAGAATTTTTTGATGGAGCGATGTGGATGTATAAAGAAGATGAAGAGCTTGAATTAAGATTAGCTTTGGCTGATCTGGCCTGTATTTATACGCCGCTGGCTCGATCTTGGTATCATCGGACTTCGGCAAATACTTTAAGCTATGGCTGGCTGGCGAGTGGGATAAATAGACTTTTGAAATCAAATAAGGGCATAGATAAGCTATATTCGTCTTTGCATTATGATTATATTGTAGCTAAGTATTTTTCAAATAATAAATATCGTTTTCCTGCAAAAATTAGGCACAAGATACAAAGAATGTGTTTTTTGCGTCATGTTTGGGAACTTTTGCTGGAAAATAGTTTGTCATGGAAAAAGCGAAGTTTATGGCCTAAATATTTGCATGCGCTTAAAACAAAGCAATTGTCTGATTTAGATCCAGCGTTAATTATCTCTTGGATTGAACATCCAATGAGGCGTGTCTTTGAAAGAAGCAGCATGAATCCAAAACTGTCGATTTCAATTCTGGCTTTTGGTTTGGATAAGACTGGTCAGTTTGATCGTCTGCAAAAAGAGTTTTTCCCAAAGCTTCTAGCATCATCAGCTGAGCGGCCAATAGAAGTATTTTTTGTTTTAAATGAGAAGGAAAGTGAAAACTTCCAAAAGCTAGAAAAAGAGTTTGCAAATCAGACTATAAATGCGAATATTAAAATCTATTTTATCCGACAAGAAAAGCTGCGTGTTCATCGCGGCATGACTGGGTATATTACTCCGCACAACCTTGCGCAAAATAAACTTGCGTCTGGCGAGTTTCGTGTTTTACTTAATGAAGACATTGATTTGGAGCCTGATACTTTAGAAAGATTGGTGACTTTTATGGAAAAAAATCCAGATATTGGCGTCGTGGCTCCAAGAGTGCAATATCCAAATGGTCAGGTAGAGCCTATGGCGCGTCGTTTTCCCAGATTGATTGCCTTAGTAAGCAATCGTCTCCGTATTTTGAAAAAGCTTTTTCCTGAGATACACAGATATTATTTGCGGGCTGATGATGGTTTACTTAGGCCAGCTGAAACAGATTGGGTTTGCGGACACTTGTTTGTTGTTCGTGGTGATGCTTGGCAAAAGGTTGGCGGAAAAGATGAGCGGTTTTTCTCGTTTATGTCAGATACAGATATTTGCCGGCGGATTTGGCAATCTGGATGGAAAGTATATTATAATCCAGAGATAACTGTGCAAAGTGTGCGCTTGCCATCTTCTCGTGGTGGATTTTTTAAGTTTTTGACCAGTAAAAGAATGCAGGTGCATTTATGGGATGCTTTGCTGTATTTTTGGAAGTGGCGAGGGAGGTGAGCATTAGGATGTTGGATAGCGGAAGGCAGATTCTAGATCGAAAAGCTTTACCTTATCGATTGTTTTTATAATTTAGCGAAAACGTTTTTGGAAATTAAGCCCACCAGATGGATGCGGTGGGCTTAAGTAATGAAAATAATATTGAAATGCGATTATCGCATATTCCGGCCGCAATTCGCCAAAGATCCAGGCAACTCCGATTCCGATGACGGCGATTATGGCGGCAATAGAGCCAAGGCATCCAAGTGACCCTACGCCCATCATCCAGATTTTTACATTTAGCCAGATATGTTTGATCGGCGTGGTGGCATATTCAGCTCCTGATACCTGCAGGAGAGCTACTTTCTGGGATACACTACTTATGGTTTTTTCGATTGCAGCTAGCGGAAATTGCAATGGATACAGGATTGTTTCTACTAGTTTCCTTTTAGACGCTCGAAAACATTCTTTTAAGCTTATTTCCCCTGTCCACACGTTGCAGAGAAAAGTTACCGCCTTGGACATTATCAGTGATCCGGCAAGGCTGCACATCATTGTAATAAAACTTTCTCTCCTGGTTTTTAATCGATATTTTTTCATTTTTACCTCCGTAAAGACTATAACCTCGATTTTCATGCATGTCAAATATTTATCGATGATTATAAATGGGTTTTTCGCGGGTACTAGCCAGCGCACAAACTTATCGCTATTTTCTCGCCGACCATTTCCAGCCTGACCTTGTCTTCCTTGACCTTATTAAGCCTGCCCAATAAAAGCTGTTTTTTCTGATCAGGCATTGGAAATCTAAGCTGACCGCTGATGTCGCCTATCTGTTCGATGAGCTTATCTATCAGCTGTTCGTTTTTCAGCAGTTCACGTTCCATTTTTTCTGTTTCTCTAGGACTCATATATAAGTTTTATAGATTTATTTGATTTCAGGAAGAACTGTTAATGGGTTTATTTTTTGACCATTTTTATGCACTTCGAAATGCAGATGCGGGCCTGTTGTCATAAGTCCTGCGCCAATTGTTCCTGGCATGCCACCTGTCTTACCTATTATCTGTCCTTGGCTTACCATATCTCCCTCTTTAGCCAGTACCTCGCTAACATGGCCATATAATGTAAATGTATCATCAGCATGTGCCAGTAAAATATATGCGTAGTCGAATCCGTTTTGATATACGCTATATACATATCCATATTCAGGAGCTTGAATTGGTGTGCCTTGCGGTACTCTGATATCAATGGCGCCGTGGTTTACACCAAAATAGCTTTTGTATCCAGGGTCGTCAAAATAAGCGGTTATTCCTTCTGAAGGATCCAAAGGCCACAGCATAATTGTACTTTGACCCAATTGTTTGGCTTTTTCTGCTTGTTCTTTGAGTTTTTCAACAATATCTTGTCTTTCCAGCGCTAGTCTAGATGTCAGGTCAGCAACAGTTTGGGAAAGTAATTGCTGTCGTTCCTTGGCCATTTCCAAGAGCATCTGAAAACGTTTTTCATTGTTTTCCGTTAATTTTAATAAGGTTTGTCGCGCAGCTAAAGTAAGAGCAATTTCATTTTGCTTCCGAATAGTTTCTTTTTTAAGCATTTCGAGTTTATTTGTATCAGCAGCAATCTGCTGTTTCTCCCGCCCGATTTGATCATATAAATTATGAATGCGCGTGAATACCTTTTCACCTTCACCTTCTACAAGCTCTATATCTCGTATTTTTGTGATTGCCTCGGCAAATGTTTCAGATTCCAAAAGCATTTCTAGCGTTGATTTTTCGCTTTCATTGTATAAAACGCGCGCATATTCCTTGAGTATGCTTTTCATGTTAACAATTTCCTTTTCAATTGTTTCCAGCTGAGTTTCCCTTATTTTGATTTCGTTATTTTTGTTAGCTATTTGGCTTTCAATGCTATGCATCTGACTTTCATTTTGCTCGGTCAGATATTGTAAAATGTTGAGCTGATCAGCTAGCGAGGCTTTTTCTGAGCGCAAGGACTTTAAATCGCTGGTTGTGCTCGTTACTATTGAATTTATATCAGTTAGGCTGCTTGATTTTTCAGTCAGTTTTCCTGAAAGTTCTTGGAAACGGATGTTTTTTTCAAGGGCTTGATCTATTTCATTTGTGGTAAGTGATGCTATTGCATTATTTATTTGCCAGGCATTGCTACCAAAAATAGCCGCTATGAGCAGAAAAATCACATATTTTTGAAA
>JAPLVM010000068.1 GCA_026397115.1 Patescibacteria group bacterium
TTGTCCAAAAAAATCATTTTCATAATTAATCTTCCCAAGCTTATCTTTTTCCAATTTTTCCAAATTCATGTCTGTTACCTGAAACATGGCTCCAGCGCCTTCACAGTCTGATTTTGTCAAAATAGGCGAATGTACCCAAAGGAAACCTTTCTCATTAAAATATTTATGAATCGCATAGCAAAGAGTATTTCTGACACGAAACACAGCAGAGAATGTATTTGACCTAGGTCTGAGATGCGCAATGGTTCTAAGATATTCAAAAGAATGCCTTTTTTTCTGAAGTGGATAATCCTCATCTGACGCACCAATCAATTCAATCTTCTCAGCATGCAATTCAAATGGTTGCTTTGGAGCAGGGGATTTTACAAGCGTGCCGTGCACGCGAATTGCGCTACTAATATGCAGTTTTTCTATTTCTGCAAAATTTTCCAAATTTTGATCAAACACAATTTGCAAACTTTTGAAAAAAGTTCCATCATTCAATTCGATAAATCCGAAGTCTTTGGACGAGCGTATGGTTCGTATCCAGCCGTGGACACTTAGTTTTTTATCAAGAAGATCCTGGTGGCTTCTGAAAATGTATTTGATGTCTGTTATTGGCATTTTGATGAATTAAAAATTATTTTATTACTTTAACCCCAACATCTTCGAGCTGTTTGCTATCAATAACTGATGGCGCTTTCATCATCAAGTCCTCTTCATTACTTGTCTTAGGAAATGCTATAAACTCACGGATATTTTCCTCTCCAGAAAGTACGGTTAGGGTGCGCTCAACTCCAGGCGCAAAGCCGCAGTGTGGCGGAGCACCATATTCAAACGCCTCAAGCATGTGTCCAAACTTTTTTCTGACATCTGCTTCAGAATATCCGACCATTTTGAACGCCTCTAATAAGGTTTCTGGTTCATGGTTTCTGACTCCGCCGGAAGATATCTCAAACCCGTTGGCAATCAAATCGTATTGGTATGCCAATATTTCCGTAGGTTCCTCTGTTTTTAATGCTTTCATACCTCCTTGCGGCATGGAAAATGGGTTATGTTCAAAATCAAGCTTATTTGTGATCTCGGAAATTCCGAAGAATGGAAAATCAGTTATCCAAGCCCAAGCAACCAAAGACTCATCTATGAGTTTCAACTGACGCGCTATTTCTCGGCGTACAACATTTAATGCCTTAGCCACAATATTCTTTTCCCCAGCTCCGAAAAACACAAGATCGCCATCAGCAAATTTTCCTTTATCCGTGGGAATGCCTGGTTTTGCATCGGGTACATTTTTTGTCATTTCATCCAGCTTGCTTAAAAATTCAGTATTCACATTTTTTATGACTGAGCCGACATCTTCTTTGACTTTCAACCAAGCTAGACCTCCAGCGCCAGCTTGTTTTGCCAAATCACCCATTTTATCTAAATCCCGTCGCGCAATTTCGCCGTAAACTTTTGGAATTCTGAGCGCCCTAACAGTTTGCGCTTTTTCAAATATACCAAAACCTGATTTATGTGCTAAATCTGTAATATCGACTATTTCAAGCGCATAGCGCAAATCTGGCTTATCTGACGCCCAACGCAGGACTGATTCTTTATAACTAATTCTCGGAAAGGGGATTGATCCACACTTACGATTGCCTGAAAATTTCTTGGTTAGCTCCACAAAAAGCGGTTCCATAAGGCTGAGAAATTCATCTTGAGTCATAAATGAAACTTCAGTATCAAATTGATAATGCTCGGCCACTCTGTCTGCTCTTGGATTTTCGTCGCGCAGGCAAGGCGCAATCTGAAAATATTTATCAATGCCAGCAACCATGAGCAACTGTTTATATTGCTGCGGCGCTTGCGGCAGAGCATAGAATTTTCCTGGATGCAAATGTGTTGGTACGAGAAAATCACGCGCTCCTTCCGGAGAAGAGACTGTCAAAAGCGGCGTAGTCACTTCGAGAAATCCGTTTTCGTTATACCAATTTCGTATAAAGCCCAGGACATCAGAACGGAATTGCAAATATTTTAGAGTTTTATTTCTGCGTATATCCAAGTAGCGATAGCGATAGCGCACTTCTTCGTTTAGCTCAGTATCTTGATTGATTTCAAAAGGCGGAGTTTTTGACTTATTCAAAACATCGCACTCATGAACCTCGATTTCAATCTGCCCAGTTTCCAAATTAGCATTTTCCAGTTGTCCGCGTGCTCGCACTTTACCAGATATTTTGAGGCACCATTCTGGTCGTGTTTGCTCGCCTATACTATGTGCGTCTTTGCTGATTTTTGGGTCAAATACTATCTGGGTCAGACCATATTTATCACGCAAATCAATAAAGATCAGATTGCCGTGATTGCGACGAGCATGCACCCATCCGGATAACATGATGTCTTTGTTAATATCAATTTGGCGGAGTTCACCGCAGGTGTGAGTGCGATATGCAGTAGCAGTGGTTTTGGGCATTTTGTAGATTATAAATTTTGTGAAAATTGAATAAAGTATTGATTTTTTAACATCCTTCAGGCATACTCTAAGTGGTTCTAGTAACCACTGACTTTAGAGCTTAGGGACAATCCGCCTCGGCGGACCCCTTTTGCTATGCGCCAATCTCTAGTAGCTCCCGTTTCCAACAGATAAAATCCCTAATTTTTTGTATACGGATAAACTGAGCCAAAAGAGAAGAATTATCAGTAGATATTCCCGCCGCCTTTATAGAAAATTTCATAATCTTCACGGGCTTAGTCCGCAGACAATAACCGCAATCCTGAATTTGTTTAATCTCACCTTCTGATTTTTCATCGCCTATTAATGTACCGATATAAAATTTGATTTCTTGAATATTGTCAAAAGAGTCAATAAATTGCTTCAATCTTTTTGGATCAATGTGCCATTTTAACTTATCTGCCCAAGGCCGTACATTGGCATGGTCAATGTACATATAAACATTTCCTCGTAACAATGTTCCCAATTCTTTTAGAACTTTCTGATGACTTTGGGCTGTAACAGCGATTTTATCTGTTTTTGGTTTAAACATGCTGTTAAATAGGTATAGTAAAAGTGAATAACTTTATAATTTTAAAAATTCCAACGAGTTATATAAACTCGTCGGAGAATCCCGATTTATCGGGATGGTGCCATCTCCGTTTTTCGGCACTAAGCCGAAACTCTCTTTCCGTGGAATCTACATTTCCAAGGGTTGTCACCCCTTTATCACTTTCCAAAGGCATTTTGATTGACGGCAAGGGTTTTGTCAAATTTCATTCTCGCCATAAAAAAAACCTGTTACAATCTCCATGCTATTTAATAGTTCGCATGGCTGATAATCCTTTCAAAATCACCGGTCAAATTCGCGTTCGCTTTGCCCCATCTCCAACAGGCTTTTTACACATCGGTGGACTGCGCAACGTCTTATATAATTATTTATTGGTCAAAAAATATGGTGGGCAGTTTACCTTGCGGCTTGATGATACTGATCAAAAAAGATTTGTTCCCGAAGCAGCTGATGCAATCATTCAAGGTCTGAAATGGGCAGGCATTGAGCCAAATGAAGGCTTTGGATTTGGCGATGGTCCGCATGCGCCTTATGTGCAATCACAAAGAAAAGATTTATATTTGGCTGCTGCAGAAAAACTTTTGGAATCTGGAAATGCTTACTATTGTTTTTGTAGCGCTGAGCGGCTTGAAGAAATGCGCAAAGATCGTGAAGCCCGTCATTTACCACCTCGTTATGATCGACATTGCGCGGAAATTCCTTTAGCAGAAGCTCGTGGCCGTATTGTCAAGGGCGAAAAAGCAACTATTCGTTTTCGTCTGCCTGATGACCGTTGGGTAACTGTTCATGATCTGGTGCGGGGGGAAGTGAGCTGGCACACCAGCGATTTACAAGATATGGTCATTGTAAAGTCCGATGGTTTGGCGCTTTATCATCTTGCTTCGGTTTATGACGATGCTGTGATGAAAATGACTCATGTTATTCGCTCGGAAGAATGGTTGCCGAGCCTGCCAATTCATATTTTACTTGCCGAAGCGTTAGGTTATACGCCTCCTCAGTATGCGCACTTACCGGTTATTTTAAACGACCAGCGTAAGAAGTTGTCCAAGCGTAATGATTCTGTGGCTTTGCGTGATTTTATTGAAAAGGGTGTATTGCCAGAAGCCATGATTAATTTTTTGGCTTTCCTTGGATGGAATCCAGGCGGCGAGCGTGAAATTTTTTCCTTGTCTGAATTAATTCAAGAATTTTCTATTGAACGCTTGCACAAGGCAGGAGCTGTTTTTGACTATAAAAAATTGGAAAACATCAATGCTTATTACATCAGGCAAAAGCCGATTAATGAGCTGGTAGGGCTTATTAAGCCATATTTGGAAAAAGCTGATTTCACTTTATCAGCTGGCATTGACTTAAGCGCGGCTGCCTCTACTGTCAGAGAGCGCATGAAATATCTGAGCGAAGCACCAGATTTACTCGGATTTTATTTTCAGCTACCAGATTATGATTTTGCGCTTCTTTGTAATGAAAAAATGAAAGTGGATAAAGAAATCGCTAGGCAATCGATTGATATTTTATTAAGCGCTGGCGAGAAGATTACAGATTGGACTGAAGATAAATTACGCGAGGTTTTATTGTTAAAAGTCGCTGAGCTCGGCTGGAAAAATGGTCAGCTACTTTGGCCAATGCGCGTGGCTTTGACTGGTGAACAATTTAGCCCGGGTTCATTCGAAGTAGCTGGAGTTTTGGGTAAAGAGGAGAGTTTGAGGAGGCTTGAAATAGCACAAAAGAAATTTTTGAAATAGATTAGATTTTTCATAAAATAAGATAATGGGCTGGCGATTAAATAATTAGCCCATTATCTTATTTTTTTAGTCAGCGCCTTAGGCTAGGCGATCATTAACCTTGCGATCGGGAGATGGATTGGCTCACTTTCTGGCTTTGTTTTTACAGAAATGAAATCCCTTCCAACTTCGACAATCAAGCACGGAGTATTTTCACTCTCCGAATAATCCATGTAGACCTTTTTTCTAGCAAGGTAAGACTTTTTTAATTTTTCTTGATCTTCAGCACGAGGTGATATCACGAATATCCCATAGCTTTTTGGTATTGTATGCCCGAATAAGGTTCCTTCCTTCTTTACAGCTTCCGCCAATAGGCCCGACAGCGTTCTTTTGGTTATTTTTGTTAGTTGCTTCATTTACTACTCCTTACTTTTTATCTATATTTTTTTACTTGGTAATTTAAACACTAATAATTAAGGATGTCAAGATTATTTTTTATAACAGATTATTTATAAATAGCTTTTTAGTGAAAAAGTTTATGTTTAAGCCTAAAATTAGCCTAACTGGATTTTAAATAATTCAAATGAATAGGAAAAAATTCCAAAATAGCGTCTTATATTTTGTTAAATATTGCAATAATAGTTTTTTGGGCAAAGTAAAGCTGAATAAGCTTTTGTATTATCTAGACTTTATTTCTTATCGGGATCGGCAAAAAGAAGTTACAGGCGACATTTATATTCATAAAAGCTATGGTCCAGTGCCGGAAAATGTTGACGAAATGATTGCCGAGCTAAAGAAAGACAAGCAACTTGAGGTTAGTGCCAAGCCTTTTGATAGCGATAAAGATCGCTTTGTTTTCTCACGTATGGCTGATCCTGATATGTCTTGCTTTGACACCTATGAAAAAGAGTTACTTGGAAAAATCTGCGAGGAATTTCAAAATTGGTCAACAGATAAAATAGTCAATCAAACACATTTGGAAGCTCCTTGGTTCTATTCCAGCCCATATGAGTTCGTTGATTTCAAATATGCCTCTAATATTGATTTCTTCCATGATCAACCCGATTGCCTTTTACATTCCTATCATTAACTGGCCAGTACATTGGTACGGTCTTGCTTACGCCATCGGCGTTTTAATCACAATTTTTTGGCTACCGTCATTATTATCCGCTCGCAACGTTAAAAAGATTTCAGCCGAGCAAGTTTGGGACATGGTTTTTTGGATATTTGTTGCTGGCGTTATTGGAGGACGTTTAGGCGAATGGCTTTTTTACCATCCTGAATGGATCAAATCACCTCTTGAAATTATAAAAATTTGGCGAGGCGGAATGAGTTTTCACGGCGGACTTATTGGCGGCGCAATAGGCGCTTACTTTATGGCGCGAAGGTACAAAATTTCACTTGGCAAGTTGGGAGATGCCATGGTAATTCCGCTTTGCATTTCTTTTGGCCTCGGTCGAATCGCAAATTTTATCAATAGCGAGCTAGTTGGGCGCGTAACAAGTTTACCAATCGGTGTTTATTTTCCGGGATGGGTTGGCAAGCGTCATCCATCACAGCTATATGAAGCAGCCAAAAATTTTCTCCTTGCCGTAGTTTTGCTCTTTCCAATATACAAAAGTAAAAAATTAGCTGATGGCGCGCTATTCGCGTTGTGGATGATCGGCTATGGAGTTTTAAGATTTGCCGTGGAGTTTTTTAGACAGCCAGATTGGATTTTTCTTAACCTGTCGAGCGGGCAATGGCTAAGTTCAGTCATGATTATCATTGGCATCGGCGCTTTATTTTATCTAAAAAAGAAAACTAAATGACTCGTTTGCAAGCAGTAGCCAGGATATTAATCGTGGCAATAATTGTGACTTTGGCTATTGTTTTTGCCCTATGGCGACGCGGCACAGTTTCTATCCTTGTTGATAATAATCTGAAATATTGCGTTGCAATTGATGATAAAGATTGCGATGAATTCACTGGCCCTAAAAAAATAAAAGCCAAAATAGGCAAGCATCAAATCAAGATTCAGCGCAAAGGCTATGTTGATTTTGTGCAAGAAATTACTGTCAGTAAAGCAATTGAAACTGAAGTCAAACCAGAATTTATTTTCGCACCAATTCTTACAAAAGAACCATGGAAGCCAATTTTCAATTTGCCAGACGCAATTTTAACTGACAGCCTCGAAGATGATCAATGGTTAAAATTATCAAAAGATTGCAATCCAGAAAGCAAAAACACGCTTGGAACAGGAAACATTATTCTTGATAATTTGCCTAATCTAACCGAGAGCCTAACATGGCATCAAAATGGCCTTTGGGCAATCGGCAAAATTACTGACCAAGATAAATCAAGATATTTTATCTATGACGCTCAATCGAAAAATACGCGCAAACTAGACGGACGAATAAAAGATGCCACGCCCTTGTACCTTACAGACGAGTTTGCCTTTATCTGGCGAGAACCAATATCTGCATCTGGCGCAGAAATTTTCATTTCAAACTATTCCGGCGACAAACTCACGAAAATTACTGACTTGCCAGACGTAGATAACGGCTTTATTTATCTATCTCATGACCGCGCTAAAATACTCTTTCAAAACACAACAATCGGTCAAAGCAGAGATTTTTATTTGATTGATATTGCAACTGGCCGCCGCGAAAAAATCACTTCAACCAACAACGCAACAACAGCCTTTTGGGCACCAGACAGCAAGAAAATCCTGCTTGCCCAGCATCAAATCGACCAAGAAATAAAATGGAGCATTTTTAGTCTAGATAACGCAAGCCTAATTGATCTAAACATAACGACAAATTTTAAAGACATTGCTTGGAGCAATGACAGCGCAAAGCTATTTTTCATTGATGTTAAAACTCAAAATTTATCTACCTTTGATCTAGCGAAAAATGAACAGAAAAATTTAGCAGAAATAGGTGGTATTATTGAGCAGGTTAAATATATGTGCGCGATGGAGAAAGAGCTTATGATTTTAGGCAAAGATGATACTATTTTTAAGGTGAAGTTTGCAGAATAATGCGTTAAAATATGTTTGCAAGGGCCAGTAGCTCAGCTGGTTAGAGCGCGCGTCTTATAAGCGCGTGGTCCTGGGTTCAAGTCCCAGCTGGCCCACCAGAGTTCCCTTCAAAAGGAACTTTTTTGGCAGTAATGGCTTTAATTGGGTCTTTTTCGGTTCTACCCTCTGCCAGTGTGCTTGGAAATGTGTTTGGATTGAACCTTAAGTAGATTTTGGCGGTGATTTCTCAGCGTTTGCTGATCTTTTTCCGAAACATCTCAATACGTTCAATGTTACGAGGCAATTATACCTTTTCGGAATATGGATTCAAGAAAATTCGGCGCAGGTTGATAAAATCAGTTATGGTTTGGCTTTTTCAGCTGTTTCTTTGTATCCTGAAGGTAATTGTCATTTGAAACCACACTTCGTCCCAACTCTCTTTCTGCCTGCTTGCGTGCATTGCCAGCAACACTGCCTCCACGTCTTGCAACCTTTTTATGCTCAATCATCGCTTTTGGTTTTTCTTTATTGGAAATTTCGGTGGTCATCTTTTCTCCAAGCATGGTAAAAATCAGTTCTAAGTCGGTCATGTTATCCCTCAAATTAGCCTTTGTTCTATCGGGAATATTTTTGTACTTTTTGTATTCGCTTGGAGTCATGCCAAAAGTAGCCTTGGATATCTCAGCGGTTAAAATGGCATAATCCTTTTCATGCGTAAGTCCTCGATCCTTCCATTCATCGGTTAAATTCTGGCGAATTGCAATTCCGCGTAGACGCTTATCAATCCAATCCTTGGAATAGCCTTTTTGTTCATAGATTACTTTCATGCGTTCTTGCGCTAATTCAGGGTTTTCTATTTCATCCAATCTTTCTTTTCCAACTTCGGCCAGCCACATCTTAAACGGCTCAGCTTTCTTGCTCGGGATTGATTGTATCAGGCGAAACGCATCCTTGGTATTTACACAGTCTGTATCGTATTTTTTGCTGTCAACACTCTCCAATTTAAGTTGTACCCAAATTGGGGACAACTGGAGATCAGCGAACTCCCTTTGCTTAACTTTCCCCCAATATTGCCTCGGCGCGGGACTATCGGTCAGCGCTTCAATAATATCCACTACTGAATAAAACCATTCATCATTGTGCCAAACACGACGGATCTTTTTTGACTTGAATAATACCAGCTTGTTGTTTTGTGAGTCATTCATAGCTTGAAAAGTTAAAAGCTAAATTGATCTTTCTTCCTCCTGCATTTCACCCTCATCTTCTCCACTTGGCAATGCTAAAGCCTGTATTGTTGGCAGCAAAGCCCCAATAATACCTTGTAAATCACCATACATGCAGGATGTATTGTCAACGACACGATCAATTTCCTTTGCTCTCTTATTCCAGATTCTCTGCATAGACCTTCTTTCAGTTTCCAAATCCACCTTCATGCTCGTGAAAGCTGACACGATATTTTCAATGCGGTTATAAAACTCACTTCCAGAAAGATAATTGTAGAGCAATTCCATTTTTTGATCCTTACCAACCAATGATTGCTTGATTTGGCCTATTTGAATCAGATTAAGCCTTAATACACCTGCTAAAGCTAGCGCAAATTTATAACTGCAAACCCAAACTCCATCCTTAAGCCCAAAATTCTCCAATCCTTCAGGCATTGATTGGGAAACCAAAATACACACATCAGCTTTTACCAAGGCCTGATCACCCTTCAATTTCGCGATCCATTTGTTATCCCATTTTTGTGTATTTTTTGATTCCCATAAAATCACTCCCGTTTTTTGGCCAAGAGAATTATTCACAGCTTGAATAAGGTCGGCTCCATTCACGCCAGTTGGAACGTCCTCAATGCTATCAATCGGGAACATACCTTGTAAAATCTCTTTTAATGCCGCTTCCTGTGCATCGCCCTGAATTTGAGTAGAACCCTGCTCACTCTTGCGCTTCAAATCCTCGATTGTCTTACGCATTTGCTCCATTTGTTTATCTTTTTCGGCAGCTTTTAGGTTCACCTCCTCCAACGTCTCTTTCTTTGCCTGTTCCGCTATTTTCCCTCTTTCTTCATCCATCTTCTGAGCAAATTCCAATTCACGATTTTTATCTTTGGTTTCAAGCTCTCGAGCCTTATCCATAAAGGCAATCGCTTGCTTTCTCATTTCTTCAAGTTGCTTTTCCTTTTCTTCATCCGACTTTTTTAAATTCTGCATTTCCAATTCAAGCTTTTTCCCAGCTTCCTCTTTAGCTTCAGCCATTATTTTTGCCTTTTCAGTATCAAGTTTTTTACGAACTTGTTCATCAATGTTTTTCTGGCTTTCTGCTAAAGCTTTTTCTTTGGTGGCCAGTTGTTTTTCTCTTTCAAGAACCCTTTTCTCAATTTCACCCTTGAGCTGCTCTCTTATTTTCCCAGTAAGGGCATCATTGAGCGGAATCTGTTCGCCGCACTTCGGACATGTAATTGTTTGGTCTGCCATATAGAAATTAAATTATTGGTATAAAAAATAGCTCTGACTTATCCCAAGTATTTCGTTCAAAAAGTTGATAAGGTCTATCTCAAAAACCTCTCCCCGCTGTTCTTTAGTTATTGCATTAAAAATATCACAAGAATACAAAAGTATCTTACTCAAAAAACATAGGTATTACAACCGATTCTATCTATGGTTCTAACTCTCGTTTCGCCCTATTAATTAAACCGCAATCAACCTGTTGTTTTTCTACGGAGAATTTGCTCCGGGTTATTCAATCTATTCCAAGCCCCAAATTAGAGCCTTTCAAATTATGGCTTGCAAAAGTGGGTTATGAAAGGATAGAAGAAACAGAAGATCCAGAGTTGGCTTTTGAAAGAGCGATGCAAACTTGAAAAAAGGATATTCCAAAAATTGAATCAAGAGTCAACAAGTGCAAAAATTGCACGAGTTCAAATAGATGGAAGTAAGCATTCTGTCGGAAAATTATAATCTCTATTTTTTATTTGACATTCTTGAACCTGCCACCTATACTATAGGTATATTAAATTTTTTAATACCTCTCAATATGGAAAATCTATCCCCAAAAAAACAGAAAGCGCTAAAGCTTGCCAAGCAGGCTCAAGGAACACTCGTCAAAGTGATTCATATGATAGAAGAAAATGAATACTGTCCGAATATAATTCAGCAGGCAGACAGTGTATGTGGATTTCTGAAAAGCATTAAGCGCGAATTATTAGCAGGACATCTAGACAGCTGTCTAGTCAAAAAAATCAGTGAAGATAAAGAAAGCGCAGTTAAAGAGCTGATCAAGATTTATAATCTTTCAAATTAATTATTAATCATCAATGAAAACAATATCTTTTTCGTTAGCGATATCACTTATGATTATAGCGGCCATTATCGGTCTAGCGGCTGGCTATTACATATCACCAGAATACAGGCAGTCTATGTATGTAAAAGAAGAGATGAATTTAGGTAAGGCTGATAGATTTGTTGATTTAAGGTACATCAATAAAATGATTGCGCATCATCGCGGAGCCATCCTGCTTGCAGAGAAAATTGCCGATATCGCACAGCATTCAGAAATAAAAGATTTGGCAGTAGAAATCCAGAAAAATGAACCGATGCTTATCAAAGAACTTTATGATTGGAAAAAGACTTGGTATAAAGATAACCGTAAAATTTCTGATCCAATAGTTGCAAATTTCGGAAGTGCAGATGAAAAGGTTGACCTTCGTTTTTTGAATGCGCTAATCGCTCATCATGAAGCAGGAATTGAGATGACAAAAGAAATTCGAACAAAAAGTAATAGGAAAGAAATTTTGGACAATGCCGATGCTGTAGAAAATTTTCTATCAAATGGCTTAATCATGCTTAAGAGCTGGAGAGAAAAATGGTTTAGCGTGAAATAATACTAGATCTTAATTTATATGAATATGATAAAAGAATCTTTTGCTGTCCGGGGAATGCATTGCGCAAGTTGTAGTGTGATTATAAAAAATACCCTAGAAAAACTTTCTGGTATTAAAAATTGTGATGTTAATTTTGCCACAGAAAAAGTGGTTATCTCGTATGACCCTGAAATCGTATCTATAGATTTAATGAATGCGGAAATCGTAAAACTTGGATATTCTTTTTTGCCAAATGAGAAAAAAAGTGAAAGCATCAATAATCATTCTGGCGCTTCTCAGAGCAAAGAGGAGAAGCTTGCTGAATTGGAAAAAATGAAATCAAAAGTGGCTTTTGCGCTACCGATTACTCTCTTGATGTTTGTTCTAATGATGTGGGAAGCAGCAGCAAGGACTTTCGCGTTTGTCCCGAATTTACCGATTCCAATGCAGCTGTTTAATACAATTGTGTTTTTGCTTTCCGCAGTTGTGCTTTTTTGGATTGGACAGCCTTTTATTCAAGGCGTGCTTAATTTTGTCAAATACAGGGTGGCAAACATGGATACGCTGATTGGTATAGGCACGCTGACAGCCTTTATTTACAGCAGCATTATTTTTTTGTTTCCGCCAGTTAGAGCGCTATTAAATGTGTCTGAAAATACATATTTTGATGTGACTATTGTGGTAATTGGATTTGTCATTATGGGCAAATATTTGGAGGCTCGCTCAAAACTGAAAACTGGAGATGCAATTGAAAAGCTGTTAAATCTACAGGCAAAAACAGCACTAGTGATCAGAAATGGAAAAGAAGAGGAAATTCCCGTGGAAAATGTTGTTCATGGAGATGTGCTCATTATTAAACCAGCTTCGAGAATTCCGGTCGATGGCGTCATATTGGACGGCTCATCCTATATAGATGAGTCAATGATTACTGGCGAGCCGATTCCAGTTAGAAAAGGTAGCTCTGATAAAGTCATTGCCGGTACAATAAACACCACCGGCTCCTTCACATTTAAAGCCACTGAAATAGGATCAGAGACAGTTTTTGCGAATATCGTCAGGATGGTAGAAGAAGCGCAAGGAAGCAAAGCTCCAATTCAAGCGCTAGCTGATAAAATTTCATCAATATTTGTCCCTGCTATTTTAGGAATTGCAGTTTTGGCATTTATCACATGGCTTATCATCGGATCGCAATACCTGGGATTTTCTACGGCCTTTCCTTTCGCACTCGTTTCATTTGTTAGCGTACTTGTTATCGCTTGCCCCTGTGCGCTTGGCTTAGCTACGCCCACAGCCATTATTGTTGGAGTTGGAAAAGGCGCAAGTCAGGGCATATTGATAAAAGATGCGGCTACTTTAGAAAAGTTGCATAAAGTCACGGCTGTTGTTTTTGATAAGACAGGTACAATCACCAAAGGTAAGCCGGAGCTCACATCAGTTGTTTCTAAAAGTGACATGGCAGAGCAAGAATTGGTTTCTATTTTGGCTTCACTGGAATCGCGCTCTGAACACCCAATTGCCAGTGCAATAATTTCTTATGCCGAAAAAAATGATATTCAAATAAAGTCAGTTCAAGATTTCAAAGTAATTGAAGGGAAAGGCATAAAAGGGAAGATACATGATATTTTGTATTTTGCTGGAAATATGAAACTAGTTCGTGATCTTGGTTTTTCTGCAGATCAGGATATGATCGAGAAAGAAACAAAACAAGGCAAAACGCCGATAATTCTCGCTACAAGAGAAAAAATGCTGGGCATGATAATGATTGCCGATGTTGTAAAACCCGACGTGAAGGATGCTGTTGCCAAGTTGCATAAGTTTGGCGTCAAAATGATTATGCTAACAGGCGACAATAAAAACACAGCTAGATTTATTGCCGATCAGATTGGAATTGATGAAATCGTGGCTGAAGTAATGCCAGAAGATAAACTAAATAAAATTAAAGAATTGCAGTCTAGCGGCGAAACCGTGGCTATGGTTGGAGATGGTATTAATGACGCACCAGCGCTTGCTCAAGCAGATGTAGGCATTGCTATGAGCACTGGTACTGATGTGGCTATTGAGTCTGCTGGAATCACTCTTTTAAACGGAAATATTTCAAAACTCGTAAAAGCGATTCATCTTTCTAGGCTTACAATGCGCGGCATTAAGCAGAATCTTTTTTGGGCATTTATCTATAACATTGTGGGCATCCCTCTAGCCGCTGGCGCTTTTTATCCGTTATTTGGATGGTTATTAAATCCGGCTTTTGCCGGACTGGCAATGGCATTTTCAAGCGTTTCCGTGGTTTCTAATTCACTTCGATTAAAAGTAAAAAAATTATGACAGCACAAAAATCATACTTGTTCCATGTTAGCGGTATGCATTGTAGAGCGTGTACAATGCTTCTGGATAAAGAGCTTATTAAGCATCCAAAAATCTTATCAGTTAAATCTAGCCTAACAAATCACTCAGTTGAAATTTACGGGAATTTTGGAGATATGACGATTGATGAGATCGCGACAGAACTAAATAGAATTACATCGCAATATAAGCTCTCCTCAAAAAAGCCAGAAAGAAAAATAAATTGGAAAGAATTTTATATAGCCATTCCCATAGCCGCAGGCTTTGTCTTCCTGTTTCTAGTTTTGCAAAAACTCGGAATAGTTAACCTGATAAATGCTAATAATATTACTTATGGAACAGCTTTTGCAATCGGCATAATCGCCTCACTTTCCACTTGCATGGCAGTAGTTGGCGGTCTTTTGCTTTCTATGTCTGCCACATTTGCTCGAGAAGATGACAAGGTCTATCCGCAATTACTCTTTCATATTGCCAGACTCATTGCCTTCTTTATGTTCGGAGGTGTGATTGGCATGGCTGGCTCGATCTTTCAGCTAGGCGCTAACGGAACGTTTGCGCTAAATATCATCATTGGCCTAGTCATGTTGATTTTAGGTTTGAATTTGCTGGATATTTTTCATTGGACCAAGCGATTTCAGCCATCAACGCCTAAATTTCTCTCTAGCCAAACTTTTAATTTAACAAAAATAAATCATACGCTCACGCCAATATTAGTTGGCATTTTGACCTTTTTCTTGCCCTGCGGATTTACCCAGTCCATGCAGATATACACGCTCTCAACTGGCAATTTTTTGCAAGGAGGGCTAACAATGCTTTTCTTTGCGCTCGGAACGCTACCAATTTTAGCTCTAATAAGTTTCAGTTCGTTTACTATAAAAGACAGTTCAAAAAACAATATTTTCTTTAAAACTGCTGGATTGATAGTGATGATCTTCGCGATTTTTAATCTACTAAATAGTTTTGCGGCAATCGGCTTGATAGAGCCAATACTTAATTTCTAACCCTGATAAAATGAAGATAACAATTCCAATTTTCGCAGTTGCTGTACTTATACTCGTCGCTGCCGCGCTCCTTTTGCTATTCAACAGCGGAAAAATCAAAGAAGAAACTTCAGTTGCTCAAAACAATGTTTCTATTGTTGATAACAGGCAAGTAATAGAAATCAATGTAAAAGGCGGATATTCTCCAAAAAACACTGTGGCCAAGGCAGATATTCCTACAGCCATTAAGTTCAAAAACAAAGGCACCTTTGACTGTTCATCATCCGTTGTAATTCCTGAACTTGGCTATCGAGCAAATCTGCCAATGACCGGCGAGACTTCTGTTGATGTGCCTGCGCAAAAAAGCGGGGCAATTCTAAATGGTACATGCGCTATGGGGATGTATGAGTTTAGTATTGTGTTTGAGCGACGGGTTAAATTTTTGTGACAAATTAGTTCTTTTTGGGCTGATTATGTTTGAATTATATTTCGCTTAAAGTTCGCGCGTATCTGATGTTTTGCGTAGCGAAGCGAAGCAAAATGCTGGAGAGCGAAATAAATAAAATTATTTTTTATCGTACTACCACATCAAAATTATAATTTTTAACCCATTCAAAGCCAGGAAAATCAAGCAGCTGCTCTTGCAAATCTTTTTTAATCATCTCCTTCATATCTTCTACCCTGCCTTGCAGTAAATCATTTTTAGGATAAACATACACCACAATACTTTTTGCGAGAACCGAACCATACGCATCGAAATCACTAAATAAAGAGGGATCTTTTATCTGACGACGGTAGAAATAATCATTAATAAATCCCTCGAGTTCCAATTCAGATTTTCTAGTCATTTCAGCAGCTCGATTTTCTGATCCGCTATCTAATTTAATTGGTCGATTATCATTTTTGACAAGCGTTGAGCAACCGGCTAAAGCCGAGGCGGCTAACAGTATAGTTAACAATAGTAATTCTTTCATGGTGATTTTAATGAAAACAAAAAAATTGAATTATTACGCATAAAACCTGGATAACCGAAAGACCAATAATAAAATGGGTTAATTTTTTATTATCGTCTTGAATTTTTCGGCTATAGCCGATAAAGTCTTCAAGTATTTTTTTCAAATCAACAGTAGATCTTGCGGCTTCAATTTGTTCTGGCGTTGCCGTAGCCTGTGGGTTATTCATAGGTGGCATAAATTAAATAAAAATTTGGCAGTTTGTTATTATGCGAAAATCCCTTTATTCACAGATTTATTATACATATAAAATTGAATTCGATGTATCGCTTAACAAGACCATTATATATACCTTTCCAAATTCGAGCGAAACAAATAATTCCAATTCGTTCCTTTTTCCGCTAAAATAGCCTTGCCTTGATAATTAATTCATCTGCAATTGGCTATCAAATCTTCCTCAAGCACAGCTGTATCCCCACAAAAAACTGATCGCGAAGAACAAGTTTCTGAGAATATTTTGCGACCGCAGACACTTGATCAGTATGTTGGGCAATCCCAGATCAAGTCTAATTTGCGCGTTTTTTGCAAAGCAGCTAAACAGAGAAAAGAACCGCTTGAGCATGTTTTACTTTCAGGACCTCCAGGACTTGGTAAAACTACATTGGCCTATATAATCGCCCGTGAAATGGAAGCACCACTTCGCATGACAGCAGGTCCTGTGATTGAAAAAGCAGCTGATTTGGCGGCTATCCTAACAAGTTTGCAAGCAGGAGAGGTTTTATTCATTGATGAAATTCATCGTTTGCGTCCAGCTATTGAGGAGATATTGTATAGTGCTATGGAGGATTTTCGTTTAGATATTATCCTCGGTAAAGGACCAGGGGCGCGCACCATGAGATTAGACTTACCCAAATTTACAGTTATTGGCGCAACTACAAAAGCGGCTTCTTTATCTGCGCCATTGCGTGATCGTTTTGGACATAATTTTCGACTGGAGTTTTACGCAGAAGAAGAAATTGCCGAGATTATTTCGCGTAGCGCAAAAATCCTAGAAATAGAACTTGATGAATCAGCTAAACGCGTTCTTGCGGCTAGATCTCGTCGCACACCGCGTATTGCAAATCGTCTTTTACGCAGAACTAGAGATTTTGCAAGTGTAGATGGTCAGTCTAAAGTTTCCAAATCCGCGGCTGAGTCAGCCTTAAAAGCGCTTGGAATTGATGAAGTTGGTTTGAACATTGGCGATAGAGCCTTGCTCGAAACTCTTTGCAATAAATTTAATGGCGGCCCAGTTGGTTTAAATACTTTGTCAGCAGCTTTGGCAGAAGAAGAAGCAACAATAGAGGATGTGTATGAGCCATTTTTGCTACAGCTTGGGTTTATTGAACGTACATCTCGTGGACGTAAAGCAACTCCTCGCGCGTGGGAACACTTGGGAATGAAAGCGCCTGCTGAAAATGCAAAACTATTTTAGTTTTTTATACTATGGAACAAGATTTAAAACCTGAAAATATTGCTCATCCTAGCTATGACATTGCGGCAATGTCATATGTCTGGATTATGTCAGTTTTCATCCTGATTTTTAAGCGTGATGATGAGTTTATTCAGTATCACGCAAAACAAGCTGTAATATTTTTTATCTTATCCCTGATAATATGGCCAATACCATATATTGGCAAGTTTCTGGAAATTTTGGTTGTTGCATGTATGATTTTCGGTTTTATTCAAGCATCTCAAGGCGTACGCTATGCTTTCCCGATTATCTCGCAGCTTGTTTCTGGCCAGATTGATTTAATCGCCTTATTTAAAAAATTATTCAAGCGCATAAATTTAAATCTAGAAGCTATTCCAAATGATGATAGTGATAATGCCGATGATCTGAAAATGGACAAACGCGGTCTTAAAGAAGATCCAGAAGAAAGAGATAGGCGCAGGCGCGAGTTGGCTTCTGAGCTAGGTAGCCCGATTAGGCCTGAGGATTTATAATTTGCCATGCCAAAGTTAAAAAAATCAGATCAGAAAAAGATTGATAAAAAAATTTGTATACCCAAACAAGTCCAATCTGACATTAAAAATCTACCAGCAAATCCAGGAGTCTATCGCTTTTTTGACAAGAACAAAAATATTATTTATATCGGCAAGGCTAAAAATCTACGCAATCGCGTAAAAAATTATTTTCATGATAATCGTATAAGCAATAGTGCTTGGACTCATAAAATGGTGCCGCAGATTGTCAAGATTGAATGGACAGTCGTAAACTCAGAAGTAGAAGCCTTGCTCTTGGAATCAACATTAATAAAAGAGCATAAGCCTAAATATAACATTGTTTTAAAAGATGACAAAAACTATAATTTTGTCCGCATTGATATAAAAAGCGATTTTCCAAGAATTGAAACCACGAGAAAACGCATTGATGATCAAGCCAAATATTTTGGTCCATTTACAGATGGCTTGAAGCTAAAGCACAGTCTTGAGCTGCTACAGAAGATTTTTAAAATCAGAACATGCGTCAGCGAATTTCAAGAAATTAAACCAGGTCAAGTAAAAGCAATTGGCAAGCACTCGCAATTTCCATGTTTACTTCGCTCAATAAATAGATGCAGCGCTCCTTGCGTTGGTGCGATTTCCAAGATTGAATATCATGAAACAGTTAAGAAAATTATCCTGTTTTTTGAAGGCAAATATGATGCTGTTGCCAGTGATTTGCAGACGAAAATACAGAATCTAGCTTCAAACCATGAGTTTGAAAAAGCAGCAATAGCTCGCGATCAGCTTTTGGCAATACAAAAAATTACAGAACAACAACGCGTAATCTTGAAAGAGTTTATTGATGAAGATGTCTGTGGTTTTGCAAAAAATTCAGAAGATTCCAAAAATTTTGGCACGAAAAAATTAAGGTGCGCAATGACTCTGTTGCAAATCAGAGGCGGCAAGCTTATAGACCAGAAAAATTTTATTTTTGAGGGTGAAGGTGAATTTGATTCAGAAAGATTTCTAGCTGAGTATTATCAAGTTGCCAATAGTTGTCCCAAAGTAATTTTATTGCCTAGCTCACTTTGGTCATCAGATGGCTCAACGTCAGATTTACTTCAGTCAATCGGTGAATTTTTACATAAAAAATATCAAGAGAAAGTAATGATTTTAAGCGCGCAAAAAGGGGATAAAAAACGACTTCTAGATTTGGCAGATAAAAATGCTCGAGATTTTTTGTCTCGTCATGAAATTGATTTTGAAGAGTTTGCAATTGATAAAAATGAAAAGCAAACCAGTAGTGAAACCTTGGCTGAAATTTTAAACAGTAAGACTTCGATCAGAACAATAGAAGGATTTGATATCTCTCATCTGGGCGGAACTGAGACTGTTGCTTCGTGCGTTCGTTTCGCTGATGGAAAACCTGATACTGACAAATATCGACGTTTTATTTTGCGAATTATTCAATCTGGAGAAATCAATGATTACAAGTCAATGAGTGAGGTTTTGGAAAGGCGACTTTTAGGTTTGAAGCATGAACTAGATGAATATAAACTTGAAAACAATTTTATTTTTATACATGGATTTTTGCGAACTGATAAGGTGAAAGATCCGCTTGCATGGCTTAATCAAAATTTATCAAATCAAAATAATTTTTATCAAAAACTTCCAAATCCTGATAAACCGAATTTATCCGAGCAAATCGATTTTATTTTGAAAAATTCCAAAATAACTAAAAATACAACAATCGTTACGCACTCAATCGGTGGAATAGTCGCGCTTAAAATGATAGAATCGAATAAACTACATATAAAAAGACTTGTTTTAATAGCCCCGCCACTACAGACAAAAAAATGCGCAGATCACAAGGAGCGTCATGAGCTTGCGAATTTTCACGATGGCAAATTTAATTTTCAGAAACTTAAAAAACTTGTCAAAGAGATAATTATTTTTCAGGACACAAAAGATCCGATAGTTTTTCAAAAAGAACCCGAGAAAATAGCAGAAAAATTGGATGCCAAATTGATAAAGATGGAAGCACCACAAACTCATTTTAACTGCGATGAATGTGCGGAAATTCTGGAGGCGATTTGCGAGCAAGTTGAAAAAGATTGCCAATCTTTTTCTGAGAATTTATTTCCAAATTTGATTTTAATTGATGGTGGCAAAGGCCAGCTCAATATTGCGGATAAAGTTTTGAAAGAGCAAAAACTGAACGATCGGATTTGTCTTTTGGGATTGGCTAAGAAAAATGAAGAGATTTTTTTGCCGAGTAAATCCAAACCTGTGGTTTTGAATAAAGATAATCCGGCTTTGAAATTGCTAATGCAAGTCAGAGATGAGGCTCACCGTTTTGCAATCACACATCAAAAAACGCGTCGTAATAAGTTTGTTAACCGGACTAAATTGGAAGATATTCCAGGTATTGGAGCAGAAACGCGCAAAAAATTGGTCAGGGTGTTTGGGTCGACTATGGCGGTACGGGATGCGAGTTTGGAAGAGGTGGCGATGGTGGTGGGGGAGAAGATGGCGAGGAGGATTAAAGAGAGTGGGTTTTGATGAAGTTTATCTTGACAGATTCAATTTAAGGTGTATAGTGGGGAACTAAAATAAAAAGAAACGGTCAAATTAAAAGATCGGAAAAAAGGAGGATTGAAATGTTTTTGATGAGGTTTTGCATCCAAAATTGGGTAATACTGGCGCTTTATATTTCCGCTTTCTCGTTTTTGATTGTCTGGGTCGTCTGTGAATGGATTTGCGGAAAACTTTTTTTTGAAACACCGCAGCTATCTGGTAGAGGAACAAGGAAGGTTGCTATTTGCATTCGCCCTGGTGCTAACCGAGAATATTTTCTGAGAAGAGATTTTCGGGTTGACCCGAATCAACTGCCTGAAAGCATTGTACTCGCGTTGTATAAAAGAGGTACAATATGGAGGCTACAATTAAGGGTGTCTGATTTACAGGGTCATCGGCTTATTACAACGCCGGAGCCTGAACAACTCATGGGAGCAACGATACAGGCTTTTAAAAAAGCGCATAGGCTGCATTGAGTATGATCTATTAATGGAAAAACAAAAACAGGAGGAAGAACCACGATGAGTAACGTTGAAATTTTCGGAATTTTTGTGGTCTGCGCATTCGCATTGATCGCAGTGGTTTTATTGATTGCATGGCTGATTGATCGCTTGAGATACTGGCATATTGATAAAATCTGCCGGCTTGACCTTTTTGACACTCGTAATATTGAAGTCAAGCTTCCTTTTCGGCATCTTCGGAGGAGGTATCTCCGAATCAAATCTTATGATATAAATGCCAAAGGGGAAAAACCTAAATCAAAAAAGATTGTTTCCGTTTATCAGATTCTGGTTCCTGAAATTAGTATGTGCAAGGGCAAGCGATGTAAATTAATCGTGGGCGCAAATTCGCTTATCGTGGATGTTCGTGAGGATGACGGCAAAGTTATGAAAGTTGATTTGTCCTATGATGAGCACGCCGCCTTGCAGGAACAAGCGCTGAAGGAAATGTTTCTGGTGTGGTTTAGAAAAGACATAGAAGACAGGAGGAAAAGATGGAAGCAGAAGTTATTTTTGGCGTGTTGATTTTGTTGACCTTTGTCATTGGATTGTTTTTCTTGTTGAAACAGCAGTGGAAAAGTTCGCGTAAGTTGCAGGGATATGTTGACGGATACAGTGGCTTTGACGCACGGATCAAAGTCAGGATTAAAATGAAATGCGATTGGAAAGGAAAACCTGCTATGGTTCGCTTATATGTCTATATTCCTGAAAAAATAAAACTGAATGAGATTTCTCGTCAAAAGCCACTTTGTATAACCCTTAGACACGTTAACGTATGCGCCGAGACTGCGGCGGAGCTACCGATTAGTGTTTATAATAGCAGATTTAGTAACAGCAAGAAAATATTTAAGCTAAAAGCTTCCCCGGCGTTGGATGATGGATTCACTCGAGAAATTTGGGAAGAGCAGCTTAGAGCCTGTTCATAATCTCCTAAACATATCGAATAATTAATTTGCTCGGAACTAAAGGATTTGCATATAATAAAGGTGATTTTTAACCAACAATATGTCAACCAAAAAAAGGTATCCATGCGATATTAGTCGTGAACAGTT
>JAPLVM010000088.1 GCA_026397115.1 Patescibacteria group bacterium
TGTTTAGGAGATTATGAACAGGCTCTTAGCGTTCCTGTCATAAGGAGGGCGGTCCGCATCATGATCGGCGTCAGCAGTTTGACCTTTCGCTTCTGCTGGCTGTTTGTCTTTTTTCTTTGTACCCAAATGCATATGGCCGCTTGGCTCCTCTGGCCTAGAACTTAAATTTTTCATTATTATTATGCTGATTTAATTTAATAATTCATTTAATTCTATCAAATTTTTAGGTTAAAATCAAAGCGAATTTATGCGTGTGATTTATGTTTGCATATTATTCTGAGCTGAAACCTATAAGAAAGCTCGTCGCATCTGAGCTCAAGGCAAAGCTTCAGGAAGAAAACATCTCCTTCCCATAAAATTCAAACAGTTAAAATGCTTACTTCAATTAACACCGGCCTCAAACATCTAATTGAAAACAATGCCATGGCTCTAGCCACGGTTAATCCAGATGGAAAACCACATTGTATCGCCGTTGCTCTAGTAAAAGTAGTTTCTGAGAATCAAGTACTAATCAGCGATAATTATATGCAAGAAACACCCAAAAACATCAAGGTAAATAATAATGTATGCTTGACAGTTTGGAATCCAAAATGGCAGGAAAGTTGCGTAGGCTTTGAAATGCAGGGCACAGCCGAACACTTCACATCAGGTAAATTGTATGAAATGATGAAGAATATTCCCGAGAATAAAGGAGAGCCAAATCAAGGCGCAATTTTAGTAACAATTCATCACATAAAAGATTTATCATAAACAGTGCTTATCTGCGGACTCCAAAAAACAACGCTTATTGATTATCCAGGCCATATTGCTTGTACGGTTTTTACCGGCGGTTGCAATTTCCGTTGTCCATTTTGTCACAATCCAGAGCTAGTCCAACCAGAGCAAGTTGCCAAGCAAAAACCAATGAAAGACCTAGAGTTTTTTTGGTGGCTAAATGATAAGAAAGGCGAGCTTGAAGGCGTTTGCATTACTGGAGGCGAGCCAACTATACATGCTGATTTACCTGATTTTTGCGCTAATATTAAGCATATGGGATTTGATGTGAAGCTGGATACAAACGGTACAAACCCAATGATGCTTGAAAAGTTATATGCTAAGGGTTTGGTTGACTTTGTAGCTATGGACATAAAAAATCACCTTGAAAAATACGGCGAAACCAATGGCTTAGGCATGAAGTTCAATATTGATCCGGTTAAAAGGTCAGTGGAAATTATCAAAAACAGCAAAAAACCATATGATTTTCGTACTACTGTAGTACGCGGTTTACATACGCTTGAAGATATAGAAAAGATTGCCGAATGGCTAAAAGATACCGAATTCTTCTCATTGCAAAATTTTCATGATACTGAAAAAGCAAATGACCCAGACTTTATGTCGGGGAGAGGATTTACACAATTTGAGCTGGAGGAGATGCAAAAGGTTTTAGAGGCAAAGATTAAAAAGGTAAGGGTTTTGAACTGATTATATTTGATTATATCTTGGTTTATAGATGGAGGTATTATAAAATATTCTTGCGATGGTTTTTGTCATCTGACATCTGACATCAAGTAACCAGCATCCAATCTATTGCCCGGTCGCCAAGTGGTAAGGCAGAGGACTTTGAATCCTCCACTCGTAGGTTCGAATCCTACCCGGGCAGCCATCTAGCCAATAGCACTATTTTGAGCAGTCCAAGAATATGTTTCCAGCGGTTCAGGCGGTTCGCTCTGAGTTAGCCTGGAAAGCGTTTTTCGTACAGCTTTTTTTAACCCGCTTTGCGGAAATCTCGGTAGCTTGTTGCCGAACAGTTCATATGTTTTGCAAGGTAAGAAGTCCTGAGAGATTTCGCATAGTTTTCAGGCAAATAGGTGAACTGCCAACCTGGGGCTATATTTCTATGATTACGCATTCTCTAATACGATCTTCTTTTGATGCACATCATATCGAGTCGGATTAGCAGAAACGAATTTATTAATCAACCAATCATTCGGATCATGCAACAGCCTGTTCAAAACTACTTGAAAGCCCTTCCAATAGTTAGTTTCTTTCTTCTTTGCCTTTATTTCATCGATTATTTTTTGAATCGTCTCATTGTCCGCATCTTTAGAAAAATCTATTTTTTCGTTATCCATAAATTCAGGTCTTGGAGGATTGTTCTTTTTGGTATCGAGCAAAACCTTTCTTTCGGGTTCATATTTATTGAGGTACTCGGCGATAGCTTGTGCATAATAAGAGAAAACATTTTGAATATTTTCAGAATTATTTTCAAAAAGGGTTCTTATGCCAGGGAGATAACCGTTGCCATCAAGCAAAATTCCTCCATCGTGCATAACAATGTCCTCTATTTGAAAATCAAGCAATTTATCTAACACCACCTTTTCTCCCTCCAGATTTATAAGCTGTATAGGATCGTAATCTTTTCCGCCATTACTGTCTATAAAGTGGGTAGTAGATGATGTTACTGGAAATTCCCTGATTCCTTTTGGATCCAGCGGGCTAATTTTTCTTCCGCATATAGAAATCATTCTTTCTGGCGTTATAACGCCCCCTCTAGCGTTGCCCGATAGTCCTTTTTGATAAACCGACTTAAAATCGTATAAATAACCAAGAGGATCTTTTTGTACAGCTCCCCGGATAGATGATTTGGGATTACCTGGTTTACCAAATTGATTCAATAGATTTTGCTCAGCTTCTTTAAATTTGTCATAAGGTATGCTAGGAACATATATACTTAGGGCAATATTGAATTTTGATTGCCATAACCTTTTCACATCTTCTTTATTGAACTGAGTCAATTGTATAAAGAATTTATCTAAAGAGATTTCTTCATCAAATTGATCGAAAGTTTCTCCTTTTGGGCCTCTCCAAGAAGGGATGTTGCTAGCCTTATAGGGCATTAAACCTCCTTTTTTAACTGCCGTTACTCCTCGCATATCTGCCATAGCATCATCAGGTAGCATGTGTTTTCTTGGGGTTCTCAAGGCAAAGGCTCCACACTTACCGCAGCCAACATCGCATCCAACTGACAACTGAATATCTTTTACTGTAGGAAAAAAATTTTTCTTCTGCGCGTCAGACAATGATCTCGTAGGACTTTCTACATATTGAGGATTTTTAATCTGCTCAACTCTTATTTCAGACAATTTGTCTTGAATATCTTTTGCTAACGGAAGAATTTTTTTGTCAGAGTTTTCTTCACCCAATTCTTGCGCCTTCAAAATCATGATTCTATAAACCCAGGCCGAAGATATTTGTTGATCCTCTGAAGGAAAATTATCTCCTTCATATACTAGAGAGTCCAATGTCGAAGCTCCGATTTCCTTAACCTTATCTAAATTTCGACCTATAAAAGCAGCTTGTAATTCTACATGCGCAGGTGTTTGATGCTCTCGAAAAACTTCTATGTTTTCTTTTTTTTCACCCGTTGTGTCACTTGGCTTTAAAACATCATCGGCAGCTTTTTCTGTATCTATATAATCTTTTCGTCTTTTAGGGATTTCCCTTGGTCCTACTGATAAATTCATAGAATTGGTTTAATTTTTTTTAAATCTATTTATTTTAGCTTAAAAAGCATCAAAAAACAAGGTAGGTCTCATCCAATGTTGTAGCTGGCGAATTTCGAGTAAGTTGCCTCTTGGCTAAAATACATTCGGACTGCCTCAAGGCAGGGCAGCCAAGATTTTGTAATATCTACTAATCTATGATAAACTGCCTACAATCTATATCAGAATCAAATTGATCACCAATCCATAAATCTTATGGCAAGAAAAGGATGGCAAGTCGCTACTATACTGCTGTCCATAGCTTTAATACTAGCTATAGGAATCAGCATTTATTGCCGACAGAAAATATCGTCTCTTAGCCTAGAGAACAAGAGAATCGGGCAAGAAATAATTTCGTTGAAGCAATCTTCTAATAGAATAGAAAAGGAAGATTCGGATTGTGTTAATAATGGTGATACTATTTGTATAGGGTGGAAAAAATATAAATCAAATGGAAATTTGGCATTTTTGACGGATAATTGGCAAGACTATTCCTACCTGGATTTGAATGAAAATGAATATCTTCCATTTTCCATAGAATACCCTGATTCGTGGACTATCAGCGGAACTGTATTTAACGATGCAAGAGGGGCGAAAATCGCCGAGTTTTCACCTGGTCTTGTTATTTTAGAGAAAGGACAAAAATGTTTTGACAATGAACAGGGTAGGAATGGGATGGTTGAATCTATCTCGCAAAAAGATATTTCTAAAAAGACCCCAGTTTTTCAAGTTGCCCCTGCGAGAAGAGTGACGGCTGATTTTCTGGCGGAGAATGATTACGAAA
>JAPLVM010000026.1 GCA_026397115.1 Patescibacteria group bacterium
CCGATCATAAAGGAAGAAAAATTCATTTTCCAATAATTTGTTTAACTGTATCTGGTGGACATAATGAACTTGTTTTGATTAAAAGTCACAGCGAGCGAAAACTGCTTGGCGAAACTTTGGATGATGCTGCGGGCGAAGCCTTTGACAAAGTAGCTCGCCTACTTGATTTAGGCTATCCTGGAGGACCTGCTATTTCAAAAGCCGCGATGCTGGCTACGAATAAAACCGATATAAAAATTAATAAATTGCCAAGGGCGTGGCTGGATAAAGAGTGGGAGAAGAAAATCGGCAAACCAATGAATTTTGATTTTTCATTTTCCGGAATCAAAACTGCTGTGCGCTATTTAGTTGAAGATTTGTGCGGTAAAAAAGTGACCAAAAAAACACTGGCAAAATATCAGCCTTATATTGCTCTTGAGTTTGAGCAAGCAGTATGTGAAGTTATGGCTCGCAAATTGGTTGTTGCTGGGAAAAAGTGGAAGGCAAAAGAGATACATTTGGCTGGGGGCGTTTCTGCTAACACAAGATTGCGAAGTAAGATAACTGAAGAAATAGCGCACGAATTTCCACGTCAGGCGCCAATATTTCGTTTTCCTGAAAAAATTTCTTATTGTACTGATAATGCGGCTATGATTGGGGCTGCCGCTTATTGGATTGGAAAAGTTATGAAACCTGAAAAATTGAAAGCTGTTGCGAGTGATTTCCGAATATAAGATGATTCGTTTTTGGCGATAATCCTTGTCTTAAGCTCGGACTTATTTTAAAATAGCCCCGCTTGCTAGTTAATAGTTAACTGTCAACTGTTATATTATGGCCCTATCGTCTAGCGGTTAGGACGGCGCCCTCTCACGGCGCAAACCGGGGTTCAATTCCCCGTGGGGTCACCAGACAGTTGTCAGTTTTTAAATTAAAATCTCTCTTTTTCCGCATGAATCCTAGCAATCAGCTCATCGATTCTGCTCACATAATCTGGATTTTCGTCGCGGATGAAAAACAGCTCCGGACAAGTATAAGCAGCCAAAACTTGCGACAGCTGATGACGAATACGCCCGCGCGCAGCAATAACTTTCCTTAGAATTTGTTCATGATTGTCAGCACGGATATCTATCCAAACCTTGGCAGTGCTGATATCTTTAGACATCACGACCCGTGTGACAGCTATCTTGAGCATATATTGTGGAAACTCTCGATAAAGAATTCCAGCAAGTTGCTCAATGATGACTCCGGCTATTCGATCTTTGCGTTCGATATTGCTCATTGATGATTTTTAATTTCGTATTCTTTCAACTCTCCATCTACAGCATAGACAAATTTACCCATGAAAAAACCTGGCTGATCAAGATATGGCATAAAAATTCGGTCGCCTTCCATCAGCGGCAAATCCAGCAATTTCTTGTTCTCTACCCATTGTAAAGAATCTTCTGCTAATTCAGGCTTTCTCACATGACCAGTAAACTGATTAACAATAAAGACAAATACATGCCAAGCGTCACTTTTGCCAGTCCCATGAGGAAAAGTTAGCAATCCCTTTAGTTTAGGATTTTGTATTTTTAAACCACTTTCCTCATATACCTCACGCGCCAAGCACTCAGCAGGCGTCTCACCTTCCTCAACTTTCCCGCCCAGCCCGTTCCATTTGGCATTCACCACCTCACGGCGACGAACACGATGCATCATCAGCGTGCGACCGTCTTTTTTGATATAGCATAATGTGGCTAACTTCATGGTTGATAGCATTAAAACAAGTATATTTTAGCATATTGATTTGCGTGCAGCTTCCATTTATGTGAAAATAATCCTGCTAGTTAGTTATTTGTTAGCTGTTAATTTGTTATTTCGCCGAGGTAGCTCAGTGGTAGAGCACGGGTCTGAAAAACCCGGTGTCGGCAGTCCGATTCTGCCTCTCGGCACCACAAGGGATTAACTGGTTACTAACTTTTGCGTTATGACCGGAATTTCCCGAATTTTGATTATTTTTATCGGTTTTTTTTGGATTTTCAATCAAAAATTCCACTCTTATTTTATCTTCTAGGATGATTATTTGTCTTACTAGGGTTTGGGTGATCTGTTTCTTGGTTTGGAAATCCAGATTGTCTAGCGCTTTGTGATATTGTTTGGCTATCTTTTTAGCTGAAAGCAATCTTTGAGCCTTTTGCTCTCCATCTAAAAGTTGTCCGCAAATAACATTTAATTGTCCGGCTAATTGGATTTCTTCTCGTTCAATTACTTTCATCCTGGCGTCCAATTCACCATCGCCTTGATACTCATAACCGCTTTCAAAAAGGGTTATGATCCTAGCTTTTTGCCCAGCTAAAGACAATTTCTTTTTCTCTATCTCCAATCTCTGTCTTTGCAATTTGTCTAGATCTAGTCTTTTCCTAGTTTGTTTATCGATTTGATTGATAAATTTGGTTGGATTACTCAGAAAATCAACTATCTTACTCCAAATAGTATCTTCAAGTATAGTTCCTGATATTTGTCGATTAGTGCATTGTTCAGCAGATAATGATTTGTTATTTTTCCGACAACGATACTGTGAGTATTCTCCGGATATTTTTTTGATTCCATTTTTTTGCTTAATTTTACTCTGCGTATAACCAACATATTTTGCTCCGCACTTTCCGCAAATGATCTTGCCGGATAATAGATAGTCTCTAAAACTGTTTCTGATAGCCAATCTTTGATTTTCACCGAGAATAGACTGAGCTTTAGCGAATATTTGATGATCAATAATTTGAGGACAAGAAATCGGTAACCATTTATCTCTAGCGTTTTTAATTTCCTTTTTCTTTCCGGTATCGGGATCCTTTTTATGACTTTTTTTGTTGTAATAATAAGTTCCAGTATAAGCTTCTTGTTTCAAAATTTTACGAACAGTACTTTCATTCCAAAAGTTTTCTGGATTGACTGAACGGAAACTCTTATTTTTCATTCGACCCTTTTTCTTTAATTCAATCTCTTTCGAATCCGATTTAGTAGGAATTTTCATACTGTTTAGTCTTTGCTGAATTTCATAGGTAGTCAGATCATCATTCACAAACCAATCAAATATTTGTCTCACAATCTTTTCCTCAATCGCATTGATGGTCATTTTTTTAGTCTCTGGATTAATATCATAGCCATAGGGAGGATATTTTCCTCCAACCCATTTACCGGCTCGAGCGGCTGATTGCTTACCCTCGCCTGTTCTTTCCAAAAGATTATTACGCTCCATTTCAGCTAATATCCCCAATAATCCAATCATAAAATTGCCCATTGTGCTGGTGGTATCTATACCTGGCTCAGATGAAGAAATAAAACCGACTCCATATCCTTTTAATTTTTCAATAGCTTCCAAAAGATACATAGTCCTACGGAAAAATCTATCCAATTTCCAACAAACAATTACATCAATCTCTTTTTTCTCGGCAGCCATAAAAAGTCTAGGCAAGGCTTCTCTTTCATCTACGTTTGAAGCTCCTGAATAATCTATATCCTCGTAAATATGTTTTTCTTGATTCAGTACATATTTATCCTGATTAAACTCAAGCCAACGCAACATAGCCTCCCTTTGCAGGCTTGGTCCATATTTTTCACCTTGTTCTGATGTGCTGACTCGTATATACAAGGCAACCCGTTTCTTTCGTGGCGTATTATTCATTGATTGTTTATTCGTAAGACTTCGTATGAGGCATTTGCCGCCTTATGGCGAGGATTTAAGACCTAAAAGTAATAAGAATTGGTTCGAATATATTAAAAGCTTGAATCCGGCTTTATTTCTTATCAGACTTAACCTTTTTCAAAATAAATTCAAACATTCTATTATTCACGTATTCTTTTAGATCGCTGTTGGAATCAAGTTTTTTATAAAGATCAAAATTACTTTTAAACATAGATATGAGTTCCTGAGAAAACACCTCATCAAATTTTACCTTTACAGCATCTTTGGAATTATTGTTATTGATCGCCCCTGAAAGGGCGCTATGATTCATCAGCCTCTCAGAGAGATTATTTAAAATCACTCGGTCTTCAGGACTAAAGTCAGTGCCAAAACGCTCATTCACTTCTTTGATAATTTCCGAAAGCATCTTGTCTTCATCCTCATTTTTACCTCTGTCTCGTCCGGCAATCGGTTCAAGTATCCCATCCTCATTTTCTAGGGCAATTGAACATTCTCCAATTTTCGGAATTTTAATGGATTCCAAATCGACTGAATCAAGCACTTCCAAAGGCAATGTTTCTTCAATTATCGGCAGTTTACGGCGATACAATCTGAGAAAAATATACAGCTTTTCTAAGCTGGTGTCAGCAAAAGAAATTATCTGTGAAATAAAGGCATATTTTTTGATATACTCGCCGACTTTTTTGCGAAATTCAAGCTGATCCTGTTTTTCCAGCTCATTGAGACGAGGGATGATATTATCGAGAAAACTATTTAGCTCGCTCGGAGATACTTCTCGGAAATACATTCTACAAAATTCATCAATTTCTCGTTCGTCGAAAAGCTTGTAATTCAGAATATCTCGTTGCAAGTCGTGCAAAATGTTCGGGTCAGTAGCTTCGGAAAGGATAGCTGTCATATAATACGGCTGGAAAGCTTCTTTGATGTCTTCGACATCATTCACAAAATCCAATACAAAAGTGTTTTCTTTATCCGGACGAGTACGATTCAATCGTGATAATGTCTGCACGCAATTTACACCGGAAAGTTTCTTGTCCACATACATTGCCGTTAATAATGGTTGATCAAATCCTGTCTGGAATTTTTCAGCTACGATCAAGAATTTATACTCATCCTCTTTGAATACTTCTTGGGTTTGGTTTTCAGGAAAAGCATTCATCTGAGCTTCTGTATATTCCAAATTCCCATCTCTGACTGTTCCTGAAAAAGCTACTATGGCTTTAATAGGTAAGTTTTTCTCGGCTAGATATTTATCCATTTCATTCTTGAAACGGACAGCGTGTAGTCTAGAACGGGTCACTATCATTGCTTTGGCTTTGCCATCAATTTCACTGCGAATATTTCTCCAAAAATGATCCACAATAATTTCAATCTTTTTCCGGACGGTTGCCTCGTGCTTACCGACAAAATTCACCATTAGTCGTTGAGCTTTTTTCTTTTTATATTCAGGATCATCCTGAGCTTTCTTGAGCAGATTGAAATACATCTGGTAGGTAGTGTAGTTTTTCAATACATCCAGGATAAAACCTTCGTCAATGGCTTGTTTCATCGAATACACGGAAAATGGATGAAAGCTACCATCAAATTGTTTCTCACCAAACATCTCCAAAGTTTTTTGTTTAGGCGTAGCTGTAAAAGCAAAGAAACTCACATTACCTTGCCTGCCTCGGGCTTTCATCTGACGCAGAATAAAATCCTCGCTGTTTTCAAAAGCGTCTTCTTCCTGTTCATCACCCAATACTTGTTTGAGGCTTTTGGCGCTTTCGCCTGTCTGGGATGAATGAGCTTCATCAATAATGACGGCAAACTTCTTGCCAATCAATTTACCCATATCTTCCACGATTACCGGAAATTTCTGCAAGGTAGTAATGATAATTTTCTCGCCGTCTTCAAGCGCCTCTTTCAGCTGAGAACTTTTCTTATCAATCTTCTTAACTACGCCTCGCACTTGCTCAAACTGAGCTATGGTATCTTGAAGCTGTTTATCCAGTATCCGGCGATCCGTGACAACCACTACCGTATTAAATACTTTTTGATCTGCATCATTGTGTAAGTCTGCCAGACGATGAGCAATCCAGGCAATAGAGTTGGATTTGCCTGATCCGGCACTATGCTGAATGAGATAATTTTTGCCAGCACTTTTTTCACGTGTATCAGCAATGATTCTGCGAACAACATCAAGCTGGTGATAACGTGGGAAAATGAGCTTTTCACTGATTTGCTTTCTGCCCTGTGCATCAAGTTTTTCTTCTTTTTGTAAACATAAGAAACGGCTGATAATATCAAGTACAGTATCTTTTTTCCAAATATCCTCCCACATATATTCGGTCTTGTACCTGTTTTTGGCAGGAGGATTACCAACAGACATTTCATTTCCCTTATTGAACGGCAAGAAAAAAGTTTTAATTCCTGCCAGTTTAGTGGCCATATAAACTTCATCGGTATCTATGGCAAAATGAGTGAGACAGCGTTTGAATTGTAAAAGTGGTTCATTTGGATCTCGGTCCGTCTTGTATTGCCTGAGAGCGTTTTGAACTGATTGTCCGGTGAATTGATTTTTGAGTTCAGTAGTAAAAATCGGCAAACCATTTAGGAAAAGCACCATATCAATAGAGTTTTCATTGCGAATTGAATATTTAACCTTTCGGATGACGCTGAAAATGTTTCCCTCATAAAGGGCTTGGGTCTCGGTATTAAAGCTGGTGTTGGGCTTGAAAAAAGCAAGTGCGAACTCTGAGCCATTGTCTTTGACTCCGTGTCGAAATACGTCCAGCAATCCTCTGGCTTTGATTTCCTCATTCAGCCTTTTGAAAAGTTTGTCTTCGGCAAAACTGCCTTGCTGATCTTGCAGTTTTTCCCATTCTTGCGGTTGGGTGGTTTTGATGAATTTCAGGGTGAGTTGGCGATCAACGCAAAATTCTTTGTCGTAGTCAGTGGGTTTGCGTTTTTCATAGCTGTTTTGAGAGGTTAGAAAATTCTCGATGTAGGTTTCGAAGCCGGATTCTTGGGTGTTGGTGGGCATTTTAGAGATGATAAATTATGAATCACAAATTTTCATTGAAACAAGACCATTTTTTTTATAAATATGGCGACAGAAATTAAAATCCATTCTTTCAAGATGATTAATTGCTTTTGGGTTGAAACAAAAATAAAAATCTTTCCATTTAGAATCATCTATGATATCAATTACTCTACGGCTACTGTATATAATACCACTCAAATTTCTATAATCATCAGATTCAAAAATGTTTGTTGAAATATCAACCCCATTATGTTTTTCAATTGATGGACAATACTCATAAAAAGGACCTTCTAGATTGCCATTTTTACTTCTTCTATAAATAGTTTTTCCTAAAGAAAAAAGTGTATTTAAAATACATCTTTCATCAAAGTCTTCGAAATCGGAACAAATTGCAATAACAAAAAAATCACCTTTTCTTATACCACTGTCCTTAACATATCCATCATAGACCACTATCAGCGATCCGATCTTCAATATCAAATTTTTTTTCGATAAAAAAGTTTATTAAATACATTTCCCATAATCTTTCTGAAAAATTCTTTTGAAATTTTTTCTTGAAGCCACGATCAAGATAGTTCTTAACTTTTTGATAAATTATCTCAATGCTTTCTTGTATTTCTCGATGAGAGTCGGAATCATAAGTACAAGAATATTTAACATACAATTTATCAAATTGATTATATCTATTTTGTAATAATTGAAGCTCTTCATCATTTTTTACAGTGTCAAACTTTTCTAACAATGAATCTTTAATTATTCTCGCCTTTCCTTCCTCTGTATCGGAAACTGGGAAGGTTTTGTAATCCTCAAAAATTAAAATTTCATCACGTTTTTGGCAATTTGATTTTCGAATATTGATTGACATAAAATATCAAAAATTAATTTGAAGAAGCGAAAAGTGCTAGGGCCTTATAGGTTTCTTTATTATTCATTGACGGTTCTCCCTGCTCAATAAAAGGAAAGACTTCCTTGAGCTCATCAAATGTTTTTGCTCTTTTTTCTCCTTGCATTAAAAATGGCTTATCCACCTCTACCTCTACATAAGGACATTCTTTATCAAAATCCGTTATTTCTGGATAGAGCAATTTAAGAAGATGTATCCTAATTTCTTTATAAAAATAGTATCTTTGCACGTCAGTAACTGCTCCTGTTATGAGTTTGTTGATTTGTCGGAGGATATTTGTATCGAGCAACAAATATAATTTTCCATAAAATAAGTTCATCTCGTCATTTATTTTCTGACATTTCTCTGCATAATCTGGCTTGCTCGTATCCAAATCTTTATTAAAGAAAACTTTTTTTTCTAAAAAATCTACAAAATTAAGCATCAAATCTTTTTGATGAAGCCAAAGTTGTATATTTTTAGAACTTTTATTGCCAAGTTCACTTTTGTATTTTTCAAGCCCCTTCTCGGCAGAAATTCTGATACGATCTTCGATCCATTTTTTCGCAATCCATCCCCATAAAGGAGATGTAATTATCACTATAGCTATGATTGTTTCGGCTATTCTAGAAATAATAGTAAATATGTCCATATAAAAAATAAATAATTAATAACTTTTATCTCCCCAAATAAGCTAGGGATTAAGAAACTTATGTCTTCAACATACCTTTCGAAGTCGTATCTCCGGTTTATTGATTGATATAAGTTATCGATTAGGTTCTATGGTAAAGACAGCTTTTACTATCTCATAAACCGCATATATCTGGAAAAAGAATAATGTCATTATCGTTGATTTGAATGCAAAATCGCAATACATATTTTTAGTCGGTACAGGATTTATCAATAACAATAGTAAAATTACTAAAAATAGTATGCCTACGAGATAAATGTTGTGCATTATTTCTTTTTTAGTATTTGAAAAATCTCCTCTGAGTTGTAATAAGTGCCCAATAAGAAAAATTATTCCTGCAATATTAAATCCAACAATAGTTGCACTTATTGGCAGAATTTGACTATTTAAGAAAACACTCAAAAATTGAGGGTTACCCATTTCTCCTGTGTAGGTGAATAATATGCCCAGGAAGATATTGAAAGTTATTATTCTGAGAAGCTTTATCATTTTATTAACTAAAAATATTTTTTGCTATTTCCTTAAAAGATTCCATATCATTTGTCGCGAGTTCAATTCCCTCAAATGTTTTCGTTTTTACATTTTTTCCGCTACTGATTACAGTTTTTATACCCTTTACCTTCAATCTATATTCACCACCACCTTTTCCAGTGTATTCAGCACTCTGGTTTATAAATGGATCGTCACTAGGAACAAGTAATTGACCACCCTTATTTTCTAGCTCTATTGAAGCATTTGTAATGCCATACTTCTTCCCTGATGATTTCAAATCTTCAGATAAGGCCGTCTCCAAATTAAAAAGATTGGGAACAGCGTAAGAAAATGTAAGTTTTTCTATCCTTCCTTGATGTTGATGTATTAGCTCCCAAAATTCCTTTTGATCGACGACTGGATGGATCGACAACGCATAGCCACTAATAAACAGCTGGGTATTTATATTTTTTTCTAGTGCTTTTAGCTGTTTCTCTGGAAATCTAAATACAGAAGAATTATACTCAAAGGCAATTTTTTGTCCCGTTTCGGGATTGTTACTAAAATTAAATAAAATATTGCAGTTTGGATAATCTGTCTCTAATTCCTCTATAAAATCATTATCTGATGGAAAATTTCTTCTAATCGAAGATCTTTTCCCTAATTTGCCGTGAAGTAAGCCCTCAGAGTTATTGTGACAAACATAAACTAGATTTGATGTACCATTTTGATATTCCATTTTTTTACTCATAATTTTCTGAAAAATCTCATTTTTATCTCTCGTATCAGGAAATAAGGATTGCTGGCTAAGCGGATCCAGAAAGTAGGTAAAATATTGAAACTTCATATTTAAATAAAAAATTAATAAATCTTTACTTTCCCTGTAACCGCATTGGAAATCAGAGAAGTTTTATACTCGTCAAGAAGAGTAATTGAGTTTTCAATCAAGGCAATCGTTTCATCGATTTTTTGCATTTCTGAATCAAGGTAATCGACGATTTTTTCTTGTTCTTCAAAATTTGGTGTAGAAAAATAGATATTTGATAATGTTCCTTGGGTCATACTTGGTATAGCTGATCCATATTGATATTTATCAAAATCAATTGCGAGACATTGATAGTAAAAAAATTTTGGACAAGTTTTACAAAAAATTTTTGTGTAAAACATAGTATCGACAGTCCAAAAGGGTCGATCTATAAACAATGGTTTATTTATGGTTCCTTTTCTCCCCAAAAGAACAGATGGTTTGTTGTAAATGAAGGTATTTGCTTTTGTAAATTCTCCCCCAGAGCCAAAAACGGGATATCCACCTTCGTCAATCTCAATGTCTTTATATTCTTTTCCGTTACAAATTGCAGCGCTATATTTCAATTTTTTTACTTCCCATCCATTTGGTATCTCGCCAATCCGTTCAATCCCGCTATCCCTCATATGACGCTTAGGCTTAATAAATTTAATAATTTCACCATTATAAACTTGAATATAGCCTACATTACCAAGATTAATGTTGTCTTGATAACCTTTTTTATTACCAAAATCGACAAAAATAGCATATTCATAATCATAATGATTGAGCATCAATCGATTCAATTTATCAATATCATCCTGAGCATCTTTCGAGGATGCATCTATTTTCACCTCAAAAGCAATGAAGTTTTTCTTATTATTTCCAGGCTGATGTAAAACTATATCTGGTCTCTCTCTCGTACACTTTTCCTGCTCTATATCGGATTCATACTCAGGGTATATCTCTTTAAGTCCGTGCGATATTTTGCTTGTTAAATTTCTTTCGCCTCTAGATTTGTATTTTTCATTATCAAGTAGAACCTGTTTAAGCTTTTCAATATTATAAATTTCATCTATCCCCTTTGTCACCGCCCGATTTATCAAGCTAGTTCGTTTTTCTTTCAAAAGATCAATCTGCCTTCGCTTAGCTTTAATTGTGCGATCGAGCAGGGCGGTTTTTTCATCAAGGTAGTTGGCAATGGCGGTTTGTTCTTGCATTAGTGGTACTGGGACGAATAGATTTTCAACTTTTGCTTTTCCTAAACCAAATCTAGTAATCCCATTTGCATTGAGTTCAAAATATTTTCTCGTTCTATCAGCTTGAAAAAAACGAAACAAAAATTTTCCATATAAATCTTTTGATGATGTGCGAATCAAAGCCAAATGATAACCACAAACTACATTCTCAAAGTCTTTTTCAATATAGGCAGAAATCGCAATATCATCGGCACTTTCCGAGTCTTTTGTAATAATTACATCGCCCTTTTTAATTCGATATTTCTTGTACTCAATTGGAGTACAAGAACCCTGCCGAAAATTTTCAGAGGCTGAAATAATCTCGCCATAGTAAACATCAGTATAGTTGCAAACAGAAACCTCGTTTTCATCATCAAAAATATGTTTATCAACGCTACTAAATTGAATATTTGAGCAAAACTTTAATTTTCTAATACTCCAACCCTCAGGCACTTCACCAATCCACGGCAACCCCGTTTCCCTATACCCATCATACCGCTTATGCTCCTTTTTCAATATTACTCTATTCATTATTTCAATTTCTTAACAACAGGATTTTCCAATAAAGACCGCATTTGCATAATTGCAATCTCATTCAACATCAACAACCTTTTCCCTTGCGGAAGCCCTTGCCGGATAAACTCAGCATTCAAAGATTCCAAATTAGCCAGGCACACCAACTGCGCCACATCAGCATAATCTCGCATATTCCCATCCTTTGTCGAATTTTTATCCCGCCACTCCTTGGCAGTCAGCCCAAAAAGAGCCTTATTCAATACATCCGCCTCGGTGGCATATACAAACTCTGCTTGCTTAGCTGTAAGTTTTGGCACAATATGAGCCTTGATAGCATCCGTATGCACTTTGTAATTGATCTTGGCGAGCATCCTTCGCATATCCCAGCCCAAAACAAGCCGTTCGCTTTCCTCTTCCTTGAGCCGCTGAAATTCTTTGATCAAATATATTTTAAATTCAGGGCTAATCCACATCCCAAACTCAAAGGCGATATCTTTATGAGCATAAGTACCTCCATATCTCCCGACAGTTGCCGTAAGTCCAATCGCATTTGTTTTTTCTACCCATTCTTTTACGCTGATTTTATAACTATTCAATCCCACCTGACTTTTAATTATGGCAAATTCGCCATAATTAAAATTTGGATTGTTAATTTTTTCCCAAATACCGAGAAATTCAACGGTATTCCTATTTCTTAACCAATCTGAAATGAAAAATTCGCCATCTTTAGCCTTGAGCATATCGGTAAGCGATATGTAATCATCGTTTTTTGTTGTAATGACAGCGATAGAGTGTCCTTGGACAGTGATTTTTTGGATCACAACTTGATAATAAAAATATAAATAATAACGTTTAAAAGTGAATTAAAGTTTCCGGTATTTTTTCCGATTCTGCTTGCGCGATCATCTCAGCCAGAGCATTGATGATCTCCATTGCGCCTTCTTGCTGGCGGAATTTACGGAAAAGCCTTTTGTCTTCCTTCTCCCAGGATCTTAAAAGCAAATAAGCCGATAGCGAGAGTTTTTGAAGATTCATAAGTTTTGAATATATTGTATAAATTGCTCCCCAAAAGGAGTTGTAACTATATTTTTCCAGGCAAATGATCCATTTTCAGTCTTTATAAATATATGGGAATGATGACCTGGATTGAATGAAAAATTAGGCTGTTCTTGACTGTTGATTACACTTTCTCCGACTAGCACTATTCCCAAATTTTCCAGTGTTTTTAAATCACAGTATTGCATTCCTAAAATTTCGAGTTCTTGGATTCCTTTTCCGCTTAAAAAGTCGCCGTTATAGATTCTTGCTAAGATCATAACTTGATTGATAGATATTTTTTCAACGATATCAATTAACCTTTCTAATTCAAAGTTTGCCTTATCATTTGCATAGGAAAAATGTGTAAAAATATTTTTTATGTACTCTCTTTTCTCCTTGTGCCTTTGTTGAACAAATGCCTTAAACAGATGAGCTAACCCATCTTGAAATTGTTCATCTTTCAATAAGTCAGCAGATAATCCTTTTGAAACATAATCCATAAATTCTTCTACCCGATATTTCCATTTTGCGTCCTGTCCCTCTTTCCATATACTCCAACAAAATCCAGATACCGGATTACAAGATAAAATTCCTCCAACGGCTCCTGTAAGTATCCCAGACGCTTTAGCGCGAGCCCCTGTATTATTTTTTGACATTATAATTTTTTTAAAAATGTTAACAATTCATTCTCCACCTTCTCTATATCCCTCTCAATATCTTCCAATGCCCGAGGCGGAGTATATTCATAAAAATATCGAGTTACCGGTATCTCATAACCGACCTTGCCCACTTTATTATCCTTATGATCCCGCTTGCTTTCATCAATCCAAGCATCCGGCACATAAGGCTTTACTTCTTTTTCAAAATATTCATAAACATCCTGGTCATACGGCACATTTTCCGTATCTCTCAACTCTGAATCCGATTCAGGATTACCCTTACTATCTATGCAAATATCAGCTTCTTCATCCTGCTCGGAAAGCGCCTTGATAATCATTTTTTGTTCTGTCGCCAAAATATGGCATTCGGAATCGAGCTGACCTTTAACTATTTGTATTCCGCTTCTTTTTAGTGCATTGTGAAAATCCCGTAAAAATTCATCCCTGTTTTTATAAAGTTTATCGCCAATTGATTTTATGGCCTCCAAAATTTTGGATATTCTTTGATCTTCTTTGGCACTCCTTAAGTCATATTCGGCAGGATTTTCTTCGCTGTTTAAACACGATCCTCCAAAATCTCTTCTTGCCAACCTTTCCTCATTTACTTGAAAGTTAAGCCGAAGCGGTCTTTCCACTGTAATTTGCCGGAAAGCAAAGTCAGTGGTTTTAAAAATTTTACTGTATTTGGATTCTTTAAAATCAAGATACAGCCTAGCAATACGTTGTCTATCTTCTTCTACGATTTCGTGACGTTTATTGCCAAGGCTTTTACGCATTTTTTTGAAAAATGTCCGAGCATCAATAAGCTGGGCTTTCCCTTGGCGTTCTTTCGGCTTACGATTCGTGAGAAACCAAACATAAGTGGAAATACCAGTATTATAAAAAAGCTGATCAGGTAGTGCTACGATCGCTTCGAGCGAATCATTTTCTAGTATCCAACGACGAATTTCACTCTCTCCGCTTCCAGCGTCTCCGGTAAATAGAGGCGAACCATTGAAAATAACGGCGATACGAGTTCCGCCGTCAGTGGTATTTCGCATTTTGGAAATCATATGTTGCAGAAACAATAACTGCCCATCGGAAGTGCGAGGAGTACCAGCTCCAAATCTTCCTGCATAGCCCCTAGAAGCTTCTAGTCTTATCACTTCCTCATCTTTCTTCCAATCTACTCCATACGGCGGATTGCAAAGTACATAATCAAACTTTTTATCATAAAATTGATCATTGGAAAGAGTGCTGGCTTTGTTGTTATCTTTTTCTCCCCCCTTAATTTTGTCAGCATCTTCGCTTTTTATGAGCATATCCGCCTTGCATATGGCATACGTTACCGGATTAAGTTCCTGCCCATAAAGAAAAATATCAATTTTGTCGTTAATATTTTCCAAAATGAATTTTTTAGAAACAGCCAGCATTCCACCTGTTCCGCAACAAGGATCATAAATCGTTTTTATGAGGTGTTCCTTCTTCAGTAAAGGCTTATCCATCGTAAACATTACCTCGACCATCAGTTGAATCACCTCACGAGGAGTATAGTGTTCTCCAGCCGTCTCATTGGATTGTTCGGAAAATTTTCGGATCAACTCCTCAAAAATATAACCCATCTCATTATTACTGACTGTGTCTGGGTGCAAATCAATCTTGTTAAACTCTTTGATAATTAAATACAAAAGATTTCCACCTTCGAGTCGTGTCAGATGCTTATCAAAATCAAATTTTTCAATGATTTGTTGAACATTTACCGAAAAGCTATTGATATAGCTCCTCAGGTTCTTGGCAATATCTTTTTGATCATCGAGCAATTTCTCAAAATCATATGGCGAAACATTATAGAAGCCAACTTTAGTAATATCCTTTAAGATCGGGTCGGTATCTATTTTGCCGTGATGCTGATTGTAATTAGAAAGAACCTTTTCTTTTGAAATGGCCAGTACAGCGTCAAGCCGTTTCAAAACAGTGAGAGGCAATATTACATCTTGATATTCGTGCCGTTTCCAACTTCCCCTGAGAAGTTCCGCTATATTCCAGATCAGGCTAACTTTGGACTGAAAATTATTCATTACATTATTAAAAAGACTCTAATTTGATTTTACCTTTTAAATACGCCGTGAGCAAAATGAATTATGATAATCCCTGTCCATAAAAGAAATGTTTTTAGGACAGTAAATCGCTATCAAATACCATTGATAAATAAAGGGTTTGAAAGACTGATTTTCAGAGGGTTTTATGGACACCCTAGAACAATAAAAAGAGCCTGTTTAGAGCTCCTTTAGATATTGGATAATTTAGTCTGGGTAATATTTATCCTGGAACGTATTTTTGCAAGGTAGAACGAGGAATATGCAGTTTTTCGGCAATCTGCCTGAAAGATAAACCCTTTTCTCTGAAATTTAATATCTGTTTAACATCTACCTCCACTCTCGGTCTCCCTAGCTTCCTGCCCTTGATCCTAGCCTTCTCCAAGCCGGCTTTTACTCTTTCAACGATAATGGATCGTTCAAATTCAGCAAAAGCGGAAATCAAGGTAAACATCATTTTACCGGCTGGGGTGGAAGTATCTATATTTTCATTGTAGCTGATGAAATCAATGTTAAGGCTTTGGAACAGTTCCAGCGAGTTGATGAGATGTTTGGTACTGCGGGCAAATCTGTCAAAACGAAAGACGAGGAGGCAATCGAATTTTCGTTTATGGGCGTCGTTCATCAGCTGATTAAGAGCCGGACGAGATTCCTTACTACCGCTGATTTGGTCTGTATAGATTTCGTGTATCTGCCAGCCACGATTGGATACATATTCTTTTAGAGGCAAGAGCTGGGTGTCTAGATCTTGCCCCTTATCAACGGTCGAGACTCGAGCATAGATAGCGACTTTTTTCATTGAGTTTGAATTATGAATTGTCTATGTCTAAAAATTCATCAATGGTGATCTTATGTTTGGTTAAATAATCATCAATAGTGATTTTCTCTTTTTGGCATTGCTCCAAATGTTTACAGTAGGCTTGTTTCTTACTGGTTTGTTTTGGTTTTATGGACTGGTATTTGAGATAACAGGCTCGGCAAAAAAGTCCTGAGCCGGCATAAACACCGGAGAATCTTCTGTCTATTTGATCGCCTCTTTTCTTTTGGGCTGAGCCCTTGGCAGTATATTGATCATAAATCCAATCCGGTAATTCCAATGGCTTCTTGTTGTGCTGGTAATCTTGCTTAGTTTTTTCTCGAATTTGGATTTTACGCAGTTCCCAGTAATGCTCTTCTTCGGTGTGGTATATCTTTTCGGTTTGGCACAGATACAAAATGACTCGTTGCAATGTATTCTCTTCAATCTTGAGTTCCTTGATGAGTAAAAAGGCATTCATTGCGTAGTTGAAGGCTTCGGGGAGAATACAATCTTCTGAGGCTGATTGAACGAGTTTTTTGGCGATATAATATTCAGGGATGTTTTCTTCTTTCATCAGCCAGTAGCTCTGAATAGCCAGTTCCTTATCTCCAATCCGGATTGATTTGATGAGCAGGCTGATGAGATCATACTTGTTATAAAAGGAAACTTTTTTAGATCCTGATTCTTCTTTGACTTTCTTCTTCGCTTTTAACTTAATATCTGAATTTATTGTTTCTGTGTTGGTTTTTTCGGGAAAAAGTGAAACCGGACTCACTGATTTTTTACTTGGCATTTTTTGATTGGTAATAAATTAAGATTGCTGTTTTTTGATGATAAATTTCCGGCGATACAAATCGTGCATTATTCTGCGCACCTCTCCCCAAAAATATGCTTTGTGCATCAGGTCAGTGTCTAGTGGTTTGTTAGAGCCTGTTCATAATCTCCTGAGCAAAAGTACTATAAAAGCCAGTACCACCATATTGAGACTGGTATTTAATTTACGCTCACAATTCTTCCAAAGCCTACGACATTTCTCTAACCAGCCAA